>NZ_JBEZXE010000028.1:0-112595 GCF_040637885.1 Kitasatospora sp. NPDC028055 | reverse complement strand
TTCTCGACCTCGGTGGTGTTCATGAGCGCACCACCGGCGGTGACGGCTCCCTCGAAGACCAGCGGCTTGAGGGAGGCACGGGCCGTGTAGAGCGCAGCCGCGTACCCGGCCGGGCCGGAACCGATGATGATCACGTTACGGATGGGGGTGCTCAAGGCGGTTGCCTCCTGATAGCTCGCGGCGACCTGGTAGCTCGCGGCGACGGTTCTCCACGCCGGACCCGGCCGCGCCGTTGCGGGGCCGTGCGGCGGGCGTCCGGCCGATCCCTGGGGCGGGAGCGACCGGAACACCTGCAACGCATCACGGCATGGTGATATCAGGCAAGAGTGGTATCACGATCGAGTGATGTGTGATAATCGAGGCATGCTGACATCAGGTACCGACACGGCGACGCCGACGCAGGGCGACCTCATCCGGGTACTGGGTGAACCACTGCGCCTGCGCATCGTGACGCTGCTCGCGCAGTCGGCCCTGTGCACCAACCACCTGATCCAGGAGACGGGTGCGCGGCAGACCGCGCTGTCCAACCATCTGCGGGTGCTGCGCGAGGCCGGCATCGTGGAGCCGGAGCCGCACGGCCGCTTCACGTACTACCGCCTGCGCCCCGAGGTGCCGCAGGCCCTGGCGGAGTTCTTCGGCGAGCTCGCCCGCACGGCGGCGGAATCGCTGGCCGAGGACCGCAAACGGCCGTGCGAGTGACCGGCGCCGAGCTTGCCGCCCCGCTCGCGAGGACGGCTGCTCGGCCCCTCTGACACCCCGACCCTGCCGGAAGCCGGCAAGCCCATCTCCCCTGCCTGATCGTTGTCGACTCCGGGGACTACGACCCAGTCGCCGCGTCAGTCGTCGTGGCGGGCCCGAAGGCCGTCCAGGGTCTCCTGGAAGCTGCGGATCAGCGCGGTGAGGCCGGTCTCGAAGGCCTGCTCGCGGAAGTCGGGCGGCGCGTTGCGCAGCGGCCCGAGCCCGGGCGGGAGCGCCTCGTCCGTCCAGGCCGCCTCGTGCGGGCTGTTGAGGTGGAGTGCGGAGCCGATCAGCAGGTACTCGATGGACTGGACCACCGGGAGCACCTGCTCCTCGGGCCAGCCCGCCTCCCGCAGCATGGCGAACGCGCAGGCGTAGGCCTGCAGGGCCGCGGCGGACCGGGTCGGCCGGGCGGAGAGCAGCGGCACCATGTTCGGGTGCCGGGCGAGGGCGGCGCGGTAGGAGCGGGCCCAGGCGTCGAGGGCGGCGGTCCACGGCTGGACGGTCGGGTCGAGGTCCATCTCGGCGACGATGAGGTCGCTGACTCCGGCGATGATCTCGTCGCGGCTGGAGACGTAGTTGTAGAGCGAGGGCCCCTTCACGCCCAGCCGGGCCGCGATGCGGGTGGTCGACAGCGCGGCGGCGCCCTCCTCGTCGACCAGCGCAAGGGCTGCCCGCATGATTCCGTCCCGGGTCAGCAGTGGCCGTGACGGCCTGCCCATCTGTTGGTCCTCTCGTCCGCTGGCGGTTACCCCCGGGTAGTGGCGTTGCCGCGGACTAGTGTACGTTCTCGCCCAGGCAAAACTACTGGTTCTAGTTTTAGGGATTGCCCGTGGCTGGGCCTGGCGTCTTCCCCTGTGGCGCCAGGCCACGGTCGCGAAGGCCGACGCGCCTTCGCGGCACCGGCCGACGGCGGACTTCGGCCACCTCCCACGTGCCCCCTCGATGCACCGGTAGCCACCCGGACTTCCTCCTGCGGTGGACCTTGCCGACCTCACCGTCTGGCATGCCCTTGACACCTTGTTGATCGCATACCGACGGCTTCCCTGCCCGCCTTACGCCGAAGGTGACCCTCCGCATGTCCATGCGCACCCTCGCGCTGCCGGCGCTCGTCGTCTCCGTGGTGCTCTCGCTCAGCGCCTGCGACCCGACGAGCCCGACAGCCCAGCCCGCCGACCACGGCGCCGCCGCCCAGGCCGTACCGGCTCCGCCCGACGGGACCACGCCGGTGCCCCCGGCCCCCGGCAACCGCGCGGTGGCCCTGGTGGTCCCGGCCGCCGACCGCACACCGTCCAGCACGCCGCCGCCGCCAGCTGTCGCTTCGTCGGTCACCCAGGCGGTGGCCCCGATCGTCCCGGGCACTCCGGCCGCCACCCCGGCCCCGTCCGGGACACCGACCGTCGCGGCCGGGGCTGCGGACCTCCAACTGACCAAGTACGACCGGCAGACCGGCAAGGCCGAGCTTGCCGTGGTCGCCGACGACGGCAAGGGAGTCCCGAGCCCGTCCGCCACCGCCGCGGCCACCACCGCCGTGCAGACCGGCCGGCTGATCGACAGCCCGCCGTCGGCCGCCGCGCCGCAGGGCGCGCTGCTGGCGATCACGGCCGTCAAGCCGGCCGGCACGGGGAAGGTGCAGGTCGACACCCGCCCGGCCACCATCTCCGAACTGCTCGGCCAGACCTGGGCGAAGATCAAGACCGCGCTGGATCCGCACAAGATCCAGGTCACCCCCCAGGTCAAGGACCTCAAGGTCTCCTACGTGCCGAAGCCCGACGGGGGCAGCGGCTCGGCCTCGGCCGTGTTGAAGCTCGACGCGAACGACACCGTCCCGCTGCCCGGCGGCTCCAAGGCGGCACTGACGGGTTCGCTCGAACTCGACCCGAGCGTCGTCTTCTCCTACCAGGGCAGCCACGGCATCCTCGCTCCCGAGCAGGCCGAGGTCGGCTTTGATCTGGGCGCGCACGCCGACTGGCACCTCACCGCGGCCCTCACCGGCTCCACCGGCCCGGTCAGGATCCCGGTCGCCACCCTCACCGCCACCCCCACCGTGATGGTCGGCGCGCTGCCGGTCGTGATCACCCTCAACCTCACGGTCTACGCCGAGGTCAGCGCCGACGGCACCGTCAGCGTCGACGTCGGGCAGACCATCGACGGCACCTGGGCCGTCCACGCCGACTACACCAAGGCCGCCGGCTGGCACAGCGTCACCAACCCGGTCAGCACCACCGTGACCCCGGTCAAGGCCACCTTCACCGGCTCCGCCACCGTACGCAGCGCCCTGGTCGCCGAAGGGTCGGTCGCCCTCTACGACGCGCTGGGCGTCAAGGCGACCGTCAGCCCGTACCTGCGGGCCCAGGTGCAGGGCACCGTCACGGTCACGGTCGACGGCAGCGGCGCCAAGCCGACCGTCGACGGTAGCGCCGGCCTCTACGGCGGGCTCGACGTGGACGGGGCGGTGCTCGGGAGGATCGCCATCCTCGGCACCCCGCTGATCGAGAAGGACGTGCCGTTCCCGATCTACCACCAGGAATGGCCCATCGTGGCCTGGTCGCACCACGGCAGCACGACCCCGAGCGCCACACCGGCCACCTGACCGACCGACCCTCAACTCGAAAGCTGATTCACCGATATGAGCATCAAGGCACAGCTCGTCGCCACCGCCGCCCTGACGACCGCGATCACCGCCGGTCTCGCCACCCCCGCCGTCGCCGCCCCGGCCGCCCCGGCCGCCCCCGTGGTCGCGGCGGCCCCGGCGGCCGGCGGTGCGGTGACCGAGCAGCAGTGGCTGGCCGACGTCACCGCCGCGGTCGCGCCCGCCCGCGCCTACCTCGAGCAGCGCACGGCCGAGCCCTCGGACGAGAAGCCCGCGATCGTCTTCGACATCGACAACACCACCCTCGCGACGCACTTCCACCCGTTCACGATGCCGGGCATGGCGCCGGTCGTGGAGCTGGCGCAGTACGCCCACTCGCGCGGGGTCGCGATCATCTTCGTCACCGCGCGCGTGGACTTCATCGAACCCGTCACCCGCTACAGCCTGGAGAAGGCCGGCTACACCGTGGACGAGCTGCACGGGCGCGACCTGGGCGACCTCTTCAAGCCGGTCCAGCAGTACAAGACGGACGAGCGGACCAAGGTCGAGAACGAGGGCTACACGATCATCGCCAGCGTCGGCAACAACTGGACCGACCTGAACGGCGGCCACGCCGAGAAGACCTTCAAGCTCCCCGACTACAACGGCCTGCTCTCCTGACCCACCCCACCGGGACGCACCCACCCCGCCCGGGCCCGGCAGACCGCCGGGCCCGGGCCGGATGTCACAGCTTCCTCAGGAGCCGGTCGAGGGCCTCGGCCGTCGCCTCGATGTCGGCGGTGGTGTGCGCCGTGCTGAGGAAGACCTTGCCGGACGGCATGAACAGGAAGCCCTGGCGCAGCATCCCTTCGAGGATCACGCTCCAGAGCCCGCCGGTTCCATGGAGCCCGGTGTCCCCGCCGGCGGGGACGTACTGGAGGAGCGAGCCGACCCGGTTGAAGCGGCCGAAGTCGGCAGACGAACCGAGAGCGCCGCCGACGAGGGCTTCGAACTCGGAGGAGGTCTTCTCGAGCTGCTGGTAGACCGCGGGATCGGCCAGGACGCGCATCGTCGCCTCGACGGCTGCCAGGGCGATCGGGTTGGCGTTGAAGGTTCCCGCGTGCACCACACCGGCGGTCACCTGGTCGACCAGCTCCGCCCGGCCGACGACGGCGCTCTGGGTGAAGCCCCCGGCCATCGCCTTCCCGAAGACGGACAGGTCGGGTAGCACGCCGTACGCCTCGGCCGCCCCGCCCCGTGCGATCCGGAACCCGGCGATCACCTCGTCGAAGACGAGGATGACGCCGTGCCGGTCGCAGAGGGTCCGCAGCGTCGACAGGAACTGCGGTGCGGGCGCTTCGACGCCGGCGTTGCTCATCACCGGGTCGACGAGCACGGCCGCGATGTCGCGCTCCACGGCCTCGCCCAGCAGGCGCTCGGCCAGGTGTACGTCGTTGAAGCGCGCCACGACCAGGTCGTCCAGCACGCTGGGCGACTGTCCCGGCCCGCCGGGGGCTGCGGGGCGGTCGCAGTCGTCCTCGGACATCCCGGCGTACACGGTGTCGTGCCAACCGTGGTAGCTCTTGGCGAACTTGAGCACGCGGCGCCGCCCGGTGGCGGCTCGCGCGAGGCGCAGCGCGACCTGCACCGCTTCCGTCCCCGTGTTGCTCCACAGCAGCCGCTCCCCGTGCGGGACGGCCTCCAGGACCGCCTCCGCCGCGCGGTACTCGAGCGCGTGCCCGGTGCCGACGACCTGCATCTTCGTCACGATGTCGGCCACCGCGGACACCACGCGCGGGTCACCGTGACCGAGCAGGAGCGGGCCCCAGGCCATCACGTAGTCGGTGTACCGGTCGCCGTCGAGGTCCCACACGTGGGCGCCGAGTGCCTCCTGCACGAAGAGCGGGTGGGGAGGCATCGCGGCGCGCAGGCCGGACCCCACGCCACCGCCGATGCTGCGGCGAGCCCGCTCGAAGGCCAGCCGGGACGATTCCAGGGCCATGCGATTGCCACCGCCTTTCAGTACGTGATCACCGAGCGGATGCCGATGCCGCGCTTGAGGTGGTCGAAGCCTTCGTTGATGTCCTTGAGGTCGATCACGCGCGTCACGAGGGAGTCGAGGTCGATCCGGTCGTTCAGGTAGTGGTCGATCAGCAGGGGGAAGTCCGAATCCGGCGTGCTGGAGCCGTAGTTCGACCCGATGAGGGAGAGCTCCTGGTCGGACATGACGAACGGGTCGATGGAGATCCGCACACCGTCCGCCACCTGCCCGGCGACCACCGCCGTGCCGCCGCGGGCGAGGGCCGCGTAGGCCGCTTCGATGGTGCGCGGCAGCCCGATGGCCTCGATGGCCACCTCCACGCCGCGTCCGTCGGTGAGCTGGACGATCCGCTCCGCGAGGTCCTCGCGGCGGTTGTTGATCACGTCGGTGGCGCCGAAGTGGCGGGCCTGCGCGAGCTTCTCGTCGGAGACGTCGGCGGCGATGATCCTGCGGGCGCCGACGAGCCGGGCGCCCTGGATCGCGTTGAGGCCGACGCCGCCGCAGCCGAGGACCAGCACGGTGTCGCTCGGACGCACCTTGGCGGTGTTGACGGCCGCACCGACGCCGGTGGTGACGGCGCAGCCGACCAGTGCCGCCTGGGCGAACGGGGCGTCCTTACGGACGGCGATCGCCGCCGACTCGGGCACCAGGGTGTACTGCCCGAACGAGGCACTCGCGCATCCGCTCGATGGAGGCGTAGCCGCCCAGCGGGTCGCCCTCGGGCAGCGGGGTGACGATCTGCCGCGAACCCGGGTAGTGCGGGGCGATCAGGTTGGCCACCTCGCGCACCGAAGTCGGCGTGCCCGTACCGATGTTGATGACCTGGCCGGCCGCGCGCTCCTCCACCAGCGCGAGGACGGTCGCCGCCGCGATGTCCTCCACGTGGACGAGGTCGCGCACCTGCACGCCGCCGCCGTTGAGGTGGATCGGCAGGCCGAGGTGGGCGTGCATGGACATCCACGCCACCATCCACGAGTGGCTGCCGGGCTTGGGGATCTGCGGGTCCCCGTAGACCGAGAAGTACCGCAGCACGGTGACCTCGGCCCGGCCGGGGCCGCCCAGCATCAGCCGTGCCTGGTGCTCGGCCCACAGCTTGGTGTTCGCGTAGACCGAGACGGGGACGAGGAGTTGGTCCTCCTGGAACACCTGCGGACCGGTCACGCCCGGGCGGCCGTTGCCGTAGACGGCGGCCGAGGAGATGAACACCAGCCGACGCACCGGGGCCGCGGCGATCTCCTCCAGCACGATCTCGGTGCCGCGCACGTTCGCCTCGAAGGCGACGTCGGGGTGGCGGGCGCAGGCTGCGACGTCGGCGTAGGCGGCGGCGTGGATCACGTAGTCCGCGCCCTTGACGACGCGGCGCACGGTGTCCCGGTCGCAGATGTCGCCGACGGCCAACTCGGCCCCGAACCGGTCGAGTCCGAACAGCTCGCGGACGTCCTCCGGGTACGCGTCGAAGCGGTCCAGCACGGCGACGGAGGCACCGGCCCGGCGCGCCAGCGCGACCACCCGGCTTCCGACCAGACCACCCCCGCCCGTGACGGCGACGCGGGCGCCCCGCAGTCCTGAGAGACGGCGCAGCAACGATTCTTCCGCTGCCGTGTCCTTGTCCTGGGATTCGGACCCCAGGGATGGTGCCTGCACGCTGGGCGCGATCATCGGTTCCCCTCCGGTTCTGCGCGGGAGCGGTGGCCCGGAAAGCATGCAGTGGTGCGCAGGCAACGACAAGAGTGCCTTTTCGGCCCACCTGACACACCATCAAGACCTGCTTGTTTCACGGCAGAAGGCTGCTGGTAGCTTCCCTCCGAGGCCGGGCGGACGCGCAACGGATGCTTCCGCCCGGCGGCATGGGCCGAGGAGACGACGGAGCGCGCGATGCCTGGAAACAGCTCGACCCGCCACCGGATGAGCGGTTCGGTGATGACCCACCCCAAACGACTCGAAGCGGCCGAGCGGATCGCCGCCGACGCCCCGCCCGGCGCCCTCTCGGTGGTCGTCGACCCCGACCCGACCGGCAGGCCCTCCGTGTTGCGCACCGCGCTGGCCGCCTGGTCGGCGATCGAGGAGGGAGCGAGCCACCACCTCGTCGTCCAGGACGACATGATCCTCTCCGACTCCTTCTTCGAGCGCGCCCGCCTGGCCGTCGAGGCGATGCCGGACGCCGCACTCGCCCTGTTCGCCCTCTGGGACTCCCGCAACGGGGCGGCCGTCCGCTTCGGCGCCCTCTCCGGCGCCCGCTGGGTGGGCGCGGTCGGCGAGTACTTCCCCTGCGTGGCCATCATCCTGCCCCGGGCGGTCGCCGCCGGGTACGTCGAGTACGCGAGCCGGCACCTCTTCGCCTGGCCCGACGACATCCTGATGGACCGCTATCTGCGCGCCGCCGACGTCCCGCGCTTCGTCGCCGCACCCAACCTGGCCGAGCACGACGACCAGGGCAGCATCTCCGGCAACGCCTTCCGCGGCCCGCGCCGGTCCGTCTGCTTCCTGCCGTCGGACCAACCAGGCCATGAGGGTCGGCAGTTGGCGGATCTGGAGGTCGTGCCCTACTTCAAGTACGGCATCGCCCGCTGCGACGTACGCCTCCCCGGCCCCGGCCGACCGCGCTGGCTGCACCTCGAGTCCGAGCAGTACCTGGCGGGCCGGGGTGTCGCGGTCGACCAACTCCGGTCCCGGCTACCGCGGTTCGACCGTGCCATCGACTCCCGGATCGCCTGGGGCAGCTGGCTGACGGCGTACACCACGGGCCTCCTCCACCACGGACTGCCGACCCTCGCCGAGCCCGACCCCGCCGTCCTCACCGAGTGCCTCGACACCCTGGGAGCGGGTGGCATCGCCCAGAACGGCACGGCGGCCGAGATCGCCGCGCTGCGCGAGGGCCTCGCCGAACTCACCCGGCACGGCCTGCTCGCCGCCCGGGAGGACGGCCCCCGCGGCCCCCCACCGCCCGCCGCCGCCCCTCCCGCGGCACGGTCGCCGTCCTCGGGGCCGACACTCCGCTGGGCCAGTACCTCGCCCGCGGCCTGGCCGACCAGGGGTACCGGATCGTCGACGCCTCGGCGGACGCCGTCATAGAACTTCCCGCAGCCGACGGCCCCTTGACCATCCACCGCCCCCCGCGCCCGCCGGTCACCGTCCAGCCCGGAAACCTCTACGGCCCGGGCACCTCCCGCCGTACCCCCGTCGGCCGCATGGTGTGGAGCGCCCTACGCAGTCACCCCGTCGTCCTCGACACGGACCCCGAGGCTCCGCTGCACCCCCTGCACGTCAAGGACCTGGTCTCCGCCCTCTCCGCCGTCCTCCAAGACCCGTCCGGCGCGGGCGGGTTCACCCTCGCCGGCGAGAAGCCCAGCACCGCCCGCGACCTCGCCGAGACCGTCTCCCGCGTCGTCCGCCCCGTCCCGGTCGAGCTCTCCCCCACCCCCTCCGCCTCCCCGTCGACCCCCCTCGTCCCGGCCCTCCCCCCGGGCTGGCACCCCACCGTGGACCTCGACTACGGCCTTCACTCCTTCGCCCAGTGGCTCGCCTACGAGGCCATCCACCTCCCCGAAGCGGACCAGTGACGAACGAACTGTACGGTCGGGGACATGACTGCTTGCGCTGCCGGGGCGAGCCCGGAGAAACTGCCGTACGACCGCCTCGGCCACACCGTCGCCGCCGTCCGTCCGGTCCGGGACAGCGGCAGGTGATCGGGGTGGACACCGGTCACTGGTACGCGGTGCAGGAGCTGGACGACGGCGTCGTCCGGATCACCGAACCGCAGGTCGATCCATTGCTGCGGGCGAACCTGTGGTGGGTGCGCGGCGCCGATCGCGACCTGGTCGTGGATGCCGGCCTGGGGGTGGCCGCTCTGCGTACGGAGATCCCGCAGTTGTTCGAGCGGGATCCGTTGGTCGTTCTCACCCATGCCCACCTGGACCACGTGGGCGGAGCCCGGGAGTTCCGCGAGCGAGCCGCTCATCCGGCGGCCGCCGAGGCCCTGGCACGAGGCATCCCGGCGAGCCTGTACGGCCCCGAACTCTACGACCAGCTCGGCATCGACGCCGGTGGAGAGCCCGTACCGGAGCTGCTGATCAACGCCCTCCCCCATCCCGGGTACGACCCGCGCACCTACCGCGTGGCTCCCCTGGCGGGGGTTCAGCCGCTCCAGGACGGGGATGTCGTCGACCTGGGTGGTCGGCGGCTGACCGTCCTGCACCTGCCTGGCCACACCCCCGGGTGCATCGCCCTCCACGAGGAACGCAGCGGCGCGCTGTACACCGGCGACGTGGTCTACAACGGTGACCTCATCGACGACCTTCCGGAGTCCGACCCGTCCGCCTACCGGCGCAGCATGCAGTACCTCTCAGACCTGGACGTGTCGGTCGTCCACCCGGGCCACGGACGCAGCTTCGGTAGAACCCGACTGCGCGAGCTGACGCAGAACTACCTCCGTTAGTCGACCGGGGCTTCGACTACGACAGGTACCGCCGCCTGTCAGCGAACGTCGGGCCGCGGGACGGTCCAGGAGGGGCGGTCGTTGACGTCGGCGACGGTGGCCAGGGACAGCTCCTTGTACCGTCCGGAGACGGCGGCGGCTCGGTCGGCGGGCAGCGGGCCACCGTGCTCGGCCGCGCGGGCAATGATCTCCTCCGGCCCGAGCGCGCGGTTGGCCAGGACCAGCGCGTTCAGGGCCGGGCGGCGGAGGTCGTCGTACTGCCGCAGGGCGGCCACCGGATCGGCCTCCCGAGCCAGGCACCAGGCCAGCACCCGGGCGTCGATCACGGACTGCGAGCCGCCGTTCATTCCCATCGGGAGCATCGGGTGGGCGGCGTCCCCGAGCAGGGTGACCCGTCCCGCGCTCCAGGACGGCAGCGGGTCGCGGTCGACCATCGCGTACGCGAGGACGGTGGAGGTGCGCCCCGCCAGGGCCGGCAGGTCGATCCACGGTAGCTGCCACTCGCGCAGCCGGGCCTGGGCCTCGGCCGCCGTGACCGGGCGGACCTCGGTGGGGGCGGTGGGGCGGCCGGCGTGCCCCGGCGCCTGGGCGGGCGACTCGTCGGGTACCTCCAGCACCCAGTTCAGCAGCTCCTCGCCGGGTTCGGCGGCCGGGGCGATCGGGTAGGCGACGAACTTCGCGCCGGGCGTGCCGCCCGCCACGACCAGCGAGCGACCGTCGAGCAGTCGCGGGTGGGGCGCGATGCCGCGCCACATCCAGACGCCGTGCCGGCGGGCGGCGCTCTCGTGCGGGTGGAGCCGGGCCCGGACCGCGGAGTTGATGCCGTCGGCGCCGATCAGCACCTCGGCCTCCTCCACCACCGTCGCCCCGCTCGACCGGTCCAGGAAGTGGGCCCGGACGCCGCCCGGCACCGTCTCGAAGTGCCGCAGCCGCCGCCCGGTGCGGACGGCGTCCGGCCCCAGCCGCTCGCGCACCGCCGCCAGCAGCAGGGTGTGCAGTCGGCCGCGGTGCACGGAGTACTGCGGCCACCGGTAACCGGCCGCCGTACCCACCGGCTCGTCCCACACGGGTACGCCGGCCCGGTCGTAGTAGCGCAGCCGCTGCGGCGCGAGGCCGATCGCGGCCAGTCCGTCGGCCAGACCGAGCTCGGCGAGCTCCCGGACGGCATGCGGCAGCAGGTTGATCCCCACGCCCACCGCCTCGATCGCCCGCGCCGCCTCGCACACCCACGGGCGGAACCCGGCCGCGTGCAGGCTCAGCGCGCAACTCAGCCCCGCAATCCCGCCCCCGACGACCCCGATCCGCATCAGCCCCTCCTCCTTCTCGCACCACTCCGGTCGACGGTCGACACGGGCGCAGGACGCCCGCCCCAGGTGGGGAGAAACGTATCCTCGCCGCTACCGCCTGCTGTGGGGCAGACGCCGAAGCCTTCCTCGCATTCCGGTGACACACTGTCAGATGCTCGTCCGCCGACGGACCGCCCCGTCGATCTGCGCCCCGAACGGGTGATTGCCCCCGGCGTGCTCCAGTACTCGATCGCCGCCGTGCTGAACTCCTCGGCGGAGAGCGTGCCGTTGCCCTCACCAGGGCCCCGGAGCACCACCTCGACGACCGCACGACCCACGGTGATGCGCCCGGTCCCACCACGACGGGATCGTCGGGCAGCGCCGACCGGCCCAGGGCTGGTGGGACAGGCCCGGGACCCGGCCCGGTGCCGCGAGCACCGGACCCGGGAGGCGCAGGCCTAGGGCGCGTCTTGTGGATCAGGCCAGGCCCGCGACGCCAGGGCACGCACCTCGCCGCGTTGTCGTCGGTCGCCGATGCTCCGCATGGACTCCCTCCTCCGCCTTGCGATGCACGCACCCTGACGCCGCGGCCTGGTCCGACCTGATCCACAAGACGCGCCCTAAGCTGCCGTGGGGGAAGCGCCGACCGGCGCGGAAGGGGGAGTGGCGGCGATGACGACGGCTGTGGTGGTCGGCAGCGGGCCCAACGGGCTCGCCGCGGCGATCCGGCTCGCCCAGCGGGGCGTGACGGTCCGGGTGTTGGAGGCGCGGGGCACGATCGGGGGCGGCACCCGGTCCGGTGAGCGGACGCTGCCCGGGCTGCTCCACGACGACTGCTCCGCGATCCACCCCACCGGTGTCGCCTCCCCGTTCCTGCGAACGCTGGGACTGGAGGCGTACGGGTTGCGCTGGCGGTGGCCGAGCGCGGAGCTGGCGCACCCGCTGGACTCGGGGGCCGCAGGGGTGCTGTGGCGCGACGTGGACCGGACGGCCGCGGAGCTGCCGCGGGCCGACGGCAGGGCGTGGCGGCGGGTGTTCGGCCCGATGTCCCGGCGTTTCGACCGGCTCGCCGAGGACGTCCTCGGGCCCCCGCTCCACGTCCCGGCCGCACCGCTGGCCTTCGCCGGGTTCGGCGCCCGGGCCATGCTGCCCGCGTCCTGGACCGCGCGGCGGTGGCGCGCCGAGCAGGCCCGGGCGCTGTTCGGGGGCGTGGCGGCCCACGCTTTCAGCTCGCTCCGCACGCCGTTCAGCAGTGCCGTCGGCCTCCTGCTGACCGCCGCCGGCCACGCCCACGGGTGGCCGGTGGCCGAGGGTGGCTCGCAGGCGGTCACCACCGCGATGGCGCGGCTGCTCGGGCGGCTCGGCGGCACGGTGGAGACGGGCGTGGAGGTCGCCGACCTCGGCCAGCTCGACCGGCCGGACCTGGTGCTGCTCGACGTCGGTCCGCGGGCCGCCGCCGGGATCCTGGGCGACCGCCTGCCGCGGCGGACCGCGCGCGCCTACCGCCGGTATCGGTACGGGCCGGCGGCGTTCAAGGTGGACCTGGCGGTCGAGGGCGGCGTTCCGTGGACCAACGAGCACTGCCGCTCGGCGGGGACGGTCCACCTCGGCGGCACCTTCGAGGAGATCGCGGCCGCCGAGGAGGCGACCGTGCGCGGCAGGATGCCCGGTCGGCCGTTCGTGCTGGTCGGCCAGCAGTACCTGGCCGACCCGTCCCGCTCGGCCGGCGACCTGCACCCGGTCTACGCGTACGCCCACGTCCCGCACGGCTACCGGGGCGACGCCACCGGGGCTGTCCTCGACCAGATCGAGCGGTTCGCCCCCGGGTTCCGGGCGCGGGTGCGCGCCCGGTCCGTCCGGACGGTGGAGCAGCTGGCTACGGACAACGCCAACCAGGTCGGCGGGGACATCGTGGGGGGTGCCAACTCCGTGGGCCAGCTGCTGCTGCGACCCCGCCCCGCGGTGGACCCGTACGCGACCGGGGTGCCCGGCGTGTACCTGTGCTCCGCCGCGACCCCGCCGGGCGCGGGGGTGCACGGGATGGCCGGCTTCCACGCGGCGGAGTCGGCCCTGCGGCACCTGGCGGCGCGCTGACGGACCGGGGCGGCGGCCCGCCACCCGGAGCGGCCGTCCGGGACAAAGGCGATGAACTGCGACCGGACTTGCACGTACCATGATCTGCTTCCGTGCAGCGGGGGGCAGTTGACGTGGCATCAGCGCCGCAGGGCCCTCCCAGGTGTCGAGGAGAGAGCAGCGCACATGACCGACCAGCAGGTTGTCCGACCGGCCGCCATCAGCGGATTTCCCGAGTGGCTCCCTGAGGTGCGGCTCGTCGAGCAGCATTGGCTCGACGTCATCCGGGCGGGCTTCGAGCGGTACGGCTTCTGCTCCGTCGAGACCCCGTCCGTGGAATCCCTCGACGTGCTGATGGCCAAGGGCGAGACCTCGCAGGAGGTCTACACGCTGCGCCGCCTCCAGGAGGATCCGAACGACGCGTCGGACGCCAAGCTGGGCCTGCACTTCGACCTGACGGTGCCGTTCGCGCGCTACGTCGCCCAGCACTTCAACGACCTGGTGTTCCCGTTCAAGCACTACCAGATCCAGCGGGTCTGGCGGGGCGAGCGCGCCCAGGAGGGCCGCTTCCGCGAGTTCACCCAGTGCGACATCGACGTCATCAACGTCGACCGGGTGCCGCTGCACTTCGACGCCGAGCTCCCCCGGATCATCCACGAGGTGATGACCGAGCTCGACCTCCCGGCGTGGACCATCAACGTCAACAACCGGAAGGTCCTGCAGGGCTTCTACCAGGGCCTGGGCGTGGACGACCCGCTGGAGGTGATCCGGACCGTCGACAAGCTCGACAAGATCGGCGTGTCCGGGGTCAGCGAGCTGCCCGTATACCGGGCCGTCTCGACCCTGCGCAATGCCTTGAACGCTGCTGTCCGCTCGTGGCGGCTGCGCTACAACCCCGCCACGTACTCCGTCCCGCCCAGGCCCCGCTCCGAAGAGCGCACCTGCTGGACACTACCGTGCCGCGAACGCGCCGACCTTGAAGTCGGTGCCGCAGACGCTGAAGACGCCGCCCGGCGAGCCGTTCGCCTTCATCACGTTCACCGTGGTGCCCACGTCCTTGGGCAGCGCGACCTTGACGTGGGACGCCTGCACCGGGCAGGTGAAACGGGCCGACGTGGTGCCCTCGCTGTTCACGTCGTTGTACAGCACGTCCGCCACCACCGCGGCACCCGCCGGGACGTCGACCGCGTCCGAGCCGTCCTTGGAGTTGTCCCCCGAGACCGGGCTCGCCTTGCCCTGGTCGTCGGCGGCGACCACGGTCGTCGGGCCGACGATGGTGCAGGGGGCACCCGAGCTGTTGGTGATCTTGAGGGTCGCGGCGGCGGGCTGCGCGTCACTGGCGTGGCCCGAGGACTGGAGGAACGTCACCGAGGTGTTCTTGGTCGTGCAGGCCGCGGTGACGCCGCCCCCGCCAGCGCCGGAGGACGAGCTGCCACCACCGCTCGTGCTCGTCCTGCCCCCGGACGGCGCCGAGACCGAGCCCCCGGACGGCGCCGAGGCCGAGCCCGCGGCCGGCGCCGAGGCCGGGACCGAGGTTGCACCCGACGGGGCGGCTGATGATGCGCTGGTGCCGACGGCGCTGTCCTGCGTGCCGCTGCCGTCGTTGCAGGCGGTCAGGGACAGGGCGAGCGTCGCGACGGCGCCGACGGCGAGCAGGGCGGGACGGGTGGTGGTGCGCATGGCTGGTTCCCCCGGTTCTCGTTCGTGGGTCGCGATCCTGCACGAGGTCGTTTCCCCTTACACGAACCAGGGTGTTGCGGCGCGCTGGCAGATCACTAACGAGCGCGGCGGCGGCGCTAACGCCCGGCTAACGCGCCCGGATCCTGGCGTGTGCCGCCGCATGCCGACGCCGCAGTTCGGGCAGTTCGTCCTGGTCGGCGATGCGCAGCAGGGCATCGAGCGCGGTGACGGCGCCCGCGTCGTAGCCGGTCTGCTCGGCCTCAAGCGCGGCCTGCGCAAGGCAGCGCCGCCCGGCCACGGTGTCGCCGAGCCCGGCCAGCGCCTCGCCCTGCCAGGTACGCAGGAGCACGCGCCGGGCGACCGCCTCGTGCTCGGGGCCGAGGCCGAGCGCCACCTCGGCCGCCTCGTACGCCTGCCGGTGGCGGCCCGCGCCGAGGTGGATGCGGGCCAGGTGCTGGAGCGCGAGCATCCGGGTGTGCGCGTCGTCGGCCTCGGTGGCGAGGGCGAGGGCTCGGGTGCAGGCAGTTTCGGCGGCGCCGGGTTCGTCGTCGGGGAGGGCCGCGGCGAGGTTGACCAGGGCGGTGGCCTCGCCGAGTACGTCGCCTGCGCGGGCCGCGAGTTCGGGCGCGACGCGCAGGTGCCGGACGGCCTCGGCGGTGCGGCCCTCCTCGGCGAGCACCCAGCCGAGCAGGGTCAGGACGCGGGCCTCTGCATAGGGGTCGGCGCAGGCGCGGGCGTCGGCGAGGGCGGCCTCCAGGGTGGGCGCCCAGTCGGCGAGGACCCGCCAGACCACGAGCGGCCACTGGGTCACGGCGATCCGCCAGGCCCGCTCGGGCCGGTCCTCGGCGCGGGCCGCAGCGGCGATCAGAGCAAGGTCGTCGCGTTCGGCGGCGAACCAGCCGAGCGCCTCCTCGCGGCTGGTGAAGTCCCGTACTGCGGGCGGCTGTTGAAAGTCATGAGGCTGCACGAAGGCGGGCTCCCCGCCCGGTTCCGCGGCCTCGGACGCGGACAGCGCGGTCGCCACGCAGTGGTCGTACAGGCGCAGCCGGGCCGCGGTGCGGGCGGCCGGGTCATGGCTCTGGCCACGCGCGTAGAGCCGGACCAGATCGTGCAGGACGTAGCAGCCGGGGGCGGTCTCGGTGAGCAGGTGCGCGGCGACCAGGCAGTCGAGGGCGCGGGCCGCATCCGGCGGGGTCGTGCCGGCGAGCGCGGCGGCGCTGAACCGGTCGACGTGTGTGCCCGGGTGATGGCCGAGCGCGGTGAACAGCTGTGCTGCGTCGACGGGGAGGTGGGCGGTGGTGAGCCGCAGCGCGGAGGCGACGCCGATGTCCTCGACGGCGAGCAGCGCGAGCCGCTGGCGCTCGTCGGCGAGCCGGTCGGCGAGGGAGGCGAGGCCGAGGGCGGGGAGTTCCACGAGCCGAGCGGCGGCGACCCGCAGCGCGAGCGGCAGCCCACCGCACAACTCGGCCGTACGGCGAGCCGCTTGGGGCTCGGCGGCGGTGCGGCGCTCGCCGAGGAGACGGGTGAGCAGGGCCACGCTGTCGTCGGTGGCGAGGACGTCGAGGGCGAGGACGCGGGCGGCGTCGGAGGCGACGAGACCGGCGAGGCGGGCACGGCTGGTGACGACGGTGACGCAGCCGGGTCCCGTGGGCAGCAGCGGGCGCACCTGGGCGGAGGTACGGGCGTTGTCGAGGACGACGAGCAGACGCAGTTCGGCGGTGAGCGAGCGGAACAGGGCACCGGCGGCGTCCGCCGACTCGGGTATCCGGCGCGGTGGAACGTCGAGAGCGACGAGGAACTCCCGCAGCAGCTCGGCCGGTTCGGGGTCCGAGGTGTCACTGAACCCGCGCAGATCGGCGTAGAGCGTCCCATCAGGGAAGTCGGAGTGCCGGCCGGCCGCCCAGCACACGGCCAGTGCGGTCTTGCCGACCCCGGCGGGCCCGGTGACCACGACGACCGGCCCGTCAGGTCCGGCCGCGGCCGCGGTCAGCGCGGCGCTCTCGGCGGTGCGGCCGTGGAATCCGCGCGGGGTACGAGGCAGCAGGTTGGGCCGGAACTGAACTGGTTCCAGGGCCGGTTGGGGCGCATCGGCCCGGGCCACGGGGGCGCTGTCGGGGCCGAGGGCGAGGGTGAAGGCGGCGGTCAGCTCGGCGCCCGGAGCGACGCCGAGCTCGTCGGAGAGGACCTGGCGGGCGCGTTGGTAGGCGTCCAGGGCCTCCGAGGAACGCCCCGCATGGTGCAGCGCCTCGACCAGCCGGGCGGCCAGCGGCTCGCGCAGCGGATGGGCCCCGGTCTCCGGCCGCAACAGCTGGACAGCGCGCTCGTGTTCACCGCCCACGACGTACGTGTCGGCGAGCAGCTCGACCGCTGCGAGCCGCGCCTCGTCCAAGGTGTGCGCGGCGGAGCGAAGCAGCGGCGACGGGTAGGCGCCGGCCAGCGCGGGGCCCTGCCACAGGTCGAGCGCCTCGGTGAGCAGCGCGGCCCTGTCACCGGGGTCGGTGGCACGGCGGGCGAGCGCCACAAGACCCTCGAAGCGGTGGGCGTCGAGCAGCGTCTCCGGCAGTTCCAGGTGGTACGCGGAGCCGCGCGTGCTCAGCTCGACGCCGTACGCCGATGCGTCGACGCCCGCCAACAGTGCCCGCAAGCGTGAGACATGGCCTTGGATCACGGTGCGGGCGTGCAGGGGGGGTTCGTCGTCCCACAGCGCCTCGGTGAGTGTGTCGACGGAGACCGCGACATTGGCCCGCAGCAACAGCATCGCGAGCAGGCTGCGCCGCTTGGCGGGCCCGAGCGGCAACGGCCCATCGCTCCCACTGACCGACACGGGGCCGAGGACCTGGAACTCCATGGACGGAACCCTATCTTCCGAGGGCTACTGGGGATCGGGACGTCGAACCGTACGGATACCGCGCTGCTCCGTCACCGACCAGGTCGGGCCGGTCGGCGGCGGAGGCGATGGGACGAGGGAGCAGGGCTCGGCGGTGAGGGCGGTGGCTTTGACGGACCGGGCCAGGTGGCGCCGTCCATCTCGCCGGTGCGGCGATGTACGGCCGCTGACATCGGATCAGGGGGTGCTGGTGAGCGCGGCCCAGAGGGTGTCGGCGGTGAGGGTGCGGGCCAGACCAGCGGCCCAAGTGGTCTCGTCGCCGTCCTCGTCGCGCCAGGACCACAGGCGGGTGGTGGCGAGGTGGAGCGGGTGGAGCTTGGTGATGCCGATGGCACCGTGCAACTGGTGGGCGATCCGGGCGATCTCGGCAGCCGAGGCGGATGCCTGGGTCTTCGCGCCGGCGATGGCGAACCGGGCGGCCGCGGGGCCGGCGTCCAGCGGGACGGCGGCGGCCTGGACGGCGGCGCGGACCAGCGCGGCTTCCTCGATCAGCTTCGCTTCCTCCTGCTTGACGGCCTGGAAGCGGCTGAGCGGGCGGCCGAACTGGGTGCGCGCGGTGGTGTGCGCGACCGTCAGCTCGACACAGCGCTCGCCGGCTCCGGCGATCAGGGCCGCCCGGGCCAGTGCCGCCCGCAACTCGGCCTCCGCCAGGAGCTCGCGGGGGATCCGGCGGACCCGCGCGGCGGGGATCTCGACACCGGCGAGGTGCAGGTCGTCGCGTGCTTCCTCGGCCAAGTTGACGCCTGGGGCGAGGACCGCCTGGTCCGGGGCGAGGGTGAACAGGACGGGGCCGAAAGGGGCGTGGGCGAGCACCACCACGGCGGTCGCGGTGCGGGCCCAGGGGACGCGGCGCAGGGTCCCGGCGACCAGCACGGTGTCGTCCTCGCCCGCGCTGCCGGCCGAGCCGACGGCCGAGGCGGCCGGGTGCGCGTGGCGGATCGTCAGCTGGGGGGCGATGGCGTAGGTGAGCGGGCCCTCGGGCACCGACAGGCCGGCACGGCGCAGCAGTGGGCGGGCGACCAGGGCGGTCTCGGCGAACGGGGCGGGGACGGTGCGGCGGCCGGCTTCATGGACGGCGGCGAGGAGTTCGGCGGTGCTGGCGTCCGGGGTGGGGAGGGGCACGGTCTGGGAGTCGGCGGTGTTGGTGACGGTGGCGATGGCGTCCGGGTCGGCGAAGAAGGCGGTGGTGTCGTAGTCGTCGGCGGGGACGGCGGGGGCGCTGGTGTCGATGGTGTGGGTGTTCATCAGTGCTGCTCCAGTCCACGAGTGATGATGCCGCGAAGGATTTCGTTGGTGCCGCCACGCAGGGTGTAGCCGGGGCTGTGCAGCAGGGCGAAGGCGAGCAGTTCGGCGTGGCTGCCGGGGGTGGCGTGAGGGTCGGCCGGGGTGGGCAGGATGCTGCGGACAGAATCGACCAGCGCGCCCTCCAGGCGGGTGCCGAGGTCCTTGACCAGGGCGGCCTGGGTATCGAGCGAGGCGCCGGCGTCCAGTGCAGCGGCAACGCCGAGGGAGAGCTGGCGGATGCTGTGCAGGCGGGCGGTCAGGATGCCGACCTGGGTGAGCTGTTCGGCGGTCATGGCGCGCCGGTCGAGCTCGCGCAGCAGGGAGACCAGCAGGGGGAAGGTGGACAGGTAGCGCTCCGGCCCGCTGCGTTCGAATGCGAGTTCGCCGGTGACCTGCTTCCAGCCGTCGCCCTGCTGTCCGAGGAGCATGGCCTCCGGGACGTGAACGCCCTCCAGGTGGAAGGCGTTGAAGCGGTGCTCTCCGCTCATCAGGTGGATCGGCTCGATCCGCACGCCCGGGGCGCGCAGGTCCACGATGAACTGGCTCAGGCCGGCGTGCTTGTCCTCGGCTTCCTCGGTGCGGGCCAGCACGATGGCGTAGTCGTTGGCGTGGGCGCCGCCGGTCCACATCTTGGTGCCGGTCAGCCGCCACCCGCCTGCGGTGCGTTCGGCGCGGGTGCGGACGGAGGCGAGGTCGGAGCCGCTGTTCTTCTCGCTCATCCCGATGGAGAAGAAGCACTTACCGGCGGCGATCCGGGGCAGGAAGAAGCGGCGCTGCTCCTCGGTGCCGTGCTGCAGGATGGACGGGCCGGCCTGCCGGTCCGATACCCAGTGCGCGCTGACCGGGGCGCCGGCGGCCAGGAGTTCCTCGATCACCACGTAGCGCTCCAGGAAACCGCGCCCGGCACCGCCGTACTCGGTGGGCAGCGCCATGCCGACCCAGCCGCGTTCGGCGAGGCGGCGGGTGAACGCGGGGTCCCAGCCGGCCAGCCAGGAGTCGGGGCGGCCGAGCACGGTACCCCGGGCACGCTCCTCGTCGAGGAAGTCGCGTACATCGAGGCGCAGCTGCCGGGCCGATTCGGGCAGGACGGCCTCGGGAAATCCGAGCGGGGAAATTGTCGCTGTGGGCATGGTTCGCTCCGGAATGGTCGATGGGGATTCGGTCTCGGGAAATCCAGTGGATCGGGTCAGTTGGCGGAGTGCAGCAGCGCGGGGTCGAAGCCGGCCTGGCCGAGGACCTCGTCGGTGTGCTGGCCGATGGCCGGGCAGGGCCGCAGCGGCGGTTCGGGGTCGGCCGAGTAGCGGACCGGGCGACCGATGACCCGGTAGCGGCCCTCGGTGGGGTGGTCGGCCTCGTAGAGCAGGCCCCCCTCTCGGGCGTAGGCGGTGGTGGCGGCGGACTCCAGGTCGAGCACCGGGGCGGCGGCGATGCCGGCCTGATCGCAGAACTCCTGCCATTGGGCGCTGGTGTGGTTCGGCGTCAGTTCCGCCATCAGCCGGTAGAGGTCGTCGGCGTGGTGGGCCCGGTCGGGGCCGGTCGCGAAGCGAGGGTCGTCGGCCAGTTCGGGACGGGCGACGAAGGCGGTGAAGTCCCGCCAGTTGCGGTCGCTCTGCGGCAGGATGCACATCCAGCCGTCGGCAGTGCGCTGGGCACGGCGCTCGGGGCTGAGCGAGCGGGTCGAGCCGAACGCGCCGTCGGGCTCCAGGCTGGCCGCGCCCAGGTGCTCGACCAGGTTGAAGGCGAGCATGGTGTCGACCATCGGGACCTCGATGTGCTGACCGGTGCCGCCGTGTTCCCGATAGTGCAGCGCGGCCAGCACCGACTGGGCGATCTGCATGCCGCAGATCTTGTCGGCCAGCACGGTCGGCACGTAATGCGGCTGGCCGGAGACCTGGTGGTTGAGCCAGACCAGACCGCTGGTCGCCTGGATGATGTCGTCGTAGGCGGCGTGGGTGCCGTGGCTGCTGTCGCTGCGGAAGCCCTGTGCGTTGGCGTAGATCAGGCCGGGATTGACGGCCGCGACCTCGGCGTAGTCCAGGCGCAGCCGGGTCAGGGCCTGCGGGCGCAGGTTGGTGATGAAGACGTCGGCGGTCCGCAGCAGGGCGAGCAGGGCGTCGCGGCCGTGCAGGGCCTTGAGGTCGATGGCGACGCTGCGCTTGTTGCGGTTCAGGTTGAGCGCCGCGCCGCCCATACCGGGGTGGCGCAGCGGCGGGTAGTGGCGGGTCATGTCACCGGTCGGCGGCTCAACCTTGATCACGTCCGCGCCCAGGTCGCCGAGCTGCTGGGCGGCGTACGGGGCCATGATCACGCTGGCCAGTTCGACGACGCGGACTCCGGCGAGGAGTCCTCGCCCGGACGGACCGCTGGGCTCCTGGGTCATCTGCTGGTACCTCCTGAAATGTCGGGTGAAGGGCGGGCGGCCGGGCCGCGTCGCCTCGTTCCGCAATCCAGGAAACCCGCGGGGAATCGGCACCGTCCAATACGAGTTGGGCGCCGGATCGATAGGGCGGAGGATATTCACGCGGCGCCGGCTCGGGTCATATGGGCACGGATATCGGTGATTCGGGGAATCCGTATTGGACGGTGCGGGGCCGGACCGGCTGTTCTGGTGGAGGCCGCCCGACCGGGTCGGCCGCCGCGGCACGCGCGGCTCGTCATCTCCGGAAGGAGAGTCGGACATGGCAATCGATCAGGCGCAGCGGACCAGTGCGGCGTACCGGGCCCTGGAGGACCTGTACCGCGAGTTGGGGATCACGGCGGCGGACACGGGCGGCACCGTGAGGATCCAGGGGGCTGACCCGGTGACACCATCGGTGCACCGGATCGGCGACGCCGCGGCGGCTGCCCTGGCCGCCCTGGGCACCGAGGCCGCCGCGCTCCACCGGGAGCGCGGCGGCGCGGCGCAGGACGTGACCGTCTCGGTGACGGCGGCGGTGCGCCAGCTGATGGCGGTGTTCTTCACCCGGATGCGGGGCGTGCCGGTCCATCGCTTGCAGGAGGACCCCAACCTGCTCGGCAACAGCGACTTCTACCGGGCAGCCGACGGCCGGTTCGTCTACCTGCTCCTCTCCTACCCGCACCTGCGTGACACCGCCTGCCGGGTATTGGACTGCCCGCCGGACCGCGAGCGGATCACCGCCGCCATCGCCCAGTGGGACGCGCTGGAACTGGAGGAGGCCATCTGCACCCTGGGCGGCACCGCGATCGCAGTGCGCTCCCGGGAGGAATGGCAGCGGCATCCACAGGGGCGGCTGCTGCAGGACGGCCCACTGATCCGGATCGAGAAGATCGGGGAGAGCGCGCCGGAGCCGTTCTCGGCGTTCCCGCCGAAGCTGTCCGGCGCGGCGGACCGGGACCTGCCGCTGGCCGGGGTGCGGGTGTTGGACAACACCCATGTGATCGCCGGCCCGATCGGCGCGCGGATCGCCGCCGAACTGGGCGCCGACGTGCTGCACATGTCCTCGCCCGACCATCCGGACCCGACCGGGATGATCGTCGAGACCGGCATCGGCAAGCGGGCCGCCTTCTGCGACCTGCTCGACCCGGCTCAGGCCGCCGCCTTCCGGTCCGTGCTGGCCGGCACCGACCTCTACGTCTGCAACTACCTGGGTCTGGACGCCAAGGGCTTCGGCCCGGCGGCACTGGCCGAGCAGCGGCCCGGACTGGTTGTGCTGGACTTCCTCGGCTGGGGAACCGAAGGGCCGTGGGCGGCACGCGGCGGCTTCGACCAACTGGCCTCCGCTGCCACGGGTTTGGCAGCCGAGGAAGGCTCGGTCGACGCTCCCCGGCTGCCCCCGACCTACCTTCTGAACGACTACCTAGCCGCAGTGCTCGGGGCCGCGGGCGCGCTGGAAGCGCTGCGCCGCCGGGCCCGGGAGGGCGGCAGCTACCGGGTGCACGTCGACCTGGCGAAGGTCTGCATGTGGGTGCAGGACCTCGGGCTGCTCCAGCGCGCGGGCGTGGTCGAGCTGCCCGCCCCCGACCCGGCGCACGACCAGGCCGAACTGGTCACCGTGCGGGGACCGTTCGGAGAAGTGTGCTACCTGCCGACCCAGGTGCGCTACTCCACGCTGGCACCGCGCCTGTCCCGCACCGCCGAGCCGCTGGGCGCATCGGAGCTCATCTGGTGACCACAGTCCGGCGCGTCGGCCTCCTCCTGCGGGCGCACCGTTGCGGGGCCCTCGATCTCGGAGCGGTGGCGCTCCATCAGCTCCAGCAGAGTGGCGACGGCCGGATCGGCGTTCGGACGGCTCAGCGCCGCGACCGTGGTCACCAACCGGTCGCCGCCCTCGATCGCGACGAAGCGGATCATCGGGTGACCGAGCGCCGCGACCCGCTCCGGGACGAAGCAGACGCACACCCCGGCCGCGGTGTAGCCGAGCATGCTGGTCAGGTCCTCGGCCTGGGCACGGGTGCGCAACTCGAAACCGGCCTTGCGACAGGCGTCCTCGATCAGCGCCCGGATCCGGGGCATGGCCGGCTGCGCGGCGGTCACGAACTCCTCGTCCCGCAGCCGGGCGAGCGGCACCGACCCGGCCCCGGCGAGTGGATGGTCGCACGGGACGGCCAGCACGGTGCTCTCCTCGGCCGCCTCCCGCACCTCCAGACCCGCCAGGTCGGAGACCGGCAGCCGGACCAGCGCCAGGTCCGCCACCCCTTGCCGGACCTGCTCGCACAGCTCGGCGGACGACCGCTGACGGACATCCAACCGCACGCCCGGCAACTCCCGGGCGGCCATCGCGAGCAACCGGGGCAGGTGCCAGTACCCCAGGCTGCTCACGTAGCCGAGCCGAACCGTGCCCTCGACGCCCTTGGATATCCGACGGACCCGAGCCACCGCGGCCTCCTGCGCCTCCAGCATCCGCTTGGCGTCGGCCGCGAAGGCCGCCCCGGCCACCGTCAGCCGCACTCCCCTGCTGGTGCGCTCGAGCAACAGCACTCCAAGGCCGCGTTCCAGGCGCTGGATCGCCTGACTGAGTGGTGGCTGACTCATCGACAAGCGCCGGGCGGCATGCCCGAAATGCTGCTCCTCGGCGAGTACCACGAACTGCTCCAGCAGGCGAGGGGTGAGCTCCATGACCGTCAACCCTAGGGCGCGGTTCACACACCGAACAAGGACAGGGGACACACGGGCGATCTTCTTCTCGTTGACCGGAACGCCGGCCTCCCGCATTTCGGGGGTCACGCGCGGTGAGCCGTAGGAGGTGACCCCCGGAACGTGGGCTGCAGGCTGGCGCATCTCCTGCACCGGCCGAATCGCCACGATGCAGGGTGCCGGGCAATGGCGCGCGCCTCGGTCACCGCGCTCGCCCTCCGGCCCCGATTTCTACCTCGAGCACCTCAAGCGGCTGACCGCCAACGGCATCCAGCCGCACTTCATGCTCGCCAACCTGCCCCAGCCTGGAGACCGTCGAACGACTGATCCGCGCCGGCCTCTACACCGGCCCGCTCAACCTCAACTTCGTCGCCATCGGCGGCGGCGCGTCCGCGTTCCACCCCGCCGATTTGGTCGAGTTCGCCCGCCGCACCCCGGACGGCGCCGTGCTCACCATCGAGAGCATCATGCGCTCCACCCTGCCGATGAACACCATCGCGATCGCCCTGGGCCTGCACGTCCGCGTCTGAGCACCACCCGGTAACGGGGCACCCACGCCCCGCTCCCCGTCCGGTCGGCGGCCCACCGCTGGCCGATCTGGCTCACCAAAGTGGAACCCGATGCCAGCTGGCTCGGCCGGGTGGCATCTGACCTCTCGGCCGATCAAACCAGCGCTTTGAAGCAGATAGCGGTGTCGCTCTCCCGACACGATCGCCATCTGCGCGCTGGGGGCCGCGCCGTGCTTCGCGCGCCGGCCGCGTTCTCCTCATGAGTTGTTGGCTGGTGGGCACTTGTCTCACCACGATCACCTGACGCAGGGAGAACACGATGAGCACCTGTCCACCCGTGGCCGTGTCTACCGCCGCTGTGGCTGCCGTGACGAGAGCCGACGGCAGTTGGGATCCTCGTGTCCGGCGCTGCAAACCAAAGCAGGGCGCGGGAGTTGGGCGTACACGGTAAACCTGCCGTCTTCGGAGGTGGGACGCAAGACCCGCCGCCGCAGCGGTTACCGCTCGGAGCAGGACGCGCGGCACGCGCTGGAACTCGTGCTGGCTGCGGAGCGGATCGGAGTGTTCGAAGACCCGAAGATCACCGTGGGTGCCTATCTGCTCGAGTGGCTGGCGTTGAAGGAGAAGACCCTCAAGGCCTCCACCTACGCGAACTACCACGCGTACGTCCACAAGGACCTGCTGCCCACATTCGGGCGGATCCGGCTGGTCGAACTGAAAGCCCGACACATCGAGAAGTGGAGCACCGATCAACTCTCCGCCGAACGCGGCCCGGTCGCCGTGTACCGAGCCGGCTCCGTGCTGCGTAGCGCGCTCGGCCCGGCCGTGTGCGGCAAGCGCTTGACCTACAACCCGGCCCGGCGCGCCATCAGGGCGCGGCCGGCCTCGCCCGAGCGGCTGTGCTGGACCTCGCTGCAGGCCGCCGGTTCCTTAGCCACAACGCCCAGAATTACGCGGATCAGCTCGGGGACCTGTTCGAGGTGATCCTCGCAACCGGTCTTCGGCGCGGTGAGGGACTCGGTCTGCACTGGACGGACGTGCGCTTCATGGAGCGCAAGGTGTACGTCCGCTGGACCCTGTCCGCGGTCAACAACAACGAACTTCACCTGGGACCGCCGAAGACCAAGGCGAGCCTGAACTGGGTCAGCCTCAACGCCCGGGCCATGGAAGCCCTGCGGCGCCAGGCCGACCACCAGCAGTCACTGCTCCCGCCGGGCGCGCCGTTGGACGGACTGGTCTTCGCCGGGGTGGACGGCTCGCCGCTGCGGCCCCAGCACGTCCTGAATGAGCTGCGGCGCACCGCCGAGATCGGGCTGCCCCGGATCGGGGTGCATGACCTGAGGCACACTGCGGCGACCATCATGATCACCTCTGATGTGCCCATGGCGGTGGTCTCCAAGACCCTGCGGCACTCCACCCTGGCCACGACCATCAACATCTACGGGCACCTGCTCAAGTACGCCGCGGACGAAGCGGTCCACGCCCTGGCCGACGCCCTCGCACAAGCCGAGGCCGACCTCGACTCCGGCCGTCCTCACCACCTCGGACGCGCTGCCTAGCAATCGAAGTGCCGGGCTCCGGGCGCCAGGGCTTCTCGCATGCCGGGCTTGGAGCCGGACCGGGCACGGTCAGCTCCAAGCCCGAGCGAGTGCCGCTCGCACGGGGTCGCGATCCGGTGATCACGAGCCCAGGCAGTCACCATCTTCTGCCTCCACAGCGAGGGAACCGCTGCGAAGCAGTTGATCAACGACAGGCCCCGGCACCAGCAGATCAACGCTGCCGGCCGACCAGTGCGCAGCCACCTGATACACCGCGAGGACACCGGCCTCCCACCGGGGAAGCCGGTCCTCCTCCCCCTCCCCGCCGTGGGCGCGGTCGAGCGGCGGGAGATCGACCGTGACCGAACGGCGAGGCCAGGCTCCGACGTGCGCAATCCACTGCTCCGGCGAGCCCGGTACGCATCGGCTCGACTCACGGCGCAAGCCACGGGTACGCCGCCGTGACCACCTGACTCTCCAGCAGCTGCGCCTGCAAGCTCCACCACCTCCGACGCTTCCCCTCGCGCGCAGCATCCGAGTCCGCCCGCCTCACGCCCTCCGTGACGGGGCCCGCCTCGAACTCTGCCTCATCGCCCGGGGCACACACCCGCGCCCTCAATGGCGTCAGAGACGACACCGCTTCAGCGAAGGCGACGAGCGGATGTTCACCCGGAAGCGGCCACGCGCAATGCGTGCACAACTCCCCGACCGCGAGCATCAGCGGCATCTCCAGACGGTGAACCGCCGGCGCGGATCGCAGCTGCCCGCAATCCGCGCCGCCATGAAGCCTTCCCAGGCCGGACGACGACCGGAAGCAGGACAGCGGCAGCTCCTGGAACAACCCCAACGGAACATCGGCCGCAAAGATCTGACCCAACCGAAGCCTGCGCGTTTCCGGGTTCAGCATCGCGGCGCCAACCGAAAAGCACAAAGACGAAGAGCGAATCGCGCCTCACCCGCCGCGACCCGAGCGGTTACCAGCGGCCCTCGGCGCAGCGACGGGCGAAGTGAGCTCCTCGTCGCGCTCTCAAGGGGTAGCAGCAGCTCAGCAACCACGCCCGGCCTCTGGTGATCGCGTGGTGGTCGCAGCGCAGCGATCACTCGACAGGACTTCAAGCGAGGATCCCGACCCAGAAATCGGGACGAACCGGTGCGAATCAGTCGCCACCGAGGAAGATCGCGTACGGCGCCCGTCAAGCCGACGACAGCAGGTCACCCCCTCAGGAGGGCCGAGCTCCTCCGACCGCGAAGCACCACGCTTGACCACCCGGCCCCAACTCCAGCCTGGCTACGGCGAGTTGTCCACCGCCACCTGCCATCAGGCTGCGTTCCCAGACCGGCCAGGGCGCGACCACGACCACCACCCCGCGACGCGCACAAAAAGGCGCTCCCATCATTTTGATGGAAGCGCCCTCCGACCTGCGAAAACTCGCGGTCGGGACGACAGGCCTTGAACCTGCGACCCCTTGACCCCCAGCCTGTTGACCCGGTTGTCCGAGACATGGAGCAGGATGAGCCTGACCATTCGTGTCTCAAGGAGGGATGTGCGGCATGGCCACCACCAGCTCACGGCTGCCCGTGGATTTCCTGGTTGCCGTCGCAGCCGGTGCCGACGCCGGGTCGGCTGCGGCCCGGATGGTTGCCGGGCAGGCCCGCGCGCTGGCGGACGACCGGCAGTACACGCGCCTCCTCGAAGCACTGCTCACGAAACCGTTCCGGGGCGAGGCGCCTGACTGGCTCCTGGAAGCAGCGGTGACGAACGGCCTGCGGAAGGCAGAGTCGGAGCCCGACTACATGGTCGGGACGGCGATCGAGCTGGTGGCTCTCGCACTTGCCCATCCCGCGTGCGGGGATGCCCTTCGGGACAGCGCACTCCGACAGTGCACGGCTAACCAGCTCGGCTCGCTCGGTACCGCCCGCCGACCGCCCGTCCTGTGCAGGGCCGTCGCAGCTGAACTGCGCAGGCGCGTGCCTGAGCGTCCGTTCATCACACCGGCCCTGCTCAAGGAACCGACACCGGCCCAGCTCGTCCTGCGGACGGAACGCCTCCACGACGACGTGTTCGACACCGCGATCTCTCTGCTCCCCGATGCACCAGACGAGAGCGATCACGACAACGAGAGCTCCGAGGCCAGATGGAAGCGGTTCAAGCAGGCGTTCGCCGCCTGGGGAACCATGTGGTTGGCGGTCCTCGAGCGCCACCCCGACCGGCACTCCCAACTCGTCGTCGGCACCGAAGGAACCGACGCCCATCCCGTGATCACGGACCGGCTGCTCGGCAGCGTGCCGTGGATGGTCGAGCCCGGCCTGCTCAAGCGGATCGCCCTGCAGGACCTGGACCGCTTCGCTCAGGCCAGGTTGGCGGCCCGGGTGTGCCGCGCCGTCCAGGACGGGTCCTCACCGGAGGAAGCCCGGGAGCGCTTCGCCGCCGAACTCGCCTCCCTCAGCGCGGAGGACCGCGAGCACATCGAGCACTATCTCGAGGACAGTGGTCGCCGGGCCCGGTGGGGCGTGCGCGCCGCCGTATTCTGGGCTTCCCACGCCGCCGAGGAGCCGTGGCGTCTGGTGCTCAACCCCGCAGAGGCCAAGCCCTCGTACGGCGATCCCTACACCTGGCTCACGCCAGCGGATGAACTCGCCGAACTGGGACGGCGCTTCGCCGACGTGGCCGTACAGGCGCTCCACACCTGGCAGCCGAACGACTCCCTCGGCGTCAGCCGGGCGGCCGACCTCCGCTGGGTCCACGCCATGCTGCTCCACCTGCCCGAGGTGACGCCTGCCGTCAAGAAGACGGTCCAGTCGATGATCCACGAAGCCCGCCGCGGCCAGGCCCGTCCCAGGTCCTACGACTACACGGCGCAGGAGGACCATCGACAGTTCACCGAACTGATCACCGCGATCAGCCGGATCGTCGCCGACCCGCTCCCCCAGACACCCGCCACACGACGCGCGGCCCTCGGCGATCCCGCGCAGGTAACGCCCCGCGCCCTCTCCGCCGTAACGGCGGACGTCCTCGACGAGTACCTCGACCGGCATGCCGACGACGAACTCGTCGAGAAGGCACTGCTGTCGTTCGCGCACAGCGGCTACGGGCACAACCGCTCCTTCCCCGACGTCCTCGCTCGCCACACGAACCCGCAGCAGGCAGTCCACATCCTGACCCACGAACTTCGGAGCAGGCTGGGCGGCAATCCCGCCAACCGCGAAGCCTGGGCCCGGCACGTTCTCGCTCTGCCCGACTGCCGCAACGAAACCGTCCTCGCCATGCCCGCCTGGACCGCGCTCAAAGCGAGGGGAAACCACTACGACAGCATCCACCCCACCGTGGTCGCCCTGGTCGTCGGCACGCTCGGCAACGACGACAACGCCTGGCAACGGCTCGCCGACAGCCCGATCAGCCCCTCCGGCCCCAACGCCTGGCTCCGCCTCGGCGACATCCTCACCGCCGCAGCAGAGGGATCAGCATGGCCAAAGCCGCCCACCTCCCGATGACAGCCCCGGGCCGCCCCGAAGCAGGCTGGCCGTAGACAACACCGCGCCGGTCCGAGTGCGCAGGTCAAGACGGTCGGCTGTCTCGGGCCTGGCCTGCGTGCCCCAGAAAATGCGGCTGGCGCTCCAGACCTCCTCAGCGCCTCACAACCCCGCTGGATGGCAACGGCCGGCCTTCCGGCCAGAACCCCAGCACCGTTCTACGAGGAGGGGCGCTCGCTTGAACGGGCGACCGCGCTGGTGGCTCGCTGTGTACCGCGGTCGGCGCGGCCTGCCGGGTCTGGGGGCTGCGCTTCCCTTCCCTGGCGTGATCCCGCGAAGCTACGATGACGACCTTGATGTGAGGGGGATCGGTGAATTTCGAGCAGCGCATGTACGCCCGTTTGAAGTTCCTCGACCTCATGGCCGACCTCGACGGCGCCGCCTTCGAGACCTTCTTCCAAAAGGTCATGCAGGCGGTACCCGGGATTCCTGGCCGTACGGACGCACGGCAACGTGGGCGATCAGGGTTCAGATGGGCTGATGCTGAACAGCAACCGGCTCTACGCCTGCTACGGCCCGCAAACAGTGAGCGCGAAGGACATCAAGAAGAAGTTCAAGGACGACCTCGCAAGCGCACGCAGACAGCGCTCCGGCCAGTTCACCACGTTCGTCTTCGTACACAACGACCGGCGCGGCGTGCATCCGGAGGTGGCGACTCTTGTCGCTACCGCCCGCAACGACCACCCCGATTTGCGTTTCGAGGAGCTGGGCAGCCGGGCGCTGTGGCAGGAGCTGATGCAGCTCGACGTCGTCGTTGCCGAGGACGTGCTCGCGTGTGAGATCCCGGTCAGACCGATGGCCTACGGCGTCGGACTGGAGGACCTCGTCCCCCTGCTGAACCACCTCACCCAGCTGCGCGCCCAGGCCGATCCACTCATGGAACTTCCACAAGTGCACGCGGACAAGCTCAGCTACAACCAGCTCGACTCAGAATCGCGTGAAAGCCTCAAACTCGGCCTGCGAAGCGTCCACCTGGTAGGGGCCTTCTACGCTGGCGGGATCCGCGAGCTGGAACAGGACGAGGTCGCGCGTGGCTTCCGCATCTACTACGAGCAGGTTCGCCAGGAGTGCGCCGACCCGGAGGACGTGCTGTGGCAGCTTGAGATGTACGTGATCGGCAACGCCGCCCAGCCACCCAGCCGCCATCGCGCGGCATGGGTCGTGCTGGCGCACTTCTTCTTCCGCTGTGACATCTTCGAGGCGCCACCGGCAGGCTGGAGCCCGGCCGAACTCACAGGGGCAATCCGGTGATCACTCCGACCAGCTCAACGAACCCAGAACCGTCAATCAGACGTGGGCACGGCTCAAGGCCTGGCGCGAGGAGAAGGATCACAACTCGCCGCTGTCGTTCAGCTGGTTCGTCCTGGCCCTGGACGTGCTGTACGGAATGGGCGTGGTCGAGCTGCGCCACGACCTGCTCGTCGCGAGGAGTGCACATGCTGCGCCGGCTGAGCGCTGACGACGCCCGGTTCAAGACGGTAGTGTTCGCTCCGGGCCTGAACCTCGTCCTCGCGGACAGGACCAACACCTCGGCGACGACCGACAGCCGCAACAGCGCCGGCAAGTCGAGCATCATCGAGCTCGTCCACTTCCTGCTCGGTGCGCGTGCTGATGCCCGCAGCCCCTTCGCCAAGCGTCCCCTGAAGTCGATCACGTTCCAGCTTGACCTCGACTGGCCAGGCATCACCCAGCCGCTGACGGTGCGTGGAACCAGCTCATCGACCGCAACCTGTTCGGCATGGGGCCGGACCACCCCGGGGTCAGCGGCCGCACCCTCCTCTCGTACCTAGCGCGCCGGGTGTCGTCACACGGCTTCAACGAGGCTGGCCGGACCCACTCCAAGCAGTCCGCGGCCGACGCCACGACCAACCTCGCCTTCTTGCTCGGACTCGATTGGCGCCTGGCTGATGGCTACCGACAACTGGCCGCACGCGAGGCGACCCGCAGGCAGCTTCGCCAGGCCGTGAACGACGCCTTCCTCGCCATCGAAGCGACCCGTAACCAGATCAGCGTCACACCGCGCATCGACAGCGACGGAAGCCGCGGCATCGGCAACATGGTGATCTTCTGCTTCGACCTCACTCTGGCCGTCATCGCCCACCGCCACAGACGAGGACCCGACTTCCTCATCCACGACAGCCACCTCTACGACGGCGTCGACGCGCGCCAGGTAAAGGCCGCACTTGAACTCGCCATCCAGGTCGCCGGCGAAGAGAACATGCAGTACATCGTCACCCTCAACACCGACGACCTCGACAAGGCGACCAGGCTCGGATTCGACTCCGCCCCCTACGTGAACACCACGGTCCTCACGGACGAGCACGCGGCCGGCGGCCTGTTCGGTTTCCGCTTCTGACCGCCCGAACACACCTCCCAAGCGGTCGTCGCGAGCGCGGCAGGGGGACCCGAATGCTCTCCACCCGACTATTAACCTGTCCACATTCATTCGAGCGATGATGGAGAGCCGTAGCGGGCAGTATCTGGTCGGTGCCACCCGCCGGCCGACGAACGCCGTAGTCGGTGCCCCGCTCGGCCAGGGCGCCCCTTTCCTCAGCCGATGCCGACCCGTCACCGTGACGGGGTTGGTGGTTCGCGCTCGCCAATGAGTTTGCCGACCTCTCGTACGCGATGGTGCTTGCGGGCCTCTCGCACAGGAGCGCCGGGTGTTGTCAGTCGAGGCTTCGCCGCCGGGCTGACCGCGCAGACGGATCCGGAGGCTTCTTGGGAGGCCGGTGGCCATGAGCGCGGAACTCGGTCTCGTCGGGGTGCCGCCTGACCCGGACGGCCCTCCAGGCTGTGTCGAAGTCGATCTGTCCGCCGGCCGCCCGTGTGAGGCGCCAGGCGCACCAGCTGGTTCGCGGGGCAAGCACCCAGCGCAGGACGGTGGTTCTCATCCTGCCGGTTCCGACAGGCCAGATCCCTCCGCCGGGTCGGCCGGGCCAGGTGGCTCGAGGAGCGCGTCGAGACCGTCCGCGAGGTCGCGGTGGCCTGCTTTGCGCATGTAGTCGGAGGTGAAGGCGAGGAGCATGCGCCGCTGGTGCAGCTGCTCGAAGCGGGAGAAGAACGTGCGCAGGATCTCCAGGAACTGAAGGTCGGCCGGACCGGTGGCCGGAGCCCGGGCGGTCGCCAGCAGTTGCGACAGGTTGGTCAGGGCCTTGATGAAGTTGGTCCTGGCGCTCTCGTCGGTCAACTTGAAGTCCTTGAGGTGCTCCGCCCAGGTTCCCGTGCCGGGCATGGTCAGGGCGGCGGCCAGGATCGCCGGATCGGCGAGTGCGTGAGCACGGGCTCTGGCCGCCTGGAGGAAGACGGTGTCCTCCAGTGCCTGGCTGCGGCGGGCGCGCATCAGTACGGCGGTGGCCTCGGTGGCCGTGGGGTCCAGGACCGCGGTGATCTGCGCCTGCAGGATGACGTCAGGGTGCCCGGGCAGCGGGCGGCAACCGGCCAGGTGCTCGGCCAACGCATCCTGGGCGCCTGGCAGGTCGGCCGGGTCCAGCCGGGCGGCGGCATCCACGGCGGCGCGGCGGAGCGTGGTGCGGACCAGCCGCGCGAGGCCCGCCGTGTCGTGGCCCGGCAACTGGTCGGGGTAGGTGGTGGCGGTGATCTCGGCGGTGAAAGCGATGTCCGGGTACTGGGTGGGCAGGACGGCCGGGAATGCGGTCACCGCGCGCCGTAGTTCCCGCCGCTGTGCGCGGGTCGGCTGGTCACTTCTCACGACGGCTCTGGTCGGGCGGCGGGGAAGCGGCGGCTGATCAGGCGCCGACGGAACTCGCGCATGGCCTTCGACTCGGTGTTGACCTCGCGGCCGATGACGACGGCGGCAACCGGGTCTAGGCTGATGCGGCCGCTGACGACCCGCTCGATGAGCTCGAGGACTTGGTCGGCCGGCAGGGGTCCGTCGATGCTGGCCTCGGCCCAAGCAGTGAGGCTGCTCTCGCAGGTGCGTGCGAGTGACGAGTCGGGCAGGGTGGCATTCCAGGCCGCGACGATCTCGTCGGTGACGGACTCGTCATGGCGGGCTGCGGCGAACAGGAGCTCCGTGGGATTCGGGTCGGTGGTCAGGTCCGCCAAGGCGAGGAAAGCGCGCCGGCCGGCGCGCGAGCGGCCGGCCCTGGCGGGGCTGCTGCTGTCCGGCGGTCCGATCCAGTCGTTGACCGCCGCCCAGGTCACAGCGAGCTTGCCGTGCTCGCTCACCAGGGCGCGAATGGCCTGTCCGGCCTCCTCGTTGGCCTGGTCCTCCACGTCGCGAGCGAGGACGTGGCGGAGGCGTACCAGGGCCTGGCCAGGAAACTGCTCGGCGAAGGCACCCTGGCACACCAGTGCGGCGACCCTGGCGACCTCTTGGTCCCGGCTCGGTGCCCAATTCTCGCGCAGCTGTTTGCGCACTCCCGCGCCGAGGACAGGGTGCCGGGCGGCGGAGGACAGCATGAGGGCGGCGGCGCTACCACGGCTGAGTGCGGCGGGGGCGCCGCCGCCCCGGGTCGTGGGGCTGGGCAGCACGCTGCTGTCGTTGTACTCGGCCGCCAGCTTCGCCAGCAGGTCGGCGATGGTGCCGAGCCGGTCGGCCCCGATCTCGCCCGTGGCTGTGATCCGTGCGATCCACTGCCTGATGTGGCTCTGGGTGTTGGCGAGTTCGGTCCAGATGTGTTTGAGGACCGCGTAGCCGTAGCCGGGCCGGTGAGTGAAGGTGACCTTGTTGTCGCTGACGTTGGCTCCTGCCTCACGCAGGCGGCTCCCCAGGTCCAGGCCCGACAATGCGTCGCGCACGCTGTTGTTGTCCGAGTCCCCAAGCAGGTCGCGGGCCGCCTGGTGCACCTGAGAGGGACTGGCGCCTTCGAGGAGTACCGCGGCCAGGAGCAGTGCGCGATCTTCCGGGCGTTCGACGGTCCGGCCGAAGAAGCCTGTGATGTAGTCCTTCCAGCCGGTGAACCGTTCGACGGCCGCTGAGAGCTTCTCCTCGCTTTCTACCGCGTCGGCGAGCAGCCGGGCGAGTTCGGCAGCGTCGGCCGGATGCATGCCCTTGGTTACGAGATGGGCGAGGTCCTGCTCGTGCTCCTGGGGCTCATGTCCGGGCTGCAACCGCTCGAGGAGTTCCGGGCGGCGGTGGTACAGCCCAAGGTGCGATCTCACCAGGTCCAGAGGGGCCGGCGGCCGTGCCCGCACAAGCACCGCGGATTCAGGGCCCATGGTGGGCCAGCCGTCACGGCCTGCGATCACGACCAGGCAGGAACCGACCTGCGCGAGACGGCGACCGTAGTCGCCCAGCTTCGAGGGCATCTCCTTCGGCCAGTCGGCGATCTCGGCAGAGACGTCCAGCAAGTACCCACAGTTCTCTTCGATCGGGAGCAGGCTGGTGTCCGGCGGATCCCAGTCCGGTGTGATCTGCCACAGCCGCAGCGAGGGTCTTCCTTCGCTGCGGCGCGGCTTCTCCAGCAGGACCAGGGACCGGACGGCGATGGCATAACGCCCGTCGCCGCCGTCTCCGCCAACGACCGCCAGACCGCCTTCGCGCAGGAGCACATCACGGGTCTGCTCTGCGGCGAGCACCTCCGTGCCGTCGCGGCTCGTCCTGACCCATGCCTGCCGCACCGCAGAGATCACCGACGGATCGACGGGGTGAACCGGAAGCAGTTCCTTTTCATGGATGTTGACCACGGCGAGCACGCTGGCCCCGCTGGCGGCCTGGGCCTGGACGATCACCGACCGGTGATTGCCGTCGGCGCGCTGGACTCCGGGCGTGCCAGGGCCCGGCTCCTTCAAGGGCTGTTCCACCGTCACCGCTTAGGCCAAGTTGAGGCAGCGATGGAACCTTGCCCCGTGCTCACGTTGCCGCTTGCCTGGATGACGACGCTGCCGGTGTTGCCGTTCGCGTTCATCACGGAGCCCGTTGTCCTGCCTCCGTCCCCCAGCTCGACGAGCAGCTGCTCCAGTTCCTCAACCGCGTCGGGGTTGCGTTGCAGACAGGCTCCAAGCTGCCAGAAGCACTGTGCCCGGAGCGCATCGTGTGCTCCGTCGCCGTCCGGGCCCTTCTCCGCGGCAGCATCGAGGTCCGCCAGCTGCCGCTCCGCGGCCTCGGGTTCATGACGCGTCAGGAAGCGAGCGATCCGCTCCTTGACCAGACCCCACCCGGACCGTGCCACCTCCACGGCCAGCGCCTCGGACGCCCGTGTCGCCAGGTCCATCACGTCGATTTCGGCAGCACCCATGTCTCACCTCTCGTCCGGCCTCACGCGATGGGCCGCGCCACGAAAGGATGCGAACGGAATGTGACGCCGCACAAGCCGATCGTGCACATCGACCGGATCCCGCCCTCCCGGAGCGCCGACCTGCCGCCGGCGCGTCCCCGCCGTCGTTCGAATCCTGTGCACGGCAGGTATGTCGACGCATACACAGTCTTCGACCACGGGCAGGCCCGTGCTGTTCGACTGCCGGAAGCCCGACCACGGCACGAGGCAGCGGCCCCAGAGTGGCGCGAATCCAGGGTCGGGCTGAGAAGACCTGCCCTGCCGCCCGCTCCCCGGATGACAGCGGCTGTCCCACCGACCCCAGAGCCTCGATCGCTCTGAATCGCGCAACTCCCGCCAAGGACAAGGTGCGCCGGGCAGGCTGTTGCCCGCTGGCAGGCAGCCGTGCTGGAAGCCAGCGGGCTTGCGCTGGTCCGGCCATGAGGCCCACTGTCACACCAGTCACAGGAGTGTGACCACCTGTGGACCGACGGCTCGGCCGCCCTTCCGGCCCACAGGTGGCGGTGGCCCCGGTCAGCGGCGGAAGCCGCGGTGGGGGTCGCGCGCCTCGACGTTGTCGAACGACTCGAACCACGCTGCCGGGCGCAGGTCTCCGATGCCGAGTCGACGGTTCGCGTCGTCGTCAGGGTCCTCGATCCCGTCGAAGCGGGGGCTGTAGAGCATCAGCACGTCGGCGTCCTGGAAGAACAGGTCCTTGCAGGTGTCGAAGTCGTAGTCGTCGTCGTGGACGGGGAGCTTACGGTGCAGGCTCTCCTCATTGTCCTCGACCTCGTCGAGGTAACTCGGTGCCTCCCGGAGGGCCAGGTGGAGGGCCAGTTCCTCAGCGGTGCACGTCGGTTCGGGCCAGCGGCCGTGTTCGAGGTCGTCGGTCAGGTCGTCCAGGGCCCTGGCCATGCGGCGGCGCCACTGCAGGTCGCAGCCGTGGGTGAGCTTGGGCAACCGGGCGAAGAACTCCCAGTCGCCCTTGTCCTCGACCGTGACGGGCTCGTCCCCAAATGCCTCCGCGTCGTCGTATGCCTGGTCGGCCAGGCCGCACAGCGCGCTGTGCAGGAGGTCAGCGGTACGCGGGGTGAGCCGCCAGGCGCAGTCGTCGCACTCCTCGTCGTCGCAGTCATGCTCGGTCGCCGCGAACAGCGCTGCGAAGTCCGGGACTTCCCCCCATTCTGTGCTGATGGTCCGGCCTTTGGCCTCCTGGGTGGAGAGTCGCCAGCCAGCGCCGAACTCAGCGGTCACGGGCTTGGGGCTCCAGTCGGCGACCTCGTCCCCGTCCTCGGCCCGCAGCCGGTGGCCGGTGCTCTGGTCGGTGACGTTGTCGGCGCCGTCGATCACCTCGTCGCGACTGCTGAGGCACATGACCGCGCCGACTACGTCGTTCGGGTCGTCGTCATCCAGTTCCTCCGCCGGCAACGGCGCCCAGCCTTGCGCCGCAGCCGTCCTCACCAGCAATTCGGGGTCGTAAACGTGGTACTCGCGCAGTGTAACGATCTGCACGACCGGGCCCGCAAGCTCGCGAAGGCGCGCGTCGTACGGCGTTCGGACTTCCCGTTCCTGGTGCCCACCGTCGTCGGCCTCGTCTCCCGCGCCCTGCGCGGTGTCCTCGGACAGCCCGCGCCAGTCGATGAGCGATCCGGCAACCGCGGGCCAGGTCCGAGCGAGCGCGTGCGTGACGGCCTGCCGGAGGGAGGCGGCCGGAGCGTCCGGAAGCTGCGCGCAGAGTTGCTCCATCGACACCGCCCGCCAGGTCTTTGGGGCGGAGGTGAGCGCCTTCCGCAGCAACTGGGCTGCTCGGTGCGCGAGATCGCTGTCGCGGCAGGTCAGTACAGCCTGGAGCGAGGTGGGTCCGGTGGCGTGGCTGACGAGGGCCATGACCCGGCTCTTGCTGGATGTGTGTTCGCAGAAGAAGTCTTCTGGAACCGCGTTGACCTGGTGGTCGGGCATGCGGAAAGCTCCGATGTAGGAAGGCGCACAGCACGGCAAGCGTGCGCTGACGTTGGAGTTCCGCTGGTGGGCACGCTGCGAACGTTCCCCCGGACGGCGATGAAGTCGGTGAGCCCGTAGCTGGTTCCGCCGGTGCTACCGGCGGTCCGGACCAGGTGCTACCGCCACTGTACCTGGGCGCCCGGTGGAAGCGCCCCGGCACACGGGCGCACCGTCCGGTCACACGGGCACGTGAGTAGTTACGGAGGGCCGTTCCGATCAAGTCAGCTTTGGTTCCGCCAGGTTGAGAGGCCGTAGGCAATGGGGCTTCGAACAGGTGTGGTGGCACGGCAAGAGGCCACTGCGGAGCGATCGCAGCGCCATCCACGTCAACCACCCATCGACCACAGAACGTGACCGCTCAGCCAGTGCGTCATGGGCAGGTACACCACTGACCACTCCACGACCAGCCACGAATAGGGTTCGCTGGAGAACGAGCCAACAGGAACCATGAGCGGGCGCCCTCATGCATATGCCGACCAAGCTCGGTCAGCCCCGGACAGCAGCATTGCGTGGCGGGAACGATACATCCTCTGACAACTACGGAGGGCTGCCCATGGACGGCGCAGGAACGCCGATCGAGCGCATGCACAGACTGGATCACCTGAGCCCCTTGGAGGCCGCGAAGGCGTGGGGTGTCCCCAAACCGGCGTTGAAGAACGCGGCGGAGCAGATCCGCCAGATCCGGGCCGGAACAGACCGTTCACTCGCCAGTGACAGGCCGCGCTGTCCCGAACCGGTCGCTTCGTTCTACGGCTTCCCCTGCAAGGTCCCGGTCGAGTCCGGGATGGACGTCTGCTACCAGCACCGCCGGGTGAAGGCCAACCCGGGTACGGATGTGACCTCTTACGCTCTGGCCGCTGTGCAGGCCCACGCCAGCTGGGAGGAACTGCGCGAGAGCACTCGGAGCCTGGACAAAGGCGCGCTGCAGAGCGAACGACTGCGCCTCTTCAAGGCGTTCGAAGCCAAGGCTCCGATGACCGAGGAGGACTATCGGCTCGCCTCCCTGCTGCTACCCTCCGACGATCCGGCCACACAAGCCCGCCGCGCCCTGGGCCTGCCCGGGCCCAACGACGGAATCGGCGACGGAGCTCGCCTGCGTGGACTCGGCGTACTACTCGCCGCCGCAGAGGCGGCCGCGCTCAACCTGCCCACCGGGCTGCCCCAGCACACGCCCACAGGTTGCTCGAGCGACGACAAGCCCAAGAGCGACGAACCCCTGCTGCACTCCGTCACGGAAGCCGCGAAACGCCTCGGCGTCGGCGTCGCCTGGCTGCGTTCGGAATCCGCCGCCGGTCGAGTCCCACACCGGCAGATCGGCAGCCATCGAATGTTCAGCGAGGACGACCTCGCGCAGATCGTGAAGGACGCGTACCGGCCGAGCAGCGGGAAGACCCGAGGCCGACGCTGGTGAGATCGAGCGTCCCCGCACCTGCCGGATCACGCGTAGGGGTCGCGCAGTGGCCTGGGCGCACGAACCCCGCGCGTGATCTCATCGGGCAGGTCGGGGCCAGCGGTGTAGTAGCGGCCCTGGGCCTCGCCTTTGGCGGCGAGCCAGCCGGCGCGGACGAGTTCGCGGATGTCGCGTTGGGCCTGCTGTTCGCTGAGCTCGGCGTCGGCCTGGTAGGTGGCGCGGCGCAGGCGGTTGCCCATGGCCGCGGGGTAGAGGGCGTAGAGCATGCGGTCGGGCCAGCCGTGTTGCTCGACGGCTTCGTCGAGGGCGGTCCAGACCTCGCGGGTGGTGTTCACCTGGCGCTCGACGCTCTGGGCCTGCTGGTGGTGGGCGCGCAGGCAGAACCGGATCCAGGGCAGGGTGTCGCGGTCGGGGGTCCAGACCGGGCCGCCGACGTCGGCGAGAATGTCGTAGTAGCGGTAGGTGTTGCGGGCCCGGCCGAGCCATTCCTCGATGCTGGAGAATTCCGGCGCCATGATCCCTTCGCGGGCCAGGACAAGGGTGTGCAGGGCGCGGGACATCCGCCCGTTGCCGTCCGACCACGGGTGGATCGACACCAGATTCAGGTGCGCCATCGATGCGCGCACCAGACCCGGTGCGTCGAGGTCTCCCTCGTTCAGCCACTCGACCAGCTCGCCGGTCAGGCCCGCCAGCTGTTGGGCATCAGGGGCGGTGTAGGCAGCGATGGTCGGGTCTTCGGCGGAGGTGACGTACACCGGCCCGGTACGCCACCAGCCGGGCCGTTTGATCAGGTGGTGGCCCTGCATCATGAAGTGCAGTGCGTTGAGCAGGCCCTTGCTGTAGGCGAAGTCGTCGCCCGCGTCGGCGAGGCGCTGGATGTAGGTCATCGCCTGCCGATAACCCTCGATCTCGGCCGTGACGGTGTCGTTCGCATCGATCGGCGCCTCGCCGACCATGATGTCCTCGACGTCCGAGACGCTCGCCGCGTAGCCCTCGATCGTGTTCGAGCCGGCGATCGCCCGCGCCGTGAGGTTACGGCGCAGCTGCCTCTCCCAGCGACGTGGGGTACGCAGGTGAAGACGCAACCGGTCCCGCATCTCGTCGATCTCCGCGAGGACGGACTGGTCGATGTCCTGCAGCGAGGGCACACGGTAGAGCATGACGCAATGACACCATGACGGCATCAAGCAAGCAAGGAGAATCGGCGCAATCATGGTGCATGAGTGCTTCAACGCATTCCTGGAAATCAGCCACCCCGGACCCGTTCAGCGAGATCACCACCGCCGACCTTCCGGCCCCTCCGAGCGGCCTGCGCTCGCAATACCGCATTTCGCCGCTCACCAGCCGCCGCTCGCTGGCCTCCCAGGCCACCCCGGCCCAGACACAGGCCTGGGCCGGCATCCTGGCAGGGGCCGTCCACAATGGGCTCGACCCGACATTGATCACCCAATGGCTGACCATCCTGGCCGACGCCACCGGCAGCCCTGTCCTCCCGTCCCTGGCCTCCATGCCGTTGGGTGACTACGTCAATCCCCGCCTCCCGGTCATCCTGACCGGCCTGAAAACCACCACGCACGCTCCATACCTCGCCGGCTGACACCTGCGGATCGAGCCTGAGCTCGGACGGCTCCCCCTTCGCCTGATCACCACCGCTCTCATCACTGCGGCAGTTTTCGGCTGGATCGCCGATGGCTGCAGCCGCTCCACGATGAAGAACACCCTCGCCATGCTCTCTCTCGCATCTTCGAGCACGCCATAGTGGACGGCATCCTCGAACACAACCCCGCCCACATCACCGGCTGGCAGCGCGAATACCAGCAAGCCGAAGACGAACTGCGGGATCCCCCGCTCCCTCGCCCCGCGCGACTGGGACGCCCTCACCGAACTCGCCGATGCCCTGGTCGCGGCCTCATACAACCGCTATCGCGGATGGGGTGATGTCGTCGTCCACAGCGCCTGCACTGCCACCCGGATCGGCGAGGTCTCCGGAGTCCGGGCCCGCGACGTCGATACCGACAAGTGGCTCCTGACCTGCCGCCGACAGACCACCCCGCTCCCGGCGGCCTGGTCGACAAGCGCACCAAGGGTAGGGTCGCCCGCCTCATCCCGATCATCGAACCGTTGCGCCCGCTCATCATCAGGCGGATACAAGCGGCGCGAGGCGATCCGGATGCCCGCCTCTACACCGGCCCGCGCTGCGCTCGCATCAGCACCGCAGTCCTGCGCGACGCCACCCACTGGGACGACGTAACCCGGGACCTCGGCTACGAACACCTGCGTCGCCACGACCTGCGCCACACCGGCCTTACCTGGACGGCCGACGTCGGCATCCTTCCGCACATCCTCATGGAAATCGCGGGACACCGGCTCATCACCACCACTCAGCGCTACTTCCACCCCGACGTGCTCCGGATCCTGGAAGCCGGCCAATCCCTCACCCATCACCTCGAGAAGCTCCAACGCGACGGCCAGATCACCCGCCGCTGGTAACACACCGTTACTGCCATCGCCTCGAAATGGCCGCTGACAAGCCGCTCCGAGGCTGCCCGAGTCACTCCGCGGCAAGCAGAAGGCGCCAGAAGGGCCTTAGAAATGACCCGATATGAACCAGTTTGACCTACTTGACCCGCGGCCGGCGCACTTCACCTAGATTCGAAGAACAACCCGCATACGAGCCGCTGGAGCAACGGGTGGCGACGCACCAGCGGCCAAGCCTGGGGACCATCTTGGGACCCGCCCAGGACCAAAAACGGGCCCCGAAAACCAGTAAGAGCGGGCCCTTGGTTTCCCAAGTACCCGCTCTCACAAGCGACTTCACAGTCGGGACGACAGGATTTGAACCTGCGACCCCTTGACCCCCAGTCAAGTACTTCAAGTAGTGTCGCCAGCCAGGACCTTAAGGTCCTGGCTCCTCTGCTTCTCAACTGCCTTGCTCTCAATGGGCGTTGGAGGTATCAGACATGCCCGACCGATCGAAGGGGATCGTGCGGAGTGAGGCACCGTCAGCGTTCACTTCGTGCACAAGCGTCCGTTATCGCCCATGGGCGCTCATTGGCGCTCGTCGCGCGTGGTCCCAAAGTGGTCCCCAAGCGGTCCCCAGGGCTCCGGTCGCGGCGAGTGACACCAATCTGGCGGGCCTTCAGCAACCGCGGGTCGAAGCACCCCACGATCCACCAGCAACGCCACCGGCCAGCGGGTTCGCAGAGGGCGAATCAAGGTCGACTACCCATCGGCTACGGATGGTGATCTTCCAGGCGGTGTGTCGTCTTGAGCGTGTCATCGCCGATTGGTTCTGACGTGCCTCGCGCCCCCTCCCACACGCTCTGCCGCCACGCCCGACAGGGCAGCGACTCTTGGTCCCGGGATCACCCAATCCGAGAGAGGGAAGCTCATGGGACAGCGTGCGCAGCGGGGCCGGGTTTACCGGCGGTGTGGCTGCTCGGACGGGCACGGGAAGCAGTTGGGTCCGTGGTGTGTGCGGTTGTTGGAGGAGGCGGATCACGGGAGGTGGACGTACTGCGTGGACCTGGCCAGGGAGGACGGGAAGCGCAGGACTCGCCGTCGGGGCGGTTTCGCCTCCCGGGCGGAGGCGGTGCGGGAGATGAAGGCGGTGCTGGACGGTGAGCTGCGCGGGGTCTACGAGGACCGCCGCACCACCGTGGCGAGCTTCCTGCGGGAGTGGCTGGCGGCGAAGAAGGAGGTGCTCGCGCCGAACACCTACGCCGGCTACGCGGACTGCGTCGAGCGGGACCTGATCCCCGCCTTCGGCCACTACCGGCTCCCCGACCTGCGCCCCAAGCAGATCGACGCCTGGGTCACCGCCCAGCAGAAGGCCGGCCGCGGCCGGGTCACCGTCTACCGGGTTGTTTCCACGCTGCGCAACGCCCTGAACCACGCGGTGCGCACGTGGCGGCTGCGGTACAACCCGGCCAAGCACTCCGTTCCGCCCAGGCCCCGTGCCGTCGAGCGCACCTGCTGGACGCCGGACGAGGCGGCGGCGTTCCTGCGCCACAACTCGGAGCACTACGCCGACCGGCTGAGCGACTTGTTCGAGGTCATGCTCGGCACCGGCATGCGCCGCGGCGAGATCCTCGCCCTGCACTGGTCCGACGTCCACCTCATGGACCGCAAGCTCTACGTCCGCTGGACCCTCGCCGCCGTCAACAACAACGGCATCCTCTTCCGCGAGCCCAAGACCGAGGCCAGCCGCGCCTGGATCAGCCTCTCCCCCAGGGCCATGGCCGCCCTCCACCGCCAGGCCGCCCTCCAGATGGCCGCCCACCCCGAAGGACGTCTGGAGGGCCTCGTCTTCGCCAAACCGGACGGCTCCCCGCTTCGCCCGCAGTGGGTCCTCGACCAGCTCCGCAAGCGCACCGCCGAAGCCGGCCTCCCCAGGATCGGCCTGCACGACCTGAGGCACACCGCGGCCAGCATCATGATCGCCGCCGACATCCCCGTCGCCGTCGTCTCCAAGACGATGCGCCACTCCACCCTCGCCATCACCATCAACCTCTACGGCCACCTCCTCAAGGACTCCGCCGACGAAGCCGTCAAGGCGCTCTCCGCCGCCCTCGACCACGCGGACGCCCAGGCAGCCCGCCAGACGGACCCCGCCGTCGGTCGCAACTTCGGACAGGCGGCGTGAGCAGGACGGGACCCACCAGTGCGCCGGGCAGCGTAGACATGAGCTGCCCGGCGGTGTCTGGGGCACGGGATCGACCGATCTCCCGTCGTCTACCAGGTCAGGGGCAGTTGCACGGGGATTCCGGAGGTCGTCTCCACTCGCGCGACCAGGTCGGTCGGGATCGGCACATCGAGCCGTACTGTGGCCGGTGTGTAGAGGTCCGTCTCGATCTCAGGTGTCGTGAGGGACACGAGGAGGTCGTAGGAGGCTGGCTGGCCGACGCGGTCGGATCTGTTGTGGGACTTCCACCAACCACCGGTCGGGTAGACCGCCAGGGCTCCGCAGTCGGCGAGTCCGGCCGCGGTGCCGCGCCAGATGTCGGCGGGCAGGGAGCCGCGGTTGCGGTTCTCGGCGCCGACGAGCCAGGCCTTGTCACCCTCGAACTTTCCGGGGTGGTCATTCCGTCGTCCTCGGCCTGTGCGTCCTTCTCGATCCGTGTTTCGAAGTCGGCCAGGTTCTCCACGCCCTTGATCGCGAACCGCAGCCGGTGGGACGCGTAGGTGTGCTGGCCGAGGACGCCCTGCCGGCCGGGATGCCCGCAGAGCAGTCGCCGCCGGACGCCGGTAGAGGCGGTCCTCCACCGAACCATGACACGCGGCCCCGCCGCAGAAAAAGGCCGTTCCCCGCATCGCTGCGGGGAACGGCCTTCCGGCCTGCATGAGCGTAACGCCGACCGGGGCAGCAGGATCTGAATCTGTGCCCCTTCCCCCCATTCACCCTGTGATCTTTCCCGCCGAAAAGGCGGACAATTTTTCGATCACGAGTCGCAGAGCCAGGGATCCTGCCTCAGTGATCTGCATATTCGCCTCCTCGCGATCGTCCTACCGGTAACTTCTTCCGGTACTTTCCAGGATACTCCTTACTGCGAGAATTCGATCCCACCATGCACATAAGTTAATTTTTGAAAATTCCTCCGCTTGGCGTTTGACCAGAAATTCCACTCGAGAGATTTCCTGCGCCTCACCCCACGCAGTCACAGGATCCACCCTGGCCGAGGTGTCGCAGGGTGAGGGCCGGTGCCACGCCGGGACAGGGAAGTGCCGGTGAGTCGTACGCCGATCCGCGTGGGCCCAGGCGATGAAGTCGGCCGACGGAGAGGACCGCTACGGGCAGACCGGGGTGCGTGGCGGAGTTCGAGACGAAGGTCGACCAGCGGCGACCCATCGACCACCCCTGCTCACCCCGCCCATCGACCACCCCTGCTCACCCCGGAGGGCGGGGCTGCGGCCGGAGTACGGTGGAAGAGCGCACCGTCCACGAGCTGCAGACTTCTGCGGCGCCCTGGCGGTAGCACGAGGCCGTCCACGAACGAGCCGAGGCAGGTGTCTCGACATGACCGCGACCCCCGATCCCGCCGCCACCCAGCCACCTGGGCCAGGGCCGACGGTCCGCCTGTCACTGACACCCGAGGGCGCCACGCGCGGCCGGCTGGACGGAGCATGGTGGCCGCGCTCGCACGATCTCCTGCGCGAGCTGCCCCCGCTGGCGGCAGCACTGGACCCCACGTGGGGGAAGGTCACCCGTGTCACCGTGAATCCGACGCACTGGCCGGTCATCCCCCGACGCGTCCAGGTCGCAGGCCACGTCATCCACGTCGGGTGGTTCGAACAGGAGCAGGACGCGGACGAGGTGATCGTGTGCTCCTTCACCCCTCTGCGCCTGGAGCTCCTGGTGATTCCCCCCGAGGCCGAAGCCTCCGCCGCCGAGTGGCTGATGACAGCGGCGTCCGACCCGGCCAACACCCGCACCGGCACCGACCTCCTGACAGCCGCGGGCGCGCCGACCGCAGACCCGCGGGCAGACGGGTGACTCCGTTCACCAACGGACACACCACACCGACCATCGTCGGCCCCGGCCCTCCTCCCCCGGCCGGCTGCGGGCTGCTCCGGCTACTTGCGTGACCACTCGGTCCCGGCCTGGGGCTCGCCGACCATGTGCTGCCCCTCCCAGACCCGGACCCTGATCGCCGACCGGTGGCCGTACCGAGTCGCCCTGCCGGCACACCGGGCAGATGGCGGCGGCACACGCCGGAGGGAGAATGGGAAGTGCCCACCGACATCGGAGGTTGCCGATGTTCGAAGCGGCTGACATCCGGGAATGGCGCGGCCCTCGACGCGGTGGATGCCGACCGCCACAAGATCGGCACGCTGGAACCCGTCTACGTCGACACCGCGACGGATCGGCCGGCGTTCGCCACCGTCACGGTCGGGCTGCCCACACGCCGCCGCCTGGTCTTTGTTCCTCTCGCCGACGCGCGGGTCGGCCCGGGCTATCTGCAGGGTCTGGCCCAGGAGCCAGGTCAAGACGGCGCGGGGATCGGCATCGACGGCGTACTGCCGGCCGAGCACGAGGCGGCGATCTTCGCCCACTACAAGCTGGACTACGCGCCGGGACGAGCGGTGAACGCCGCCTGGCACTCTGATACCCGCGCACGCATCGAAGGAGCCCGAACGATGGCATTGGTGCTGTTCCTGATCATCCTGGCGATCGTGCTCGGCATCGTCGGCGTGGCCATCCACGGCCTGATCTACCTGCTGTTCATCGGCATTGCCGTACTGATCATCGCCGTGGCCATTTCCGCTGTCCGGTTCCGGCACGGCGGCCGCTCCTCCAACCGCTGAGACCCGCCGGTAGTCCGCCAGTACGGGGAACCGCTTCGCAGTAGGTGCCTGCGACACGCCGAGTCGGGGCCGCCGGTCCAGAACCGGGTGAGGCGAGCGAGGCACAGCCCTGCGCTCCGAGCACGAGACAGCCTGCGTGCGCCTTGCCCCCGGCAGGGGACGCCATGCGTAACACTGTGTGCCGTGTCGGATACGAGTCGAGGTGGCGAGGGCGGCGCACCGAGCCCCGACGCCCTGCTGTCGGCGCTCGATGCGGAGCAACTCGGGGTGTTGCGCCGGGTGGGGCTTGAGTGGGGTCGGGTTGCCGGGGATCCGCAGGCATGGCGGCATGCGCTGCCGGTGGATCCGGATCTCGGTCGTTATCCCGCTCCTTCGGAGATCCGGCCGGTCCGCTTCGGTCGTTTCGTGCGGGTCGCCGCGGTTGGCGGAGGACCGCCTGCGGTTGAGGCGACCAGCGAGGACACACGGACGTCCCGGCTCGGCCGGGTCGGTACCGGGGTCCGGCACGTGTTGCTCGGGGCTCCGCTGAGGAGCACCGCGATCGCGCATGAGCGGATGCGCAAGCTGGTGGCGTTGCCGGTGCTCTCCGCCGACGCGCTCTCCTCGGTCGCGTACGGGCCCGAGGCGATGCTGGGCGTCCTCGTCCTGGCTGGTGCTGCGGGTTTGCGGTACTCGGTGCCGATCGCCGTGACGATCGTGTTCCTGATGCTCGCGGTCGGGGTGTCGTACCGTCAGACGATCCGGGCGTATCCGCACGGCGGCGGTTCGTACATCGTCGCCACCGCCAACTTCGGCCGCGTTCCCGGGTTGGCGGCCGCTGCCGGACTGATGACCGACTACATTCTCACGGTCGCGGTCTCGATCGCCTCCGGCATGGCGGCGATCACCTCCGCGATCCCCTCGCTCCAAGGCGATGTCGTGCCGATCGGCGTCGCCGTGATCGCTGTGCTGCTCGCCGGGAACCTGCGCGGTGTGCGGCAGGCGGGTGCGCTGTTCGCCGCACCGACGTACGCCTTCGTGATCGCGGTCCTGGCACTCGTCGCCGTGGGTCTGTCCGACGCGGCCGGCCGCGGTTTCCACCCGGCGGCGACACCACAGCTGACCGCGACCGAGGGCGTCAGCCTGCTTATGGTCCTGCGTGCCTTCGCCTCGGGTTCGACGGCGATGACAGGCATCGAGGCGATCTCCAACGCGGTGCCGGCCTTCCAGCCGACCGAGTGGCGCAATGCCCGCACGACACTGACCTGGATGGTCGGCCTGCTCGTCGCACTGTTCGCCGGCACGGTCACACTCGTCCACCTCGACGGCATCGTCCCGAACTCACGGGAGACGGTCCTGTCGCAGCTCGCCCATCGCACCTTCGGCTCGGGCTTCGGCTACGTGTTCACCCAGGCCTCCACCGCCGCGATCCTGCTCCTCGCGGCCAACACCGCCTACAACGACTTCCCCCGCGTCCTGTTCCTGCTGGCCCGTGACAGCCAGGCACCGCGGATCTTCCTGCGACTGGGCGACCGTCTGGCTTTCAGCAACGGGATCATCCTGCTCTCGGTCGCCGCGGCCGCGATCTACGCGGCGTTCGGCGGCAAGACCGGCCCTCTGATCCCGCTCTATGCCGTCGGCGTCTTCCTCGCCTTCACTCTGTCGCAGGCCGGCATGGTCGTTCACTGGTGGCGCCTGCGCGACCGCCACTGGCGCAAGAGCCTGGCCTTCAATGCCACCGGCGCCCTGCTCTCGGCGGTCGTCCTCATCACCGCCGGCATGACCAAGTTCACCGAGGGCGCCTGGTTCGCCGTGCTCACGGTGGGACTGTTCGTCCTGGTGACGACAAGGATCCGGCACCATTACGACACGGTCGGCGCGGCGACCGCCCTGCATCCGCATGCCGTCGAAGTCCCCAGCCGTACGGTCGCACCGCCGAGTTCGGAGGGGCGCACGGCACGAGGCACCGCGCGGACATCGGGCACCGCGACCGGAGCAACGTTCGAGACCACGGCTGAAGCCGAGAGCGAGGAGACTCCCGAGGAGATCCACCCCCTGTCGATCGTGCCGATCGCCACCCTGGACCAGGCCGGCATGCGGGCCCTCGCCTACGCCGCCTCGCTCCAGCAGCCGGTCCTCGCGCTCCACATCAGTTCCAGCGCGGACGAGGCCCAACGCTTCCGCGCGTACTGGAACCTGTGGGGCGACCACCTACCCCTGAAGATCGTCCTCTCCCCCTATCGCGCGATCGTCGCACCGCTGGTCAACTACATCGAGTCGCTGCACCACCAGCGCCCGGACCTGACCCTGACCGTCATCCTCCCGGAGATCGTCGTACAGCACTGGCGCCACCGCCTCCTGCACAACCGGCTCGCGGCCAGGCTACGGAGAGCGCTGCGCCCCCTGCCGAAGGTCGTCGTCACGACCGTCCCGTTCCACGTGTAGGACAGCGGCGGCACCGACAAACCCGACGCGTCAAAACGGGGCGGTCGTACGAGCGACGACGCGACCCTGTTCCTGATCGAGTGGCGCTGAGACGCCCGCACCCCCGCCGCGGCTCTCCCGAGCGGCCGGATCGGTCCGGCGCGGGCGGAGTACCGTGAAGATGTCGGGGCGGCCCGAGCCGCCGCGCCCTGAGGGGTGGGTCTCGCTCAGCGGGCTCAGCCCGCGTCCACGGACAGGTGGCGAGCCATGTCGGACGAAACCGGTGCTTCGCACCGCGGGCTTCTGCCGGACCGGTTCCGGCAGGCCGCGCAGCCGGGGACGGTCCTGCTGCGTCTGGAGACCACCCAGTCACGCGAAGGTGCACTCGACGGCGCGTGGTGGCCACATTCACGGGACATCAGCGCCGAACTTCCCGGCCTGGTCCGCGCGTTGACCGAACACCTCGGCCCCATCGCGAGCGTCGGCCTGGACACGGAAGCCTGGGACGACGTCCCGGCCCGCCTGGTCGTCGACGGCCGGTCGGTGCACATCGACCGGTACCCGGTCGGCGACGACACCGTGATCATCACGCGGGGCGACCGCGATCACTTCAGCCTGCTCGTCGTCCCCCCGCAGGCGAGCCAGGAAGCGGCCCTGGCCGCAATGGCCCGCGCGGTCGAGGCCGACGGAACCGACTCCGCGCGGCAGATCCTCATCGCCGCCGGCACCGGTCCCGAGCCACCGGCCGAAGCGTCCTGAGGGACGGCCTCGTGGGCCGGAGTCCTCGGGCAGACAGGAAAGGCGGGACGCAGAGATGTCCGTCTACGTGAAACTCTCGGCCGACGCCCGGGCACCGGCGGAGCCGTCGAAGGGGCCGCTGGACCTGCAGTACGAGGACGACACGGACAACGGCGTCACCTTCGAGTACGACCTGCACCCGAGCGGCGCGCTGCGCGTCCTGCGGGTCTTCCAGGACACGCCGCACCGGATCGAGGCGTGCTTCAGCCCCGGAGCGTGGCTCCAGGTCGCGGGCACCTACCTGCGAAGCGGCTCCGAGTACTGACGGCGATCCGTTCAGAGCGAACCGCAGGCCGTCGGCGGCGGTTGCCCGGCTGTCAGCGGTGCGCGGATCGGCCCCCGTGCCGGAACCGGACGGCGGAGCACGACCTCTCCTCGCCGACCCTCCCCGCGGCTACGCGCCTTTGTTCGGCCGCACCGACCTCGCCACCGCGGCTTGACCCGGACCGGGCAAATGGCCGTCATCGGTACCGTGCGTCGCCCAACGGGCAGCACCGCGCATTCGCAGCGGCCACCACGCCAGGTGCAGGGTCGACCTGAACGCCTGGTCGGGCAGGGTCGCGAGTGCGTTCTGGTGGGAGTCACCTCTACCCGTGGACGCTGGATGGGAGGGCGGTGTCGAGGGCGTCGCGCAGGGCGTACAGGTCGGCGATGGTGGCCAGTTCGGCGAAGCGGGCCAGCAGCCGGCGGACGGTTCGGTCGTCGCCGTCGTGCACGGCCTCGATGATCGCCTCGATCAGGTCCGCCTGTCCGTCCCGGGCCGACTCCGGTACTGCGGGCACCAGCTCTTCCATTCCCGCCTCCCTGCGCGGTGTCGCTGGGTCCTTCTGCCGCTGCGCGGCGGCGGCTCGGGGGGTCGCCGCCGCCGCGCAGCGGCAGATTACCTCACACCCGAATGCCGCAAAATCTATACTCGCCGGAGTAGACATTCCTTACGGGCGGGTCTAACGTTTCTCTCGTAGACAGGAGTCGGCGATACCGGCCAGACACGAACTGGCCGACGTTGTTGGACAGAAGTTCGCAGGACGGTCCGGCAGTGGAGTCCCGAAGCCAGACAGATGACAGGACGGCGACGGGGCTGACTGCCGGACCGGGCGGCCCGCAGGTATCAGGGGCCGCCACCAGCGGTACCTAGCCCTACGCAATTCAGTGAGAGCAGTACCAGCAGTACCAGCAGTACGAAAGTGACAGTTCAGTACAGAGGATGAATGGAGGGCGCAAGCGCCATCAGGATCGCCCGGCCCGTGAACACTCACCCGGGCGGACACCGCAGACCCCAACGCAAGGACGGTGGTTTCCGGTCACGCATACGCGATCCCCGCACACCCCCCGAGGGCAGTGCGGAAGTAACAGGACCGGCCAACGCTGGTAGATGGTGTTGTTACCCTTCGGGGCCCCGGAGCCGACACGGCCCCGGGGCCCCTCGACGCGTTCTCCCCAGAACCAGAGAGGTGCAGTGACTACAACGACCAGCCCCGACACACCCGACAAACTCGACGACGACGACTACCCCGCCTACACCATGGGCCGCGCCGCCGAGATGACCGGCACCACCCCCGGCTTCCTACGAGCCCTCGGCGAACACCGCCTCATCACCCCACTGCGCTCCGACGGCGGCCACCGCCGCTACTCCCGCTACCAACTACGCATCGCCATGCGCGCCCGCGACCTCGTCAACCAGGGCACCCCCATCGAAGCCGCCTGCCGCATCATCATCCTCGAAGACCAACTCGAAGAAGCCCTACGCCTCAACGAACAGCTCCGCCACACCCAACACCACCAGGAGCCCACCACGGACACCTGACCCGCCCGGCAACCTGGCCACAGCTCCTTCCAGCCCTACGGCCGCGCCGCAGCTGGCTCGGGCCCCGGAGCCCTCGCACCGGGACCCCCGGATGTGCGGGGTTGCGCCGTCCGTTCCAGCGCGGTGTGCCCACGGGTGGCCGGTGCGGCAGCTTCCCACTCAAAGCCGGCCTTCCAGCACGGATCCAGGACCCGCCGATGGCCTCACCGTCCGCGCGCTGAGAGCACCCGGACGCCGTCGCCTTCGCCATCGAGCCGGACACGTTCACCGACCCGGCTGGGCAGGCCACGCACCGAAGCATCCGTGCATCCCCGTCCACGCACGTGTACCCGCCGTTCCAGCTCGGCCGGTTCCCCGCCGGGCGGCCAGCGGTGAGACGATGAAGAAGCGGCTACCGTGCCGCCGGCCATCGCACCTCGAAACGAGGGATGATCATGGCCAAGGTCCTTCTGGTGCTGCTGTGCCTGGTCCTGCCGTTCCTGGCAGTGCTGATCAGGACGGCCCGAGCATGAAGGCGCTCCGGCCTTCCTCCTCCAGCTGTGCGGCAGGTGGTCAAGGACTGAGGCCCCGCCCCAAACACAGGCACTCCACACGCCGGGTTGGCACCCATGTCACGACACGAGAACGAACACCGGCACACAAGCACAGCTGACGAGACCAGGGCCGCCACCCGTGGCGCCGGCCCCGCCGAGAGCCCGACCGACCTGCCCCAAAGGTCGTGGTGGGGCGTCCTGAAACGCACCACCAAGCAGTTCAAGGCCGACAGCCTCAGCGACGCCGCAGCCGCGCTCACCTACCACGGCCTGCTGGCGATCTTCCCCGCCCTGCTCGCGCTGGTGTCGATCCTGGGGCTGATCGGCAGCTCCGCCACCAAGCCGCTGCTCGATCACATCCGCAACCTCGGCCCCGGATCCGCCCGCCAGATCCTCACCACCGTCGTGCAGCAACTCCAGAACGCCCAGGGCAAGGCAGGCATCGCACTGGCCATCGGGATCGCACTCGCCCTGTGGTCCGCCTCCGGCTACGTCGCGGCCTTCATGCGCGCCGCCAACAACGTCTACGGCATCGACGAAGGCCGCCCGCCCTGGAAGACCCTGCCCACCCGGCTAGCCCTGACCATCGTCCTCGTCGTGCTCCTCGCCCTGACCGCCACCGGTGTCGTCTTCACCGGCACACTGGCCACCAAGACCGGGAAGATCCTCGGAGTCAGCGACAACGCCGTACAGGTCTGGGGCATCGCCAAATGGCCCGTCCTCATCATCATCGTCATCGCGATGGTCACCCTGCTCTACTGGGCCGCTCCCAACGCCAAACGACCCAAGCTGCGCTGGATCCTGCCCGGAAGCCTGGTCGCCGTGGCCCTGTGGATCATTGCATCCGGCGCGTTCGCCCTCTACGTCGCCAACTTCAGCAGCCTCAACAGCACCTACGGCAGCATCGGAGCCGTGATCCTCTTCCTCCTCTGGCTGTGGGTCTCCAACCTCGCGATCCTGCTGGGCCTCGAGTTCAACTTCGAGCTGGAACGCGGACGCGCGATAGAAGCCGGTCACCCACCCGAGGAAGAGCCCCACCCCGAACCCCGCGACACCCGCAAACCACCGCCCGACACCCCACACCATCACGACAGACCCAGTCGCTGAGTGTCTGACGCTGTCGGGGATCTTGCTCCGGTTCGGCACCACGCAGGGAGTCACCCGCCACCGTCGTGAGCTGCCTTCGCGCCGCATCAACGATGCTCGCGGTGCTGTTCTCGTGCCGGTGGGGTCTGTACGGTCTTCGGGAGCGTGTCCGAAAGATCGTGTCGACGCGCTGTGGGTGAAGATCCGCTCCGGCGCGGTGAGTTCGAAGCCCGTCTACGTGGCGGTCGGGGTCGACATGGACGGCCGCAAGGACGTGCTGGGCCTGTGGGTGGGCGCCGAGGGCGAGGGCGCCAGCACGTGGATGGCGGTGCTGTCGGAACTGCGTAACCGGGGCAGCGAGGACGCGTGCATCGTCTGATGCGACGGCCTGAAGGGGCTGCCGGAGGCGGTGACCGCCACCTAGCCCCGGGCAACCCACAGGCAGACGTGCGTAATTCACTTGATTCGCGCCTCGCCGCGGCTGTCCTCGGCCAGGGACCACGCCACGCTGGTGCCGGCCCTGCGGGCGATCTACACCGCGCCGACCGAGCAGGCCGCCGAGCAGGCCCTGAACGAGCTTGCCGCCTCCGACCTGGGCGAACGCTACCCGGCCGTGGTCCGCACCTCGCGGGCGGCCTGGAGCGAGTTCACGCCCTACCTCGCGTTCCCGCCCGCGATAAGGAGGGTTGTGTACTCGACGAGAACTCCCCCAAAAGACACACTCCGCCGTCCGTCGAGAAGACGATGTACAGCTCGTCGGCGGCAGCGGGCCGCATCGAACGCAGCAGACGCAGATGATCCGCGGTGAGCGGCCAGCGCCCGCGGGCCGGGGTGTCGTCGAAGATCCCGGGCCGGATCGAGCTCGCCGAACATGCGGGAGTGGTGGGTGTCGGCCTGTCCTGGTGAGCTTCGCAGTTTGGCCAGCAGCTCGGGGCCGATGCGCCACCGGCCCGCCGCGCGCATGCTTCCAACTGCCGAAAGGGCACCTCACGACTCAACCGGCCCCACCCACCTGACACAAACACTGACCCACATCAACTGCCTCCGGCACGGGGGTGCGGCACGGGGGGTGTGTCCGGGCCGGCGCCGGGGAGGTCGGTCCAGCGCCAGTCGTTCCGGGTTGCGAGTCGTCGCAGTTGGCCTTCGTTTTTCGGGGTGCGCGGAATCAGCCAGGTTCCGCCGGCGCGCTCGCCCATGCGATTGAGGGCGACGTAGATCGGATTGGTCAGCTCACCGGGGTCGGCGGCCTGGAGCTGGAGCCAGTCGTCCCACCGCGATACCTCCACAAGCGTGCTATCGCGATCGTCGACCTCGTTCTCGGTGAAGAGCGCGCCCTCCTGCTCCGCGGCCGGGGAGATGCCGTACTCATTGGGGGCGAGGTTCAACGGCGTGTCCTCTCCGGCAGCGATCCGGTAGCTGCGACCCCGAACCCCGAGCATCCGTCGCACTTCGTCGAGTTCGGGCTCCAAGGTGCCAACCCTGGCAGGACACACGGCGTAGTGGATCACTCGGCACCGCCCCGCCTTCCGGCCGGGACGCACCAGTCCTTCGTCGTCCTCATGCCAGGCGACCCTGGCCGGCACGCGATAGCTGGGCAGATCCTTGGGCTGCAGGGGGATCCACTTGCCTCCGGTGGACATCCTCCACTCGACCGTGGTCAAGCACTCCTTGCAGCGCGAGTAGGGAGTGTAGTTCTCTCCTACGGGCTTGCCGATCGCGCTGGCCCAGGTCTCCAGGGCCTGCCTGCGGGCGTCGCCACCGTCATCACTTCTGGCCATTTCCGACACCCCACGTTTCTGACGTTTGATCAAAAGCGCGTCAGCAGAAGGATAAGCGACCGTTGCGACAATATGGAGATATCGCGCACAGACCGGCGACGCCCTTCGCGTCCGGCGGGTAGCCATCGAACGCGCAACTGCCGGGTTGACGCCGTCGGCAGAGGGTTTTGGCGCGCCACTCTCAGCCGGCCCACCGCCGCCCTCGACAATGGGCAGCACCCTGACCTGTACAGACAGAAAGTTGATCAAGATTCCGGGGAAGATCCGTGCGTCATCGTTCCATCACCTCGGCCTTGCTCAGCGCCGCCGGCATCTGTTCGCATCGCTCCGCCCGACGATGTGGCCTCCACCTTCCTGACGATGCACCAGACTTGTTAGCGAACGCTCGAGCAGGCCCACGCAGAGACTCCGGAGGCAGAGCCCCCTTTACCCGCTACAGCATCGACCCCGCACGACACGAGCTGATCGCCACCTGGGGAACGGGCGAGGGCGATCTCGCCACCCGCACCGCCTCCCTCCCCGCCGAGGCCGAGACCTCCGTACTCCTGGGCCTGGCCCGCGCGCTCACCCAGCTGTCCGAGGCCGCGTGGCGCACCTACACGCATCCCGCCAGCGCCGCCGGCTCCCTGGAGCCCAACACCGAGGGCTGGCGCCGCGAGGAGGAACGCAAGCACTTCGCCGAGGTCGCAGACGCGATCGCCAAGCCGAACCTCCCCAGCGGCGGCTCGATGGTCGTCTCCTACTGCCGCCTGATCGAATCCGCGAATCGTGTCGGCCGCGCCCTGCACGAGCTCGACGACTCCGAGCTCGACGAGGCCGTACTCGCCGAGGCCGCCACCGAACTCGCCGCCGTTGAGAGCGCCGAACTCGGCGACCTGACCGGCCGCGCCCAGCAGGCCGTGCTCCTCAGCCGGAAAGACGCCTCCCCCGTCCAGGTCGCCGCAGCCAACAGCCTCCTGGAGCAGGACCCGTTCGGGCCGGCCGAGCTCGTCTCCGATATCGACCCGACCGCCGCCGCCGCGGCGCACTGGCTCGCCGCCGCGGCCGAGGTCACCGCCGAAGCCTCCGGTCAGAACCCCACCCAGGTCGTCCTCGAAGCCGACAACATCGAAGCCCTCCCCCACGAGACCCCCACCCTCGTCCTCGGCCTCCTCGAAGACGGTGCCACCCCGCACGACGCCGTAACCGGCCTCGTGCGCCACGCGATGCACATCACCGACGGCCTCCTGCCCGACCCCACCGCCCTGCGCGAACAGCTCGACGAGTTGGAGGAGACCGTCTCCGAGTACACCGGCGACGAGGAGGCCGACCTCACCAATGTCGCACTGCGGCTCACCCCCTTGGACCCCAGGCGGCCGGCCCGCGACCTCCTCGAAGACCTCCTCACCGGCATTTACGGCTGCTGTCTCCTCCACAGCGAGTACGAAGAGCTCGACGACGAGGACGACCTCGACGGTGACGTAGAGGACTGGGACGACGAGCAGGCCGAGCAGTACCAGCGGCGCAGCCGCGAGCGTTTCGCCCAGCTCGTCCGCGAAACCGCCGCACACCGCGACCGGCTCATCTGACCTCGCTCGTACGCGCCCCGCAGCTCCGACTGGACGTAGTCGATCACCTACGGTGACTTCGAACCCGCGGTGGCATTCCTGGGCTCCCTCCTGCTTCTGGTCACTCTCCGCGACGAGAAGCAGGAGCGGGCCGCCGCAGTGGGCCCTCCATCCCGGCAACGGAACCGTCCCCCGGTCGGCGGCGTCCCCGATTGCCGCTCAGAAGACGGCTCGGCCGCGACCACCGTGCGCTCACCAGCGCTGGAATCGGCGCTTGACCTGCGACGATCCCTTGGCGCGGCGTCAAGGGCGGCCCGGGGCGAGACTGAGGGAAACCCCTCCGCACGAGCCCTTGAGGCGATCACCATGCCGACCTCGATCCACGACCGTGGCCGCGTCTACCGGCGCTGCGGGTGCCGCGATACCCAGCGTCGACAGCTCGGCGCCCGCTGCCCCCACCTCTCCGCCGATCCCGGCCACGGCACCTGGACGTACGCCGTCGACGTCCCCTGGCCTGACCAGCGCCGCCACACCGTGCGCCGCGGCGGCTACCCCAACGAGGACGCGGCCCGCAACGACCTGCGCCGCTTCCTCGACGGCCACGCCTACGGCTACAACCCCGACCCCCGCCAGACTCTCGGCGACTACCTGATCGCCTGGCTCGCCGCCCAGGAGCTACGACTCAAGCCCACCACACTGGCCCGCTACCGCGCCTACGTCCACCAGGACCTCATCCCCGCCCTCGGATACATCCTCCTCGACAACCTCGCCTACGAACACATCGACCACTACGCCCGCGCCCAGCTCAAAGCCGGCCGCGGCCGCGTCACCGTCCACCGCATCCTCGCCACGCTCTCCAGCGCCCTCGGCGCGGCCGTCATCCGCCACCGCCTCGGCCACAACCCCGCCAAACCCGCCGTCGTCCCCCGACCACCCACGCCCGAGCGCCGGATCTGGACGCCCGACGAGGCGGTCCGCTTCCTGGAGTACGCGCACGAGCACGACCCGCTGTTCGCCCACCTCGTCGAGCTGATCATCAACACCGGCATGCGCAAGGGCGAAGCCCTGGGCCTGCACTGGGACGACGTCCACCTCGACGAGGGCGTCCTGTTCGTCCGCTACACCCTCTCCTCCGTCGACAACCATTACACCGTCCTCACCGCCCCCAAGACCACCAGCAGCCTCACCTGGATCGCCATCAACAACCGCGCCCGCCGAGCCCTCGAAGACCAGGCCGACCACCACTTCCTCGGCCTCGCCATCCCCGCCCACGGCTACGTCTTCCAACGCCACGGCCGCCCCCTCGACCCCCACTACGTCCTCAACCACTTCCACAAACTGTGCGACCAGGCCGACGTCCCCCGCATCGCCGTCCACGACCTGCGCCACCTCGCCACCACCCTCGCGCTCAACGGCGGCGTCCCCTTCGTGATCGTGTCCAAGACGCTGCGTCACCGGACCCTGTCGACGACCGCGAACATCTACAGCCACCTCAACCGCCAGGCAGCCCGAGAAGCCGTCGACGCAATCGCCCGCCTCCTCGACAGCGCCGAACTCGCCCTTCACACCGCCCAACGAGCGGACCGGCCACGGAATCTGATCGCCCAGTTCCGCGACCACCTCACCAACCGCCAACGCCGAACCCACCGCGAACGCCCAGCTCACGCACCCATTCCGCTGTGACCAGTGCGACCACCATGCGACCACCAGCTGACAAAACGCCAGAAAGGCCGCTCCCGCCAGAAGCGGAAACGGCCTACGACCTGCGAAAACGCTGGTCGGGACGACAGGATTTGAACCTGCGACCCCTTGACCCCCAATGCTCAACTACCATGGAACAGACGGGAGTTAGATGTCTTTGACGAGTGCGGCGCGGCGAAGAGATGACAGTTCGCCAATGTTTACTTTGTGCATGAGCGCCCGTTTTCGCCCATCCGCGTTCATGAGCGCTCATCGGGTGCGGTCCCAAAGTGGTCCCAGGGCCAGCGACCCCGCAGCAGCTACTGCCGGTGACCGAGATCTGTCGGTCCTTCAGCAAGCACCGCCGTACGATCCCGACAGCCGCTGTGTCGACGGCGCTGGCCGGCTCGCAGGTCCGGTTCCTGCGGGCGGATCATGGTCGCTTACCCGCTGGCTGCGGATGGTGATCTTCCGGGCGGTGTGTCTTCTTGAGCGTGTCTTCGCCGTCTGGTTCTGAATGCTTCGCGCACCGCCCCGCACGCTCTGCCGCCACACCCGACACGGCAGCCACTCTTACCTCAGAGGCACCACCCAGTCCGAGACAAGGGGAAGCTCATGGGACAGCGTGCGCAGCGTGGTCGGGTGTACCGGCGGTGTGGTTGTTCGGACGGTCACGGGAGGCAGTTGGGTCCGTGGTGTGTGCGGTTGTTGGAGGAGGCGGGTCACGGGTCGTGGACGTACTGCGTCGACCTGGCCCCGGAGGACGGGAAGCGAAAGACCCGTCGGCGCGGTGGGTTCGCCACCCGCGCCGAGGCGGTCCGGGAGATGAAGGCGGTGCTGAACGGCGAGCTGCGCGGGGTGTACGAGGACCGTCGCGTCACGGTGGGGAGCTTCCTGCGGCAGTGGCTGGCCGTGAAGAAGGAGGAGCTCGCGCCGAACACCTACGCCGGCTACGAGGCGTGCGTGGAGCGGGATCTGATCCCCGCCTTCGGCCACAATCGGCTGCCCGACCTGCGCCCCAAGCACATCGAGTGCTGGATCGCCGACCAGCGCAAGGCCAAGCGCGGCAAGGTCACCGTCTACCGGATCGTCTCCACCCTGCGCAACACCCTCAACCACGCGGTGCGTTCCTGGGGGCTGCGCTACAACCCCGCCAAACACTCCGTCCCCGCCCGGCCCCGCGCCGAAGAGCGCACCTGCTGGACCCCCGACGAGGCCGCCACCTTCCTGCGCCACAACACGGAGCACTACGCCGACCAGCTGACCGACCTCTTTGAGGTCATGCTCGGCACCGGCATGCGCCGCGGCGAGATCCTCGCCCTGCACTGGTCCGACGTCCACCTCATGGACCGCAAGCTCTACGTCCGCTGGACCCTCGCCGCCATCGACAACGGAAAGATCCACCTCCGCGAGCCCAAGACCGAGGCCGGCCGCGCCTGGATCAGCCTCTCCGCCAGAGTCATGGCCGCCCTCCACCGCCAAGCCGCCATCCAGATGAACGCCCACCCGGAAGGCAGGCTGGAGGGCCTCGTCTTCGCCAAGCCGGACGGCCTGCCGCTGCGGCCTCAGTGGGTCCTCGACCAGCTCCGCAAGCGCACCACCGAACTCGGACTCCCCCGCATCGGCCTGCACGACCTGCGCCACACCGCCGCCAGCATCATGATCGCCGAGAACATCCCCATCGCCGTCGTCTCCAAGACCCTCCGGCACTCCACCCTCGCCCTCACGGTCAACCTCTACGGCCACCTCCTCAAGGACTCCGCCGACGAAGCCGTCACGGCACTCGCCTCCGCCCTCGACCGGGCGGACGCCCACGTGGCGAGCCCGGCCGACCCCGCCACCGGTTATCGCTTCGGACAGGCGGCGTGAGCCAGCAGGTACTCCTCGCGTCAGGCCCTCGTACCCGGCCGAGGATCAGCGGACTCCGAATCTCCGGAGCGAGCCTCCTCGGCCGGGTCCTCTGCCGTGTCTGGCTGGAGGAGTTCGAGAAGGTCCTGCGCTGCCCAGTCCGGCAGGGTGACCGCCGCTGGGACCGGGAGCTGGGCATCACGCCGCAGGGATTCCTCCTCGAAGATGGCTTCGGTGAGCCAGGCGAACGTGTCGTCGTCGAGCATGTCGGGGTGACAGGCGGCTGCGTCCGCGAGCCGCTCGGCGTCGGGGAAGGCGACCGAAGCGGCCCCCGGCAAGCTGCCGTTGCCCGCGGCGCGGGCGACGGCGCGGCGAGCCGCAGTCTCGTACCAGCCGGATCCCCACCATTCGCCGACCGACTCGGTGCGCGAGCCGTGCAGGGTGAGCAGCCGCAGGACGGCCTCGGGTCCGAGGGTTTCGTCGGCGGTCTGCCACAGGTCGATCTGGCGGTGGATGGAGGCGAGGATCGGGACCCAGACTTCCTCGAAGACGTCGCTGAGCGCGCTGCCGTCTGCGAGCCGGCGGGCGGGTGCGGTGAGGGCCAGGCGTACGGCCGGCCAGTCGACGCCTTCGGGATGGACGTGGGGCAGGACGCCGCGGGTGGCGGCGATGTTGGCGCGGGCCATCGTGATGTCGCGGATCTTGAAGTGCCATTCCTCGACGTCGCTCTCGCGGCGCCAGCACCATTCGGCGATGCCGCGCGCCGCCGCCGATGGAACCGGGTCCGGGACGATCAGCGGGTAGGTGCGCAGTCCGGCGCCGGCCCGCCAGGAGAAGTCCTCGCCGAGTGCCTTGATGGCCTCCGATCCGTCGTCTCCGACCCGGTGGCGGCTGATCGCGTCGTGGATGGTGTCCGCCCACAGCAGCAGAACCAGATCGTGGCGCAGATCCCGGGCTTGTTCGGGAACGTGGATGCGGGTGGCGTCCAGGAGCCCGGCCTCGGCGAAGGCACGGCGTGCGGCCTCGGCCTTGGCGCCCTGAGTGGGGTGTGTGCTCAGGTCGATGGTGAGGGGCTCGTCGAGTGGGCACAGCGGGGGCAGGCTGTCGTCCCAGTCCCAGTCCCAGTGCTCGGTCGGGTCGTCGACGGTGAGCAGGGCGTCGGCGGGGTTCCAGGTGACGCCGATGTGGAAGTTCGAGCGGGAGAACTCCCGGTAGAAGGACCCGGTTCCGGGCTCGTCGTCCTCGTCCGTCTCGTCCCAGAGTTCGCCCTCCGCCCAGCCGGCCTGGCGAAGCGGTGCGGTGAGCCGAGCGAGCAGCCTGGGGCCGGTGGCGTGCGGCGACAGGGTGTCGCGCGTTGTGCTGGTCATGGGTGGCCTGTTCAGTGCGTTCGCGTGCGGGGTGTTGCGCGGTTGGGTCATGGGGTGTCGCGTCCGGCTGCTTCCGCCTTCACCTGCAGCTCGCCGACGATGCGCCGCCAGCGCCGTGCTCCGCTCGTGTACCAGTGGTCTTCGCCGGAAGGTCGCCAGTCGGCGAGTTCACGGAGCTGTTGGGTGATCGTTTCGGTGTCGAGGCGGTCGCGGCCGCCTCGCCTGGGGTCGAGTGTCTGCGCGATGTCGTGGAGCCGGTGGGCGGCCCGGTAGTAGGACAGCTGGGTGTCGGTCAGACGGCGAACGGCGTAGCCGTGGCACTTGCTGCACCAGTCGTAGCCGTTGTCGTCGAGCAGGTCGGCGGCGGTCAGCAGGTCGTCGCCGGCGACGACGCCGCGTTCGCGGGAGTGGGCGCAGAACGGCGAGTGGCCCTTGCCCTGGATCCGAGGGTCGGCGTTGGTGGTGTAGACCTGCACGTCGGCGAGGACGCCGAGCGGGATGCCGCTGCCTCCGCTGCGCCATCGGTCGGCATCCGGGGCCTCGAACGGTTCGAGGTCCAGGTCCTCGGCGTGGGTCAGCAGCCCCAGCCACACCGGCTGGGGAAGTGTGCGGGAGCGGCCGTGGTCGTCGTAGCCGCCGTCCAGCGTCCTCAGGTCCCGCACGCCGCGGGCCATGGCGAGCAGGCGCAGGTTTCGCTCCGCGTTCTGGCGCTCGTACCCGAGCCAGGCCGCTCGCGTGGCGCCCTGTGCCAGGCCGAGGTCCTCGCCGAAGAGCGGGTCGTGCGCACTGCGCGGGTACTGCGGCCAGAGGCTCCCCTGGCCTTCGGGCCTGGGGCCGACCTCGCGGGCCCATGGTTCGATCACGTCGGCGGGGAGGTCCGCTGTGCCGGCGAGGAGGAAGCACTGCCATCCGCGGGCCAGGCGCTTCTCGATCACCGGCAGGGGCACAACTTCGGCGCCACCGTCCGTCGAGAAGACGGTGTACAGCTCGTCCGCGGCTGCGGGCCGAATCGAACGCAGCAGGCGCAGATGCTCCGCGGTGAGCGGCTGGCGTCCGTGGACCGGGGTGTCATCGAAGATCCCGGGCCGGATCGGGCTCGCCGAAGGCGCGGTGATGATGGTCGGCCTGTCCTGGTGGGCTTCGCAGTCAAGGCGGTGGGAGCGGGACAGGAGCCGGTCGGCGATGAGCCGGGGCACGCGCAGCGTGAGGGTGCGGCCCGCCCAGTCGGCGTCGGCGAGGTGGGTGATCAGCACCCCGGTCGTCCAGTCGTCCAGGTCCAGGAGGAAGCCGTGCTCGCGCCAGGGCGGTGTGGGGTCTTCCTTGACCTCGGGCAGGCGTACGGACACCCACTGCAGGGCGTCGTGCGCCGAGGACGTGACCGCGTCCCGAACCTGGACTTCCCAGGAGGCGACGAGTCCGTCGACCGCGGCTCGGGTTTCGGCATACCCCTTCCGATTGGGGCGGATGCCGCGGGTGGGATCGGCGACGCAGGTGCGCGCACCCGGCCCCTCCCAGCCGCGTCCGGCTTCGCCCTGCCACTCGCGCCAGAGCGCCTTCAGTCGCGCACCGACTTCCTTACCGGTCCCGATGGCGCTGAACGCCACCTCCTCGCTGGGGAGTTCGGGCTCCTCCATGGCCGCCGCGGCAGCGGCCGCAACGAGCCCTTCGGAGTCGACGAACAGCGCAGCCTGAGCCCGCAGGACCTCCAGGTACTGCTGCTTCGCGGCGAGCTTCGGCTCCGCCCACGACGCCAGCCAGGGGAACAGGGTGACGCTGGCCTGGGCCAGGTGGAGGCTCGTAGCCGCGCCGCGCCAGGTGGACAGCACGCTCTCCCACAGGCGCTTCGCCTCGTCGCGCGCTTCCCGGTCCTCCTCATCCGGCTCCTCATCGTCCTCGGAGGCAGCAGCGGCCGGCTCGAAGGGCTCGGTGCGCAGCAGGGCCGCGGCGGACTGGACCTCCTCCTGCTCCCAGCAGTCATCGGGGTCCGGTGCCGTGTACTGCCGCAGCTGGTACAGCAGCCCCAGGCCGCCCAGCGCTCGCAGGAAGATGCCGAGGCCACTGGTCGGTGATGCCCACTGTCCGGACTCCGCGCAGTGCGAGCACATCCGGCCGATCGTCTCGGCGTTCAGCGGCACCCGGGACATCGTGATGTCTCGGGTGCGCAGCTGGGTACAGGTCGTGCCGGCGTGGAGCTTGGCGTTCTTGCTCCTGGCCGAGCGGACCGCGATGGGCGCGTCCTGGAACGGGCCGAGCGGCACATCGGCGGTGAGCGGGCTGTCGAGCACGTGACTCCCCTATCGGTCTCGGCTTGCGAGCCTAGATGAGGGCACCGACAAGGTCAGCCGAAAACGCTGTTCCCACATGCGCCCTGCAGACGACAGCAAGCGGCCCTGCCTGACCGGTGATCTCCTGTCCGACCGGACGGTGTCGGAGCATTCCCCCGCGGTGAGCCAGCGCAGACGACCGTCCTTGGGAGAGCTCCGGCAGGTGAGGGCCAGACTGCCCGAAGGCGCACCCGAACGCCGTTCGCCGAGGCGGTCAGGGGTTGCCATTCCTACCTCGGCCCCAGGGGCGTACCCACGGCCGGTTCTGCCATCAGGCGCGGCCGTATTGTCGGAGGGTGCCGGTAGCCTCGTCTGGGGCGCAGGAAGGAGCACAGTTGGCCGGGTTCGAGATCAACCACCGTGCGATCGACGAGATGGTGTGCGAGATCAAGAAGAGTTTCGAGCAGGCGTCTCAGCGCCATCAGATCCGCGTTCCGATCGGAACGGACCTACCCGGCGGTTCCGGTGTCGAGGATGACCCTTTTCTGTCGAAGGCCCTGTTGTGGCTGGACGAACGGGCAGCAGAGCAGCGCGGGTACTTCCAGGACATGAAGGAGTTCACCGACCGCGAGCAGCTCCCGCAGGAGGAGGCAGCGGGGCTTGCCCTCCAGCTCGAGCAGCACGGCTTCGTCCGGATCTCCCGCAGCTTTGGCGGCGACGACACCGCCGTGTTCCTGGCGGACGAGGGCCGACTGGAGGTCCGGCGGCTCAAGAAGCTCGCTGGCGACCGCGTCCTGCGCGCCAACTACGTCGGCAATGCCCTCCTGCGATGGCTGCATGACCAGGGCGCCCCGGTCGGACCCGGCACGTTCACGCACGCACCCACCGCGTTCTTTGCCGGCACCGCATTCACCTGCGAGGAGGTCTTGGGCGCGGTCACCGAGCTCGTATCCGCCGGCCTCGCCCAGCGCGAAGCCGGCCACGACGGGAATGCACCGCACTTGCTGCGGATCACCGAGGGCGGCAACGCCTGCATCCGCGGCGGTCACACCGTGAGGAGCTACATGGACAGCCAGAACACCGCGCGAACTACGACGAACAACTACCATGGCACCGTGGTCAACGGTGGCATGAGCGGCGGCGTCGCCTCCACCGGCGACCACAACACAATCAACAGTGGCAACAGCATCGATGCCCAGGCCCTCGCCGACCTGGTCCAAGGCCTACGGACGGTCGCTCCGCAGCTCGGCCTGGACGCCGTCGACGCGGAGGACTACGCGGCCGACGTCGAGGCCCTCGAACGCGACGGGCGCGACCCCGAGCAGGGCGGCCGGATATGGCGCAGGATCACGCGACTGGCCGGCCCCGCGCTCACCACGGCCATCGCGACCGGCGTCGGCCAGCAGCTGATCGAACTCGGATCCGGCCTCTACAGCTGAACCAGGTGACGCGCAGGCGCCGACCGCCCCACGGTCGGCGCCTGCGCCTGCCACACCGACCGCAGCGGCCCGGCAGAGCTGCCGTCACCGCCAGTAGCGGCGATCAGCTGGGTTCCTCGTCAGCTGCCTTCTTGGGTTCGGCGTGCCTGCACAGTTGGTCGGCAACTGCCTTGTGCCCGAACTGAGCTGCTAGGGATGCGAGTTGATTGATGAGATGGGATTTCGTGTCGGTGGGCATGTCCTTGATGAGGTTCTGGAGGACTTTTGCGGTGGCAACCCAGGAGTTCGCCGGGTCGTAGGCTGATACCTCGGCGACCAGCGTGCCGAGCTGGCTGATGGATTCGGTGGACAGGTCCTGTGGGTGGCGTAGGACGAGGTGGGCCAGTGCAAGGCTCGGGTCCTCGCGCAAGGCGTCTCGCAATGAGCGACTGAGGTCGAGTTCGCGGCGGTGTTGTTCCTCCTTCAGGTTGTATTCGTGGGTGCGTCTGAGAGAGTGCAGGGCCGAGGCCAGGTCATCCGGTGTCGCCCATAGGCGTACAGAGGCCCAGCTGACGGTCACCGAGGCGTCAGGTACGGCCGCTGGAAGGCCGAGACGGGCATTGACCCGTTTCTCGACGCTCACTACGTCGGGCAGCGAATGGTCGCGCGCTATGTCGCGGATGATGTTCAGGACGTGGTCGCTCGCCGCGGCCTCGGGGTCGTGGTGTCGAGTCGCGTCGGGTGAATCGGACCAGCGGCCGGTGACCTCGAGGTGGAAGCGGTAGCACTCGGCAGCACTGGGCACGGTTCCTTGGATATGGAGTTCTCCCTCGCGTTGTTCTGGAACGGGACTACGTCTGCGGAACACCGGAGTGGCTTCCCGAGTTGGCGGGGTCCGCTTGCCTAACGCAGGTGATCAGCTCGTCGCGCAGGCGGGCGCGCTCAGTCAGTGGCTTTGTCGGCTCGGACGGCTCCCAGTGAGTGGCGAGCCGGTTGAGGCTCAGGAAGCGAACGGCACGGTTCTCGTCGGGTCCGTCGTGGACCGCCCGGGCGAAGACGTTGAACACGGCATCGCGAGCATCTGGTGCGGTGTCGGCGCCGTCCATCCACACGCTGAACGCCACGACCGCGGGATCGGGTAGGGGGTCGTGTTCGAGCGCGGTGCGCCAGCTCTGCACGATCCACGGGAGGTCGTTCTCCTTGTCCTCGCCCGCCAACAGGGATGGTGTGCCGTCTTCGTCGCTGCGGCCTGCGAGGTGGAGGAAGGCGTGGCTACCGGAGCTGCGGACCGTCGCCTTGGAGTTCGCGGCCCAGCTGCGAAGTACGCTCCTGACCTTCTTCCTCTGGTCGGGGTTGTCCCACATCTCGTTGATCGCCTTACCCACCGCGTCGGTGATCTTCTGGTTGCCACTTTCGGCCAGCGCGTCAAGCCGCAAAAGCGCCTCCCGTGGATACACCTGGCTCACCTGTCGGCACACCGCAGCCAGGGTCGCGCGCAGGGCGACGGGTTCATCCTCTTTCCGTGCCCATTCGAGGATCTTGTTCCTGACCATGCGGCCGGCACCGGCGTCCACGGCGGCGACCGATAGGAGGTCTCGGGCGTGCTCCCTGAGTACCTTTTTGGCCGACCACTGCGTTGTCACCGACTTGAGTAGTGCCACGGAGCGGGTTTTCTGGGTGTGGCGAAGGACCCACTCCGCCACGCGGTCGGCCAGTTGAAGCCCGAGATCTCCCTCGAGTTCGACGGCTTGAGTGGCGGTCCACTGCGTGAAGAGGTCGACAAGGTGGGCACGGTCCACCAGGAAGTACTCGACGACTGCCTCCGCGTATCCCTCGGAGGGCAGGGTCACGGAACCATCTGCCGAGAGCACGGCACCGATCATGTGGGTCAGCTCGATGATGCCCGGTCCCTGCTGACCGGGCCTCGGCACGGGCGTCTCCCCCAGAGCCTCCGCGAGGCTTTCCGCGGCGGGGTAGATCTTCTCGACCGGGGCGCCGTCCATGGCCGCAGCCGCGAGAAGGTAGTTGCGATGGTCACTGTCCGGGTGTCCGATGTGCCAATCGCGCAGCTGGTTGCGCCAGTCGGCGCGGGCCTCGATGACCCGGTCGATCCGCTCGTTGAAAGCAGCCTCTGCATCGTCCGCTGTCGCAGACGGGAGCAATGCGGTTGCCGGCCTGCGCTCCTCCTCCCTGATGGCGTCAGCCCAGCGCTTCACCTCGCCCGGGAGTCGGCCGGCGATCGCCTGGGCGATTCGCGGGTTGTCGATCCACAGCCCCGGATCCGCGCATTCCGGGGCGGCTGCCAGATAGGCCCGAAGAACGCTCTTCGCCTCTGCTGCCTCGAGCGTGACAGCGGCGTGGTCGCCGCCCTGCCCGACGGTCTCCCACAGTTGAGGACTGGCCAGTACGACGAGATAGGACCCGGCGTCCTTGAGGAGGGCGGTCTTCTGCAGCGAATAGCCGAGCCTGCTCACTGTGTCGCCCTCGGCCCGCAGGTCGAGGATCCAGCCCACTCCGCGCTGCCCTGCCAAGTCGTCCATAGCGAAGGGGTCGTCCGGCTCCCGCAGGAAGCGCTTGAGCGTTAGTCCCTTCCCGCTCAGGCCCCGCAGCAGGTGCAGGGCAGTGGTCTGGCGGCCAGTGCCAGTGTCTCCGATCAGGACGAGAACGTTCTCCCTGAGCAGGACAGTGGTGGCTTCTTCCTCGTTCTCGGGCGGCACGTAGACGGCGAGCTGCTCCTCCACCCAGGCCCTGCGCAGGTCGGTGTTGCGCATCCTGTTGATGATGTTCTGGAGCTGGATTCCGATCACGGTGCCGTTGTTCGCACCAGTAATGCTTTGCGTGACAGACGGTGCGGAGCTGGGTGGACGCTCGTCTGACTGCGAAGAGCCGACGTTCTCCTCGACGTTGTCATCCCCCTCGCCAAGGTCGGGTGTCTGGGCGGGGCCAACCGGCGGGCGCGAGGTCTGGGACCCGACGTCCGCGAGAAGCCGCTGCAGGCTGTCGGCGTCCGGCGGGGTGACCGTGTCCTGTGCAGGATTGCCGTATCGGGCCGCCGCCCCGAACGAATCTGCCGGCTCCTCATGTACGGAATACGCGGGTGCCGTCGTCTGCCCCGAACCCTGGACGGGGGCCTGCTCGAACCGGTCGCCGGATCGCGGTTGCCAGCCCGCAGGGCCGACCGTCTCGGGAAGGCTGTGGGTCTCCTGGCCGTCTGCCTGCATGCCCGTCGTCTCGATCGGCGACGAGTCTGCACCGGAGCCAGGATCGCGGGCGACGTCTCTGTCGGCCGCTTCTCCCGTCCGCGCCGGCGGGCTCGCGTCCACGGGAGGTGAAAGAGGTACGGCTGACCGGTCGGACTCATACGGGTCGGCCGGGCCATGGTCGGAGGGATTGAAGAGCGACCTCATGGGGCTTCTCCTGATCGTAGGCGGGCTGAGGGCCGGGGAGCGCTCGTTGGCCTGCGAGTTCAGCTCTTCATGCCCCACCGCCAATGACCGGCGCCGACATTCCGATCACGGTGGAGCCGTTGGAGACGTTCTTGAAGTCCTGGATGACCGTGCCCGTGACGATCGCCTCGCCCGCCTGCATGCCGGTCACATCACTGTCCACCTGGTCGATGCGCTGGACGACCAGAGGAGCAGACCCTTCGCGGTTCTCGCCGGTGAACGTGAACCGATGCGAGTAGATCTCCTCGATGGCCGAGCGGAGCTGGCCGAGGACATCGGTCAGCGCCGAATCACCCGGCACCACCAGAGTCGGATCCTGCTGGTAGCGCGCCAGCACCGTCCGTGCCAGGCGCAGCTCTCCGACTCGGTCGCGCAGCCGCTGCTCGTCGGCCACGAGCGGTAGGGAGACGGTGCCGACCAGTGTCGGCGGCAGGTCGGCCGTGGAGAGATCGTTCGCTTCCTGCCGCCCGTCGTGGCGATTGAGAAGAGCCTCAAGACGCTGGTACAGGAAGGTGAAGGTTGGCGGCAGAGCCGCAGCTGCCACCGCGGAAAGGCCGAGGATGTCGGACATCGGATCCCCCTGGAAAGTACGTGGGCTGATCGCCGGTAGCCATTCATACCTTCCTGGACCGGCTGGAGTGCGGCACATGCCAACGATGGCCAGATTCGCATTCCCCACAGAGGAGGATGATCGCCCACTTTTACGAACGATCGATTTCAGTTCGAATAATGAGTGCCATCTCCCGCACCAGTCACTCTCGCAACAGACGGATGGCGTGCCCATGTCCGTGCAGGAGAAACGGCAGCTCATCTGGGTGCAGGCGGATACGGGCCGCCCTCCAGGCAACTTCAGGCTCCAGCAGGCCACCAGAGGCCCGGACCAGACGCAACGCATACCAGCTCGTCATCGGAGCCAGAATCCATCGAGATAACGTCACAGCCGGAGTCTCGCACGCCGAAACGAAGGCCGAGCATGTGAATCCAGCCGATGGCCGAACTGAAAGCGCGAATTTACGCCAGTCCAACCACCCAACGAAGCCGGATCCCTCAAGGCAGTCCGTTTGGTGACCTTGATACAGGCGCAGACGGGCTCAAGTGCGGCACACGGGAGATGCTGTTCACTTGGTCGCGCGCAGTCCGTGGTGGTGCCGGCCCGCCGCTGAAAGCCGTCCTGACCTCGGCCGGGATCCCGTGCAGCAGAGCTTCCAGAGGACTACCCAACTCGCCGCGCTGGAGGCTGCGTTGCCGACTGTGCGGGACGAGGTGCGGGAGCCCGCCGGTCGAAACCGTCAGCCGGCGAACCGCATAGCCCCCCAGCACTTTGCCGCACCAGTCGAAGTCGTCGCGCGTTCCTCTCCGGTGGGTTGCACGATTGCTGCCCGTCCCAGCCGTCAGTCCGTCGTCCCGCCGGGCTCGCCCAGGACGACGCCGCCGTACACGGGGAGGTGATGGTGCAGGTGCCCTCGGCGCAGGGAAGCTGCTCCGGGGCCCCGGGATTGAAGGAGCCGTCTGCCGCCACCTCGGCGCCGGCGATGGTGACGCCGCTGGTGGCGGTGAGCGAGGGCATGCCGAGCCGCCGGGCGGAAACCGTCGTGGAGTGGTGTCGGCCCGCGTCGACCACGACCGTGATGGGCGAAGCGCCTCGGTTGAGCAGCATGGTGCGGATGCCGCCGTCTGCGGATTCGACGGCGTGGGCGGCGAGTTGGTCGGGCTGTGAGACCTGCACCGGAGGAGTCGGCCGGTGCCCATGAGCCGGGCGAAGAGCATGCCGTAGTACACGGGTTGGGCGCGGTACTGGCGGTCGCCGGTGCGGCACAGTGGCGTGTATAGGGTGCACTTGCCGTCCGTCAGGGAGCCGTGGAAGTTCGCTCCGACGAATCCGTGCTCGCCCAGCAGCATGAGGTAGTCGGCGGCCCAAAGGGCGGTCGCGTCGCTGTTGGAGACACCGGGGATTCCGCCGCAGGAAGCGGAGTTGGTCTCGCTCATCCGCAGCGGGAGGCCGACCTTCGCGGCCTCGGGGACGAGTGCGTCCAGTCGTTGGGCCTCGGTTCGGGCGGTCTGGGCCGACACCAGTGTCTCGGCCGTCCCGTGCTGTTTGTTCGCGCAGTTGGTCAGCGGGTAGAGGTGGCCGGTGAGCAGGGCGGCCTTGTCCTTGGCCCAGGGGAAGTATTCGGTGACGAAGCGCGTTCCCTCGTTGTATCCGGCGTCGTTGCCGACGAACGGCACCTTCGGCGATCCGGCCCGTACGGCGGCCAGGCAGGCCGCCGCGTCGGCGGGTTCGTCCTTCGCCGTCCAGTTCTTGGGCCGGAAGCCGTTGACGTTCCAGTGGTCGGGCTCGTTCCCGCAGGCGATGCCGACCAGCGAGGGGCCCAGGGCCTTGGTGACGGCGCTGGTGTCGGCGGTGACCTGGGCCGCGTCGAACTGGCCCTCGTTCTCGGAGTAGATGACCTTCCAGCCGGTGGCCTGGGCGAGCCGGGCCAGGGCGGAGAGTTGGCCGTCCGCCACGGGGACGTAGTGGTTGTCGACGCTTGTCCCCGCCGAAGCGCATGACGCCCGGCCCCCTCGGCCGGACGTGTGCCCGGCCCGTCAACGGTGGCAGCCGGTGACGGGCCGGGCGGCGAGGAGCGGACGGATGGTCCCGTCCGCCGGTCGGGTCAGCTGCCCCGGCACTCACCACGACCGATGTGCTGCTGTCGTCGATGTCCACGGCCGCGGCCCACGCGATCGACCCGCAGTACGTGGTGACCCCGGTGCAGAACTATTGGTTCGGGCTGGCGTCGTCTGTCCTCATGGCGCTCGTGATCACGGTGGTCGTCGAGAAGGTCCTCGCACGGCGTTCGGATCTGGAGCCCGACGAGCCCACCGCGGTCGAGGCGTCGGACGGGCCGACCACCCGGCAAAGCCAGGCGCTGCGGGTGACCGGCCTGTTCGCGCTGGGCATCACCCTGCTCCTGGTCGCGGCGATGATCCCGGCCTCCTCGCCGCTGCGCGGAGAGCACGGCGGCATCGTCAACTCGCCCGTGTTCAGCGGCATGGCACTCGTCCTCGGCGTGTTCTTCGCCCTGGTCGGCTGGGTCTACGGCCGCCGGGCTGGGACCTTCACCAGCGCCCGGGACGTCGTCTCCGCAATGGCCGAGGGCACGAAGGCCATGGCACCGACGATCGTCCTCTTCTTCGCGATCTCCCAGTTCCTCGCCTACTTCAAGTGGACGAACCTCGGCAACATCCTCGCGATCAAGGGCGCGGACGCACTGCGCGACCTGCACCTCAACGGCTGGCTCGTGCTGGTCGGCCTCGCCGTGCTGATCTCGGTGATGAACCTCGTCGTCACCAGCGGCTCCGCGCTGCGGGCACTGGTCGCCCCGGTCCTGGTCCCGATGCTGATGCTCGTAGGGATCAGCCCGCAGGCCACCCAGGCCATGTACCGGGTCGCCGACTCGGTCACCAAGTGCATCACCCCGATGAGCCCGTTCTTCATGATGGCCGTGGCCTACCTCCGGCAGTACCGCAGGAACGCCGGCATCGGCACCCTCGCCTCCTTCACCCTTCCAGTCGCCGCCGTCGCCTGGGTCGCCTGGGTCGCCTTCTTCATCCTCTGGTACCTGCTCGACATCCCCTTCGGCATCGGCTGAGCCGCCCGCCCGCTGCCCTCCCCGCACACCTTCGCAAGAGAAAGCCGATCATGACACCCGCCACAGCCACCCTCGCCGGCCGCGCCCAGGAAGTCTCCTCGGAGATCGTCACCGACATCCTGACCCTCGTCGGTCAGGAGACCAGCAGCTACGACCTGGCCCACCTGGCCGCGGGCCGGGATCTCCTGCACGACCTCGCCGTCCACCGGCTCGGTCGGCCCGGCGAGGAACACCGCCACGACGGCGGCGAGCGCGGCGACACCCTCACCCTGACCTACGCCGGCACCAGCCCCGGACACATCGCCCTGGTCGGCCACTACGACACCGTCTGGCCGACCGGCACCCTGGCCGGCTGGGCACCACCCAAGACGGACGAGGGCCGGGAGAAGCTCAGCGGGCCCGGCATCTTCGACATGAAGACCGGCCTGGCCCAGGGGATCTGGGCCCTGAAGCTGGCCCGGGAGTGCGGCGTCCCCGTCCCCACGGTCACCTTCGTGTTCAACGGTGACGAGGAGATCGGCTCCCGCTCCTCCCGCCCGGTGATCGAAGAAGTCGCGAACAAGGTCGACGCGACGTTGGTGCTGGAGCCGTCAGAGCGCGGCGCGGTCAAGACCGCCCGCAAGGGCAACGGCACCTTCCACGTCACCGCCAGCGGCGTCGAGGCGCACGCCGGCCTCGCGCCGCAGGACGGCGCCAGCGCCATCATCGCGCTGTCCGAGTTCGTGGTCGCCGCCGCGGCCGTCGCCTCCCCCGACCGGGGCACGACCATCAACACCGGCCTCATCACCGGCGGCTCCGCCACCAACGTCATCGCCGCCCTCGCCACCGCCGACATCGACATCCGCGTCAGCAGCAAGGCCGAACGCGAGCGCGTCGACGCCGAGTTGGAGGCCATCAAGGTCAGCGACCCGCGCGTCCACATCGACATCGACCACGGCTGGAACCGACCCCCGATGACCCTCAACACCGCCTCCGCCCCCCTCCTCGACCTCGCCCGCGAAGTCGCCCGGGAACAGGGCCACGACCTGCCCGCCGTCGCCGTCGGCGGCGCCAACTTCGTCGCCGCCCTCGGCCTGCCGGTGCTGTGCGGCATGGGCGCGGTCGGCGACGGCGCCCACGCCCAGGGCGAGTTCATCTACCCCGACACCGTCCCCACTCAGACCGCCCTGGTCGCCGGCCTGCTCGGACGACTGGCGGAACCGCTGCACTGCTGAACGGCGGCTCCTCCCCGTCGACGAGGCCCGGGTTTGCGACCCGGGCCTCGCGCATTCCCACGCGCGGTCGGTCCAGGCGTCCAGGACCAGGCGGGCCCGCTCGGGGCCGAGGTCGGCGAAGGAGGCGTCATGGTCGGCGGTGAAGCAGACCACCTCGCAGCGCCCGGTGCCGGGCCGTTCCACCTGCAGCGGGTCGGCGGGGCCGACGCCCTTCGCCTCGGTGTGGACGGCGAGCGAGGGGAAGCGGTTCTCGAAGACCGCCACCTGATAGTCGGCCGCCGGGATCTCGGTGGCCTTCCCCTCACCCGAGGGGCATAGCGGGCATTCGTCGGCCAGCGGGTGGTAGGTGCGCGCCTGGCAGTGGGCTGCGATGGTCACCCAGGCGCCGGTGGCGAGATCGCGGCGGACGGTGGACAGGTCGGCCACGGCCTCCAGCGGGCGCGGTCGCTGGAGGTCCGGGGCGTGGACCCGTCCAGGTCGAAATAGAGGAGTTCGCGGCCGTCCGCCAGTTCTGCGGTCGTCTTGATCACGGCTTCCCTCTCGGGACAGGGCTCGCCGCTACGGCCCCGGGCGGACATCGGCCGGGGCGGCGGCGGGCAGGGTGGAGCGCGGCGGCGGGCAGGGCAGCCGCCTCGGTGCGGGGGCGGCCGCCGGTTCCGTGGGAACCGGCGGCCGGCCGTGGTTCACGGGGCTCCTCGCCGTCGGGGGCCCCGGTTCGTCCGCTGCTACCGCCAGTCGAGGAGCAGCCAGCCGCGGTGCGGCAGGTTCCGGTCGACCTCGGCGGTGCGGCCGGTGGGGCTCTCCGGCATACGGCATCACCGGATACCTGCCAACCCCTTGGCCTGAGCCCAGCTCGGTGCCCAGCGTGCGAGCAGCACAAGCCTCTCCGGCACCTTCACCACCCCTCCGCCACCAAGGCCGACTCCCCGAACCCCCCAGCCTCCGTCTGCCAATTTTCCGGATCGGCAGCACACCTGGCGATCCGTCAGAATTGCTGGCGACCAGAAGCTGCACGATATGACCGGAGGCACGGCCCCATGACCCGCTACAGCATCGACCCCGAACGACGCGAGCTGATCGCGACCTGGGGAACCGGCGAGGGTGATCTCGCCGCCCGTATCGCCGCCGTCCCGGCCGGCACCGACACGGCCGCGCTGATGCGGCTGGCCCGCGCCCTCACCCACCTGTCCGAGGCCGCGTGGCGCACCTACACCCATCCGGCGAGCGCCGCTTCCTCCCAGGACCCCAACTCCGAGGGCTGGCGCCGCGCGGAGGAACGCAAGGCGTTCGACGAGGTCCCCGGCGCCATCACCCGGCCAAACCTCCCCCAGGACGGCATGCTCGACGTCGAGTACAGCCCCCTGGTCGAGTCCGCTCACCGTGCCGGCCGCGCCCTGCACGCCATCGGCAACGCGGAGCTCACCGACGCCGTCCTCGCCGAGACCGCCACCGAGCTCGCCGCCGTGGAGAACGCCGAACTCGGCGACCTCACCGGCCGCGCCCGCCAGGCCGTCCTCCTCAGCCGCGAAGGCGCCTCCCCCGTCCAGGTCGCCGCCGCCGACCACCTCCTCGGACAGGACCCCTTCGGCCCCGCAGCACTGTTCACCGAGATCGACCCCACCGCCGCCGCCGTCGCCGCAGCCCACTGGCTCGCCGCCGCAGCCGAGGTCACCGCCGAAGCCACCGGCCACTCCCCCACCACACTGCTCTTCGAAGCCGACAACATCGAAGCCCTCCCCCACGAAACCCCCACCCACGTCCTCGAACTCCTCGAAGCCGGAACCTCCCCCTACGACGCCGTCACCGGCCTCGTGCGCCACGCCCTCCGCATCGCCGACGGCCTCCTCCCCGACCCCGCCGGCCTGCGCGAACAACTCGACGACATCGACGACGACCTCGCCCAACACACCGGCCCGGACACCGACCCCGAGGACACCGGCCTGCGCCTGACCCCACTCGACCCCCAACGACCCGCCCCCGACCTCCTCGAAGACCTCCTCGCCGGCATCCGCGGCTGCTGGCTCCTCCACGAGGAATACGACGAGGACGGTTTCGGCGACAACGAAGACCAGGACGACGACGAGCACACCGGACAGCCCGGCATCGACCGCAGCCGATTCGCCCGCCTCGTCCGCGAAGCCGCAGCCACCAACCGCGACCGGCTCATCTGACCAACCTGGCGTCGGCCACAGAAGCCAGCCGACGATCAGCTGACTGCGGTCCCCTTGGCACTGATCAAGGGAGACCCGCGGGTCACGGGCAAGTTCCCGGGGCCGGTGGTCGCACGGTGGTCGCCCCGCGGACGCACACTGGAGGTGAGGACGACTCGCGCACGATCATTCCGAGGCGATCACCATGCGCTGCTCACCGAACCCCTCAGACGACCGGGACCGAGGCCGCGTCTACCGGCGCTGCGGGTGTCGTGACGACCACCGACGCCAGCTCGGCACCCGCTGCCCCCGTCTCGCCGCCGACCCCCGCCACGGCAGCTGGGCCTTCGCCGTCGACGCCCCCTCCACTGACGGCCACCGCCGCACCATCCGCCGCGCCGGCTTCCCCGACGAGATCGAGGCCCACACCGCGCTACGGCGCTTCAACGAGGGCCTGGCCCTCTGCGTCATCACCGACCCCCGGCAGCGCACCGCCGACTACCTGAGGGACTGGCTGGACGAGGAGGAGCTGCGCCTCAAGCCCACCACCATGGCCCGCTACCGCGCCTACGTCGAACAGGACCTCATCCCCGCCCTCGGCACCATCCTCCTGGTCGACCTCACCCGCCAGCACCTTCGGGCCTTCGTCACCGACCAGCTGCGACGAGGCCGCGGCAAGGTCACCGTCCACCGGATCATGGCCACCCTCTCCAGCGCCCTCGGCAGCGCCGTCACCGGCGAACGCCTGGCCCGAAACCCCGCCAAACCCCCGCTCCTGCCCCGCCCGGCCTCCGCCCCGCGGCACCTGTGGACCGAGGAGCAGGCCGCCCGCTTCCTGCGCTTCACCCACGTCACGGACCCGCTCTACGCCGACCTCGCCGAACTCATGATCGGCTCCGGCATCCGCAAGGGCGAAGCGCTCGCCCTGCACTGGGACGACGTCCACCTGCCCGAACGCGTCTTCTTCGTCCGCTCCACCCTCTCCGTCGTCGACAACAACCAGCTCCTGCTGACCACGCCGAAAACCAAAGGCAGCAAAGCGTGGGTCGCCCTGTCCGACCGCGTCGTCGACGCCCTCGAAGACCGGGCAGGCACACGGGCGTTCGGCCAGATCACCCCCGCCGGCGGCTACGTCTTCCACCGCTACGGCCGCCCCCTGCACCCCAAGAACGTCCTCGACCACTTCCACCTGCTCTGCGACAAGGCCGGCGTCCCCCGCATCGCCCTGCACGACCTACGCCACCTCACCGCCAGCTTCGCCACCGCAGCCGGCGTTCCCCTGCCCGTCATCTCCAAGACCCTGCGCCACCGCACCCTGTCCACGAGCGCGAACATCTACACCGAGCTGACGCTCCTCGCCGCCCGCGCGGCCGTCGACGCCGTCGCCTGGATCCTCGACAACGCCGACCGCGCCGCCCTCGGCCGGCCCTCCTGCCGCGCCCGGCGCCCCTGGCACCAGAACCCGCGCCCGCACCGGCAACTGCCCGCACACCAGCAGACACGAACGGAAGAACCCTCAGCCACCTGGCCGATGTGGCCCGGAGACCACCGTGCGACCACCAGCTGACCGGGCAACAGAAAGAGCCGGCACTCGGTTTCCCAAGTACCGGCTCTCACAACCGACTTCACAGTCGGGACGACAGGATTTGAACCTGCGACCCCTTGACCCCCAGCAGCCGAGACCCTGAGGTCTCGGCTTTCTTTTTGCTCAACCACCATGAGGTGCAAGTGAATTGGGACTTCTCCGCAAAAGTGACGCCGCAGGCTGCTGACATTGGCTCAATGTTCACTTTGCGCACAAGTGTCCATTTCGGATCATCAGCGCCCGTAGGCGTTCATCAGGTGTGGTCCCAAAATGGTCCCCAGGCCAACCACCCCACCCCAGGTACTGCCTGTGATCGAGATCTGTCGGGCTTTCAGCAAGCGGCGTCACGACCGCCCGACTGTGCTTGCGCCGATGCCGTCAACCGACCCACGGGGCCGGCGCCTGCGGGCGGATCATGGTCGCTTACCCACTGGCTACGGATGGTGATCTTCCGGACGGTGTGTCGTCTTGAGCGTGTCTTCGCCAGATGGTTCTGATGTGCCTCGCGCACCGCCCAACGCGCTCTGCCGCCACACCCGACACAGCAGCCACTCTTGCCCCAGGATCACCACCCAGTCCGAGAGAAGGGGAAGCTCATGGGACAGCGTGCGCAGCGGGGTCGGGTGTACCGGCGGTGTGGTTGTTCGGACGGTCACGGGAAGCAGTTGGGTCCGTGGTGTGTTCGGTTGTTGGAGGAGGCGGGTCACGGGTCGTGGACGTACTGCGTCGACCTGGCCCCGGAGGAGGGCAAGCGCCGCACCCGCCGGCGCGGTGGGTTCGCCACCCGCGCCGAGGCGACCCGGGAGATGAAGGCGGTGCTGAACGGTGAGTTGCGGGGCGTCTACGAGGACCGCCGTACGACGGTGGCGAGTTTCCTGCGGGAGTGGCTGGACGCGAAGAAGGAGGAACTCGCGCCGAACACCTACGCCGGGTACGAGGACTGCGTCGAGCGGGACCTCATCCCCGCCTTCGGCCAGTGCCGGCTGCCCGATCTCCGGCCGAAGCACGTCGACGCCTGGGTGGCCGCGCAGCGCAAGGCCGGCCGCGGGCGGGTCACGGTCTACCGGGTGGTCTCGACGCTGCGCAACGCCCTGAATCACGCGGCGCGCACGTGGCGGCTGCGCTACAACCCAGCCAAGCACTCCGTCCCGCCCAAGCCCCGCGCCGGGGAGCGCACCTGCTGGACTCCCGAGGAGGCCGCGGCGTTCCTGCGCCACAACGCGGAGTACTACGCCGACCGGCTGAGCGACGTGTTCGAGGTCATGCTCGGCACCGGCATGCGCCGCGGCGAGATCCTGGCCCTGCACTGGTCCGATGTGCACCTCATGGACCGCAAGCTCTACGTGCGCTGGACCCTCGCGGCCGTCAACAACAACGGCATCCTCTTCCGCGAGCCCAAGACCGAGGCCAGCCGCGCCTGGATCAGCCTCTCCCCCAGGGCCATGGCCGCTCTCCACCGCCAGGCCGCCCTCCAGATGGCCGCCCACCCCGATGGACGCCTGGAGGGCCTGGTCTTCGCCAAACCGGACGGCTCACCGCTTCGCCCCCAATGGGTCCTCGACCAGCTCCGCAAGCGCACCGCTGAACTCAACCTGCCGAAGATCGGCCTGCACGACCTGCGCCACACCGCGGCCAGCATCATGATCGCTGAAGGCATCCCCGTCGCCGTCGTCTCCAAGACGATGCGCCACTCCACCCTCGCCATCACCATCAACCTCTACGGCCACCTCCTCAAGGACTCCGCCGACGAAGCCGTCACAGCGCTCTGCGCCGCCCTCGACCAGGCGGATTCCGAGGCGGTCCACCGGGCCGACGCTGCGGGCGGCGAAGGCTTCCGACAGGCAGCGTGACTGAACCGGGCCCCTTGCGTCAGGCGCTCGTGCCGGGCTGCTGGTCGGCAGTCTCCGAGCCGCCGGGGCAGGGTCCTCGGCCTCCTCTTCCTCGACGTCCGGCTGGAGGAGGTCGAGAAGGTCCTGTACGGCCCAGTCCGGAAGGGTGAGCGCGGCGGGGACCGGCAGCAGGGCGTCGCGCCGGAGGGATTCCTCCTCGGCGACGGCCTCGGTGAGCCAGGCGAACGTGTCGTCGTCCAGCAGATCGGGATGGGAGGCGGCGGTGTCCGCGAGCATCTCGGCGTCGGGGAAGGCGGCCGGGAGGCTGCCGTTGCCCGCGGCGCGGGTGACGGCGCGCCGGGCCGCGGTCTCGTACCAGCCGGATCCCCACCATTCGCCGACTGACTCGGTGCGGGAGCCGTGCAGGGCGAGCAGCCGCAGCACGGTGTCCGCTCCGAGGGTGTCGTCGGCCCGCTGCCAGAGGTCCCGCTTCACGGTCACTCCCCCGCGGTGAGCCAGCGCAGGCGCCCGTCCTTGGGAGAAGTTCGGCAGGTGAGGGCCAGCCCCTTCGAGGAGGTGGCGGTGGCGCCGGCCTCGCGGCACTTGCGGTGGGGTTCGTTGCAACTCCCCTTCTTCTTGCCCGGTATCTCGGCGCAGTTCTCGGTGTCGTGCGCTTCCTTGCCCTCGGGGGAGAGGTTGTCGTAGTTGCTCCCGTCGTGCCGCCCAGGGGAGTCAACGTCCGGGTCCGCAATCCCGGTGGGCGTCCCGGTCCCGCGGCTCCTGGTGGGTGATGCGGCGGCGGCCAGGGGGGCGGTCGGCGACGCCGTCCGAGATGGGGCCGGCGGGGTGGAGGCCGTCGGCACGGGCGACACCGACTGGGCGGCGGACGAGGTGGGTGCGGATGATGAGGGCCGCGCGGAGGACGGAGGTGGCACGGCCGCAGGCGACGTACCAGCGCCACATGCCGCGGCCATGCAGAGGAGCGCACCCGTGGCGGCCAGCGTCGCGGCCCTGGGCATGGTGCGCATGCTGATCAAGAAGCGAGGCATCGGGCCAGTCTAGGCAGTGAGGGATCTCGACCGTCATGGCCGTGGCTTCCGGGCCCCTCGGCCCGAGGCGAGATCCGCTGTGCAACCCTCACCACCGACCCGTAGCTCGGTGCACACAGTCCTTCGTCGTCAACGCCCCTCCCCTGTCTGCCATCGCCGCACCGTCCGCCGCGTCGACTTCCCCGACTGGCCCGACGCCCGCGGCGCGCTGTGACGCTTCGGTGAGTACCTGCCCGGCTGCGTCATCATCAGCCCCGACGAAGCACCGCGAACGCCTCCGCTACGGCTCACCACGAAGGAGGCTGATCATGGGTCGTGGACGCACGACACCTACCCGACCCCGGAGAGCGGCAATCGAGCATGGGAGAATCCTGCAGGTGAGCCCTACGTCATCGCCCCGGAGCCCGGTTCAGCTGTGTGCGGATGCCGGCTGTTCTCAGCCGTCCGCGTACCGGACGCGTTCGCGCGATGCCTGGTGCGACGATCACATCACAGGCATTCTCCGCGCTGGTGGGCTGGAGCCACTGGAGCCGTTCACCAGGCCGACGGTGTGGCGTCTGACCCGGTGCCTGACGTGCGGCTGTGAGGCGCACTACCGCTTCGAGCACACCCTCGCCAAGAACGCGGAGGGCGAGGCGACGTGCCGGGCGTGCTACTGGCGCCAGTGGGCACAGGAGGAACGACGGCGCCACGGCGTGCACGCGGACCTGACGCCGGTTCCCGTATCGGAGGCGCGGGAACACGCGGAGAAGCACGGCTACGACTACCTGGCAGCGCTGGCCGACCCGTCCTACTCCGACGACCCCCACCACGTCCGCTGCAGGTACTGCGGCCGCCTCGCCGCCGAGCGGATGGGGGACATCGCGTTCGGCTGCCGGTGTCAGACCAACCCGAGCCGTGCGCGCCAAACACCCAACTCGCCCGGACAGAAGCAACGGGCGTTGCTCAAGGACTCCGGGCTGCCGGTCCTCGACTGGTGGGACCACGAGACGAACGACCTCGCGCAGTGGGAGACCGTCACCGTCACGGCCCGCCGGGAGGCGGCCTGGCGCTGCCCCGACTGCGGCCTGCGGTTCACCGCCCGGGTCCACGACATGATCCACCGGGAGCAGTGCCCCGCCTGCGAACCGAAGCGCCGCGCCGCGTGGGAGGCGGAGTATGAGCGCTACCAGGTCACGCCCGTGGCCGAGGTACCCGAACTGCTCGCGGCGTGGGCCGACGACGAGGACCCCCGCAACGTCACCGTTGCCGAGCTCGGCCCGCTGCGAAGGTTCCGTTGTCCGCAGGGACACCACCCACGCATATCCCCGTACACCTACCTGCGCTCGGGCTGCCCCTCCTGCCGGAGCCAGGAGACACGCACCGCCCGGCTGGAAGCCGAAGCCGCCGGTCCCGCGCCGGTCAGGATCAGCCCTGAGATCGCTTCCCAGTGGCACCCGACCCGCAACGGTCACATCAGCCTGGCCAAGCTCTCCCCCAGGTCGCGCAGGACGGTGTGGTGGCAGGATCCCGGGTGCGGCCACGAGTGGCAGGATACGCCGGAACAGCGGGACAAGGGACAGCGCCTGCGCTGCCCCGAATGCCGCACGATCCTCGACTCGCTCGCGTTCCACTTCCCCGAACTCGCCGCCGAGTGGTCGCCCGTGAACCCGCTCTCGGCCTGGCACGTCCGGCCGAGCGGACAGACAGCCTTCGTCCCGACGTGGGTGTGCGCCGCCGACGCGGCGCACGTGTGGCAGGCGTCCTTGGCCTCCCGCGCCGCCGGCAGCGGGTGTCCCGAGTGCAGGGAACACGGAAAGTCCCAGATCGAGCTCGATCACCACGCGGCCGCGGAACGAGCATTCGGCAGGGCATCGTCCGGTCAGCCCGTGCGCCACGACGGGTTCGTCCGGCGCGGCGTCTGGCACGTCGACATCACGGTCGAACTCAGCGGCGGCCGGAAGCTCGCCGTGGAGTACGACGGGTCCTACTGGCACGCGGACAAGGCCGATGTCGACGAGGAGAAGTCCCGTGACCTGTTGGCCGCCGGGTACCTCGTCGCGCGACTTCGCGAGCATCCGTTGCCCGCTCTGCCGATCAACGACCCCAGGTACGCCGAGTTCACCGTTCACTCGACGGCTTCCGACCCGGACGGTGTCATCGAGCGGGTGAAGCGGTGGGCGTCCGAACGCTGATCGATCACGGAACTTGTCGTAACGGCAGAAGGTAGGTGCGGCCTCGGCCGGGCCCTCGGCCCGTCCCGGAGGGCGTCGGTGCGGCCACGCCCGGTCTGCTCGTCGGAGAGGACTGCGGGCGGGCTACGCCGGATCTCATGCAACCGTCCATGAAGCCACCGCGATGCACAGCGATCTTCTGCTCCACGGTGAGCAACTTCCACTGCCCTTCGCACTGTTCCTTCGGGTACGTCACCCCGCCCTTCCGTGTCAGGACGTCCCGGGCGGCGCGCCCCACGGGAACCGATGCCTCCCGACTGCTGGGCTTTCCGACCAGTTGCTGAGCCAGGAACGCCGGCGTGCCCGGGGTCGGGCTCGGCAAGGACACGGTGCGCGCTGCTGCCGTGGATGTAGCCGTGGCGCTCGATTGGTCGTCGGCTGCACAGGCCGATGCGCTGCCGATGACCGTCGCTGTCAGGACGGCGGCCACCAGGCTGCTTCTCGCGTTCAGGATCGGAGAAGTTACACGCCTACGAACGGCACAGGCCCCTCCGGGTGATAGCAAGGCGCCCTCTGCCAGGGCGGAGCCGGGCACGGACCGGGCACGTGCCGCAGCCGACTCGCTGTCGCTCCCGGCGTACTCAGCTCCTCAATCCCGCTGGGTGGCAGCGGCCGGCCTTCCGGCCAGAGCCACAGGGACATGCGGTGTTCTTCGGGACCGAACGACCCGGCCCCTTGGGCTTGGCCTTGGGAGCCGTACGGCCAGTCATCTGCGCTATGCCGCGCGCCCGCCAGCGAGCAAGCGCCGCAGGAAGGTGGTCACCTTGCTCGAGTAGCCATTGGGCCGCCGCTCGGCCGGATTCATCGGGGAACGTCTCCGCTGCATTATGCAGCCCATCGTCGGCGAGGAACGCTGCCGCGATGGTGGCGTACGACGACCCCTGGAAGGTCTTCATCCCGCTCAGGCGGAAGACGTTGCGGGCGTATCCCGCGCCCGCCATGACGGCCGCGCCGGTGACCGTCGCGCCGGGATCATCTTCGCCTGCTGGCGTGCTGGTGGCATTGAACCGATCCACCAGGGTCTTCTCGCTGGGAGAGACCTCGATGTGCGTCTCCGCTGCCAGCAACTCCTGGTAGTAATCGTGTAGTTCGCTGCGGTCGGAGTAGGTGACCTTGTCGATGGCGGAGGTGTGGGAGAAGTGCACGACGTACATGTCGTCCTGCAGTCCGGAGGTCTTGATCTCCACCGCATCTGTGCTCGCGTAGCCGGCCGCGAGCACGCCGGCCGGTCGACGCTGGCCTCGGCGACCATCGTCACCCAGGCGCGCGCCTGGAGACGACAGGAACGGACAGACCTGTGCTGCGTAGACACCGCAGATCTCGTGCACGGGGGCCTCGCCGCTCCAGATGGCGTCGACGCTCCCTCCTTCCGGCATGTGCATGACGAACTGCCACCGTGTTTCGTCGCGGAACGGCAAGCCGCAGACCGCACACCAGTCGAACGTCGCGAGGACCAGTTTCCGATGCTCGTCGATCGAGCCGAAGTCGACGCCGTCACTGCCGCGGTCCACCGTCGCGATCACTGGATACCCGCGAGGGTCACGACTGAGATGCCCCAGACGCTGAGGGATGGTGATGTCTCCGGGTTTCACGGCTGCTCCTAGATGATCTCCGCTGTACCTCCCAGCGAGCATATGGGCGATGTACGACAAGCACCCGGGAGACCAAAGAACGCACCCACGACCGAGAGCCGTTGCATCACTGATGCCCACCTGAAGCCGCGGCCCGTTGGCACCCATGAGCACTCATCGCGGGTGGCCCCGAAGTGATCCCAGGCCGAGCACCTCGCCGCAGTTGCTGCCGACGGCGCGGCGGTCAGAGCGTGTCACGACGCTGCAGCGCCTGGGCCTTGTTCTGGAGATCATTGACGATTCTGCGCCATTTCCGGGATCCGCGCCCGGACCAGTGGCTTTCGCCGATCGGGTGCCAGTCGGCGAGTGCGGCCAGCTGTTCGGCGGTGGTCTTGGGGTCGGTGTGGTCGTGGCCGGGCCCATGCTGGTCGATGTCCCGGGCGAGGTTGTGCAGGCGGTGTGCCGCACGGTAGTAGGAGAGCTGGGTGTCGGTGAGCCTGCGGACGGCGTAGCCGCCGCACTTGCTGCACCAGTGGTAGTCGAGGTCCTCGCGGCCGAGCAGGTCCGCTGGGGTCAGGAGGTCGTCGTCCTCCGCGACGCCGCGCTCGTTGGAGTGCCTGCACAGGGGCGAGTGGCCCTTGCCCTGGATCCGCGGATTGGCGTTCGTGGTGTAGATCTGGACGTCCGTGAGAACGCCGAGCGGAATGCCGCTTCCCCTTCGTCGCCAGTCGCCGGTCGCGGACTCGAACGGTTCGAGGTCGAGGGTTTCTTCGGCGAGCAGGCCGTGCCACACCGCGCTGGGTACTGTCCGGCGGTGGCCGTCACGGTCGTAGCCACCGTCGACGGTGCGCAGGTCGTGAACGCTGCGGAGGATGGCGAGGAGCCGCAGGTTGCGTTCTCGGTCACGGTCGTCGAAGGCGAGCCAAGCGGCCCGCGGTTCGCCGTACTCCAGACCGAGTTCAGCGCCGAATCGCGGGTCGTCCGCGTCCGGTACGGGTTGGGGCCAGAGAGAGGTGCCCGTCTCGGGCCGGGCGCCGATGCGCTCGGCCCAGGGATGGATCAGGCTGGCCGGCAGGTCGGAGGCGCCGGCGATGATCACGCCTTGCCATCCGTCGGCCAGCCGCTTCTCGATCACGGCCAGCGGCAGGACTTCGGCGCCGCCGCTCGTCGAGAAGACGATGAACAGCTGATCGGCGTCGGGCGCGAAGGTCCGCAGGGCACGCAAGTGCTCCGCCGTGACCGGTAGACGTTCCAGGACCGGGGTGTCGTCGAACACCCCGGGCTGGAGGTTGCTCACGGGGTGGTGCGCGTCGCCGTTCGCGGGCTCGGTGCCGTCGGTGTGGAGCTCGCAGGCGAGCGGCCAGGACCTGGCGAGGAGGCGTTCCGCGACGAGGGCGGGGACGTGGAGAGTGAGGGTGCGGCGGCCCCAGTCGGCGTCGGTGAGATAGGTGACCAGGACGCCGAGCATCCACGAGTCGACGTCGTGGAGGAAACCGTGCTCGGGCCTGTGCGGGGTCTTCTCCTTGATCTCCGGCAGCGTCACCCTCACCGGCTGTGCGGACGCGGGGTCCGCCGCGGCGACGGCGGTGCGGGTGTGCTCCACCCAGGAGGCGACGAGCAGTTCGGCGGCCTCGCGGGCCTGGTCGTACCCCGTGCGGTTGCTCCGGATTCCGTGCATGAGGTTCGCCACGGCACAGGTAGGCCGAGCGGAACCGTTCCTGCCAGGGGAGGCTTCGGCCTGCCAGCCGCGCCAGAGCGCTGTGAGGGCCTTGGCGATGTCGCCGCTCTTGCCGAGCGCGCCGAACGCGGGATCGTTCACCGGGAGGTCGGGTTCGCTCATGCCGGCTGCGGCCGCGCCGGTGAGGAGCCCTGTCGGGTCGACGAACACCGCTGCCTGGCCGCGGAGTTCCTCCAGGTGGTGCTTCTTGGCCGCCAGCTTCGGCTTCACCCAGTCCGCGAGCCAGGGGAACATCGCCGCGGTGCTCTCGGCCTGGTGCAGGCTCTGCGCGGCGGCGCGCCACCGATCGAAGATATGGTTCCGCAACCACTCGGCGTCGCATCGACCATCCTCGTCGGGGGCTTCGTCGTCCTCGTCGTCTTCCTGATCCGCGACCGCCGAGCGAAGAAGATCAGCCGCGGCCTGGACCTCCTCGCTGTCCCAGTGGACATCCTCGTCCGGCCTGGCGTAGCACTGCAGTTGGAACAGCAGCCCGACCCCGCCGAGCGCCCGCAGGAAGACGCCCAACCCGCTCCCCGACCTCGTCCACGGCCCCCAGGACCAGCACTGGGCGCACAACCGCTCGACCGTCGCAACATCCAGCGGGAGCCTGGCTTCCGTGACCGCCGCGGTCCGGAGCAGGGAGCAGTCCGTCGTGGTGTGCAGCTTGGCGTTCCTGCCCTTGGCCGAGTGGACGGTAACCGGTGTCCCCTCGAACGGGCCGAGCGGGATGTCGACGGTCAGCGAGTTCTCGTACACGAAGCCCCCTGTCGATGGCGGTCCCAGAAGCCTATGGCCCAGCACCGACAACATCGGGGGGGTTCCAGCGTTGATGCACGCGACGACACCTCTACTGGTAACGGGCCTCCCGACGGGTGACAGCCGGCGATCAAATCTGCAGCCCCGGGGCACAGCCGATCTCCAGGACGTCGTACAGGTGTTGACCGACCCCCCAGCGTGCAAGACGCTCGCGGTCGACGAGGTGAAGGCCTTGCTGGTTGGCGAAGGCGACTGCGGGGTCGGTAAAGCCGTTGAGCGCGCGACGACCGGGACCGCTGCTCCGTGCACCGGCCGGGCAGTGCCGTTGAACCTCTGGACGGCCTCCGACCCCAGCGGGGCCGCGTGTCGCTTGCACTGCAGCACGACGCGTCGCCCCAGGCCGTCCACGGCGACGACGTCGGCACCGAGGTCCCCGGCACCGCCGACCCGCTCCGCGCTGGCAAAGCTGTCGCGTTCCAGCAGTTCACGGCACATCTCCTCGAACCGGACCGGCGACGCGCCCTGGAACGCCTCCAGCGTGTAGTCGAGAGACCGCCGCACATAGGACGCGGCGGGCTCGGACGGCGCGGCCCGGCGCAGCGGCTGGTGGGCCCACTGCTCGACGCGGTCGGTGACCGCCGCGGTGAGCGTGGTGCGGGCGAGGGCGAGGCGTGCGGAGATGCCCGCGCGGACGAGGGCCCACAGGGGTTCGGGGAATCGGCGCAGTCGTGGGCCGAGGCCGCTGCGCCGTAGTACCGGGCGCAGGCCGACGAACGCGACGGCGGTGCCGGCCAACGCGGCTGCTGCGACCAGAGGGTGCCCCGATATCCAGGCCGTGGTCTGTCCGACGATGCCGAGGAACACCAGTCCGCCGAGCAGCGCGAACCCACTGCCTTCGTCACATGGTGTCTGCGCTGCCGGACTTCCGTGCTGCGGACCCCCACCACCGGACGTCATTCCCACCCCTCTCTCATTTCTGACGAAAGGTTAGGACCTCCAGCTCACGAAGGAGGGTGGGTCTGGGGAATCCGGCCGCTGGTCGGTACCTCGGGACCCACTGGCCGACCGCTGGAGAAGCGGTCGGGTACCGACTGAGCCGGTGCTGGCGCCCCCGCTCGTATGCCACCGACGTGCGCCGCCACTTTTCGCCATATCCATGACCAGCACCGCTGCACCGCGTGGAAGGGCATCCGTCCCAGGTGGAAACCGTCCCCTCTCCGAGGACGGTCGGCGGGGACGCCTGCCCTTTTGCCCGCACCGTTGTGCGGTCCTGCCCTATCCGGTGAGGCCAGGGGCACCGTGCCGGGCCAGCGGTGGAGGGCGCCGCACGCGAAGGGGTTGTCCGATTCGCATCCCGGCCCGTGATCATCTCCCCGCGTTCCGCCGGTTTCTGTCGTGGGGCGCTGCTACATCAAGGGGCGGGACGAGCCGTGTGGTGCGGCCCGCCGACGGGAGGGAGACGAGTCCGATGCCGGTACCCGAGGGATACCACGTCGTACGCAGCTACATCCGCCGCAACCCGCGCCCGAGCGCGCGGAAGATGAGCGGTTGGACGATCGCCGGGATCTGCGCCGCCGTATGGCTGTGGGGGCACTTCATCGGCTTCGGCGGGACCGACACGGCCCCGCCGCCGGCTCCCGCACCGGTTGCCTCCGCCCCCGCCGTGGCACGCTGATGGCGCGCCGTCGGCGCCGGCTGCGTCGGCCACAGGGCACCACCGAGCTCGTCGCGGCAAGTGCTGTCGCCCTCGCGGTGATTGTCCTCCTCGTCCGGGCGGCCGAGGCCGGTGCTCGGGCCGCCCTGGCGCATTGGCCCGTCCTTGCGGCCATCGTGGGCGTGGCCGGTGTGGCCGCAGCGGTGTGGTGGACGCGGCGCCGAACCGCGACCCGGGCCCGTCTTCAGCGGCTGGCGCAGCTGCGGTTGAGCCTGGCCGGCATCGACGCGCTCGGTGACCAGGAGTTCGAGTACGCGCTGCGGGACCTGCTGGTCCGGGACGGCTGGAGCGCCCGCAAAGTCGGCCAGCAGGGGGATCAGGCCGCTGACGTGATCGGCCGGCACCCGGTCCTGGGTCGCATCGTGCTGCAGGCCAAGCACACCACGGTCGGCGCCAAGGTCGGTTCCCAGGTGATGTACCAGGTGAAAGGCACTGCCGGCCCCGTGCACAGGGCCGACGTCGCGGTCGTGGTCACCAACGGCTCCTTCACCCGCGACGCCAAAGTCTGGGGCGACAAGCACGGCGTCCACTGGATCGACCGCGACCGGCTCGGCCGGTGGGCCGAGCACGGCATCGCCCTGCACGACCTACTGCGCCTTCCCGCCCGAACACCCAGGCGCAGGGCACTCGGCGGCCCCGCTGCCACCCGCCGGATCCGGCGGGAAGGAGCACACGGCAGTGCGCGATGACGGTACCTTCGATCCGCTGCTGAAGTTCATCGCCGGCGCGGTACTGGCCGTGGCCGCCGCCAAAGTCTTCTGGCAGTGGCTGACCACCTCGTTCTGGCACTGGCTGAGCATGGACGTGCGGGGCTGGATCACCGACCACCCCTGGTGGTCGGCGCTCACCGGCGGCCTCGTCGTCCTGGCCCCGCTCCTGGCGGCGACACTCTGGCTCTTCGCTCCGCGCGGGCACGTGCACCACTGGGCCGACGACGTCGAGGACGAGGAACCGCCCGCCCTGACGTACTCGATCCACCATCTCGACGTGATGGACCCGACCGACTTCGAGAGGGCCTGCGCCGCACTGCTCGTCCGGGACGGCTTCCTCCAGGTGCAGCACTCCGGCCGCTCCGGCGACCTCGGCGCGGACGTCACCGCCAGGGACCACCTCGGCCGCAAGGTCGTCCTCCAGTGCAAGCACTACCGCAAACCGGTCGGCTCCCGGGACGTCCAGACGTTCAACGGCACCGCCCGGCCCGAACACGGCGCCGACGTTGCTCCTGCCGAAAACCTCATCCGGGGCCTGTGACCTGCGCGTTCTCGCGAGCGGCCACGGGTGCCCGCATGAGCGTGCCAGGCTGATGGATCGTGCTGCTGAGACTGGCGTACCTGGGCGTGACCAACGCGTTCGCGATGCTGCGTCTGCTTCCGATGAGCGACCGCGACAAGGACGTGGAGATCCTGGCCCTGCGCCATCAGATCGCGGTGCTGGAACGGCAGCTGGGCGGGCAGCGGGCCCGGTTCGAAGCGAGCGACCGGGCATTCCTTGCGGCACTGTTCCACCACCTGCCGACGCAGGTGCTCCGCCGGATGCGGCCACTGGTACGGCCGGACACCGTTCTTCGCTGGCACCGCGACCTGGTCGCCCGCCGTCACGCTGCCCGATCCCGTCCCAAGCGCGGAGGGCGGCCGCGTACCGTACGCTCCATCCGCGCCCTGGTCCTGCGCCTGGCCGCAGAGAATCCGGGGTGGGGGTACCGCCGCCTCAACGGCGAGCTTCTCGTCCTCGGCGTGAAGGTGGCCGCGTCCACGGTGTGGGAGATCCTCCAGAAGGCCGGGATCCCGCCGTCACCCGAGCGGACCTCCACCACGTGGGCGGACTTTCTGCGGTCCCAGGCCGACGCGCTCCTCGCGTGCGACTTCTTCGAGACAGTCACCCTGTCCGGGGCCCGGTTGTACGTGTTCGCGGTGATCGAACACGCCAGCCGCCGCATCCGGGTCCTGGGCGTGACCGCGCATCCGACCGCGGCCTGAGTGGCCCAGACGGCGAGGAATCTCGCCATGGATCTTGAGGACGCCGGCTGCCGGGCCCGCTTTCTGATCCGGGACCGGGACGGGAAGTTCCCGCAGCTGTTCGACGAGGTACTCAAGGACGCGGGCATCGAGGTGGTACTCAGCGGCGTCCGGATGCCGAGAATGAACTCCATCATGGAGCGCTGGGTACAAGCCTGCAGGCGAGAACTACTGGACCGGACATTGATCTGGGACCAGCGCCATCTCCTGCACTCCCTGCGCGAGTTCGAGACGTTCTACAACGGGCACCGGCCACACCAGGGCATCGCCAACGCCCGCCCACTCCACCCACTCCACCAACCGATCACCGATCCAGGGCAAATCGCCCGCCTCGACATACGACGACGCGACCGACTCGGCGGCCTCCTCCACGAGTACCAACATGCTGCCTGATCAGAGCGGATGACGTTTTCGGCAAGGGCAGGTGGTTCTCGGCACGGACAACCCTGCGGGTGAACCGCGCTGATCGAGGATCGCTGCACGGCGATCCTCGATCACGCCGACCTGTCCTACCTGTTGTGGAGCAGCCGGCCGCCGTCGACGACCAGGGTGTGGCCGGTGATCCAGGACGCGTCCTCGGAGAGCAGGAAGGCCACGGCAGCACCGATGTCGGCGGGCGTACCGAGCCGCTTCAACGGGACGGAGCCGACCACCTTCTCCTCACGGCCCTCGACGTTAGCCCTGGTGAAATCGGTGAGGACGGTGCCAGCCTCGACGCAGTTCACCCGGACTCCGGGCGCGAGCTCGTTCGCCATCTGCCGGGTGAAGTGGTTCACCGCCGCCTTGGCCGTCCCGTACGAAGTGCCGTCGGGGACGGCGAGCTTGCTGGCGATCGAGGATATGTTGACGATGGCGCCGCCGTGCTCGCCAAGCCAGCCGTGCCAGGCCGCCTGAACCCAGGTCAGCGCGGACGTCAAGTTGAGCTCGATAGTCCGTCGGTACGCCGCCACATCGGCGTCGACCAACCGGCGGCCGTCCCGCTCCGTGCCCCCGACGTTGTTCACCAACAGATCCAGCGACCCAAACCGCTCGACCGCGGTCGCCACCGCGTTCCGCGCGTGCTCGGGATCGTTGGCCTCGCCCGCAATCCCGATGGCATGTTCCTCGCCGAGTCCGGCGGCCGCCGCTCGCAGCTTGTCCTCACTGCGCGAGGTGATCACCACCTTGGCGCCCCGCTCAACCAACGCGGTAGCGATGCCGAAGCCGATGCCAGTCCGACCGCCGGTCACCAATGCAGTCTTGCCAACCAAGCTCGTCACAGTCCACGAACCTTCCTGTGTGGTTCCTGCCGCTACTTTCGGATCACTGCCCCTGGAAAGCATGAGGGAGATCCTCCTGGAAATTGATTCAACCAGCACCAGAAGGCGGCAACAACCCGCCCAGAGACCATGTTCTAGTTCTCTTGTCAGTCACGAACACGCCACGAATATGCCTCCAACACGCTCGCGCAAAGCTATATCCGATGAGGCCGATGGAGGCCGATGGAGGCCGATGGAGGCCGCCAACGCTCAGCCGCCGCGAGATCCGCCGATCGCTCATGACCTTGCTCACCAGGGTCAGATCTCCAGCTCCCGTTCGGCGAAGCGTCTCCGGGTAGTTCGGCGCCGAGACGATGGGGGTCAGTACCCGAGCCTTTGCTGGAGTTAAGCCGAGGTCCGGACACCCAAACCGAGCCGCGGGCGCCAGGGTTAATGCCGAGGGTGAGTGCTTAAATGAAGGATGCTTCAGCTAAATTGGGAGATAGTAGCCGTTGCTCCATCGATCTTGGTGAGCGCGAGTTCGAGGATGTCGACGTGGAGTGGGCGGTCGAGCGTGACGCGATGCCCGCCAGCGGTGTCAAAAGTCAGTGAGACGAGGGAGGGGCCTCTGCTACCCAGGGGATCGACCAAGATCTTCCTGAGGAAGCAGAGGCCCCGCGTGATCACCGGCAGCGGCACACCGAGATCCCCGACAGAGTCCAGCGGACCAGGTTTCCGGACAATCATGTCCGGGAACGAGACTCGTAAGGTTCGTCAGTGGACCTCAGCGGCTTGGTTGGTCCAGGTCGCGTACATTTGGGTGTACTTGCCGTCGGCGGCGACGAGTTGGTCGTGCGAACCGACCTCGACGATCCCGCCCTCGTCGATGACGATGATGCGGTCGGCCTTCATAGCAGTGGAGAGCCGGTGCGCGATCAGGATCGCGGTGCGGCCCTCCAGCAATACGTCCAGGGCATCCTCAATCTTGGACTCGGACTGGAGGTCCAAGTTGGACGTGGCCTCGTCCAGGACCAGCACCCGGGGCTGGGCCAGGAAGGCCCTGGCCAGGGCGACGAGCTGCCGTTCGCCGGAGGACAGGGACTGGCCCCGCTCCTGGACGACGGTGTCGAGACCGTCTGGCAGCCGCTCGACCACGTCGTCCAGGCCGACCACCCGCAGCGCCTCCCGGACCTGGTCGTCGGAGGCGTCCGGGGTGGCGAAGCGGATGTTGTCCCGAAGCGGCCCGGCGAACAGGAAGGGCTCCTGCGGCACGACGCCGAGTTGCCGGCGCAGCGACTCGATCCGCACGTCCCTCAGGTCGCGCCCGTCGATGAGCACCCGGCCCGAAGTCGGGTCGTAGAACCGGGTGACCAGTTTGGCGAGGGTCGACTTGCCGGCACCAGTCGGACCGACGAACGCCACGGTCTCGCCGGCCCGGATCTCCAGCGACACGTCGGAGATCACCGGTCGGTCGGGCAGGTAGCCGAACGTCACGCCGTCGAAGACGACTTCACCCTCGACCTTCGGCAGGTCGACCGCTCCCGGGTCTTCCTCGACCTCCGGCCGGGTGCTCAGCAGCTCCTTGAGCTTCACGATCGACGACCGCCCCTGCTGGTACGTGTTGTGCTGCTGCACCAGCTGCTGGATAGGCTGGAAGAAGGCGCCCAGGGAGAGCAGGAACGCCACCAGCTCACCGATGGTCAACTGCCCGTCGGCGACCATGCCGGCGCCGATTGCCAGCAGCGCGATCTGCCCGGCGACGCCGATGACCTGGGTGCTCGGCGTGTAGACCGAGTTGATCCGGGCGGTCCTCACGTTGACGTCGTAGTACGCGCCGGTGACCTGCCGGTGGCGCTCGGTGTTGCGCCGCTGCCGGTTGTGCGCAGCGACGATGCGAACACCCTGCAGGCTCTCGGAGAGGTCGGCGATCACGTCGGCGACGGTGTCCCGCACCCGCACGTAGCCCTTGCCGGTCGCCCGGTGGAACCACAGGGACAGCCCGGTCAGGACGGGCACCACCAGCAGGATGGTGATGAGCGCCAGCCACGCGTTGTAGCTGAACAGCACCACCGTGACCACGACCATGGTCAGACCCTGGACGGCGAACTGCGCCAGGCCGTCCTGCAGCAGCTGCTGGAGGTTCTCGATGTCGCTGGTCATCCGGCTCATGATCACGCCGGCCTTCTCGCTGGTGTAGAAGCTCAGCGACAGCCGCTGCAACTGGGTGAAGACCCTGATCCGCAGGTCGTTCATCACCCACGCGGCAATCCGCCCGGTCACCTTGACCCGCGCGGCCTGCGAGAGACCGGTGAGCACCAGGCTGGCCAGGTAGACGACCGCGACCACCACCAGTGTGCCGAAGTTCTTCGCCGTGATGCCGTCGTCGATCCCGATCTGGGTCAGCTTCGGGCCGGCCTGCAGGGTCAGCGCCTCCACCGCCACCAGCACGCCGGCCAGCAGCGCCATCGGCCAGTACGGGCGGATCAGCCTACGCAGACTCAGCTTGGGGCCGTCAGGATTGGGTTGGCTGTGCTCGAAGACGACCTCGGGCTCGGAGTGCTCCGGCTCGGCCTTGAGCAGCTTGTCGACGCTCGCCTGCATCTCCGACGGCACGCCGGCGAAGGGCAGGCCTGGTGCGGTTGCGCTGCCGCCGCCGTTGAACGCCGCGCCGCCACCTCCGGGAGTCGTCATCGACCCACACTCCTCAGTTCCTCGATGCTCTCGTCCGCTTGTGCGAGCACCTCTGCGTACTCCGGTGTGCTCGCCAGCAGCTCCCGGTGCGTGCCGTCGGCGACGATCCGCCCGCCGTCCAGCAGCACCACGCGATCGGCCAGGGAGATCGTGGACAGCCGGTGCGCGATGATCAGCGTCGTCCGGTCGGCGAACAGGGTCCGCAGCCCGGAATGGATCTCCTGCTCCACCTGGACGTCGATGGCGCTGGTGGCGTCGTCGAGCACCAGCACCGGCGGATTCACCAGCAGCGTCCGGGCGATCGCGATGCGCTGCCGCTGTCCCCCGGAGAGCGAGTAGCCGCGTTCGCCGATGACGGTGTCGTAACCGTCGGACAGCTCGGTGATGAACTCGTGCGCCCCGGCCAGCCGGGCCACGCGCTCGATGTCGGTGATGTCCGCGTCCGGCCGGCCGTAGGCGATGTTGTCACGGACCGAGGCCGAGAACAGGAACGGCTCGTCCGACACGACGCCGACGGTCTCCCTCAGGCTGTGCAGGGTCAGGTCCCGCACGTCGTGCCCGTCCACGGAGACGGAACCGCCGCGCACGTCGTAGAACCGCGGCAGCAGTCGGGCCAGAGTGGACTTACCGGAGCCGGTCCGGCCGACCACCGCCACCGTCTCGCCGTGGTTCAGCCGCAGCGAGAGCCCGTTCAGCACGTCCGGGCCGTCGCCGTAGCCGAAGGTGACGTCCTCGAACCGGACGTCACCGCGCGCCCCGGTGATCGCCCGTGCCCCTGGGGTGTCCACGATCTCCGGCTTCTCGTCCAGCACCTCGTACAGACGCTTGGCCGCGGCCGAGGACCGCTGCCCCAGCATGAGCAGGTTGCCGAACACCTGGAACGGCACCTGGAGCATCAGGAGGTACGCGTTGAACGCCAGGATCGCGCCGATGCCCATGTCGCCCTGGATGACGAGGTGTCCGCCGTACAGCAGCACGATCGCCATGCCGACGCGGGGCAGGTTCTGCACCAAGGGCGTCCACCGCGCACGCAGATCGGCGTCCTTCACATTCGCCCAGCGGACGCCGGTCGCGGCCTTCTGGAGCAGCGCCAGCTGGCTCCGCTCGGCGGCGAACGACTTGACCACGCGAACGCCGTTGATGTTCTCGTCCACCACGGTCGCGACCTCGGCCAGCCGGGCCTGGATCAGCCAGCTCACCGGGAACATCGAGCGCTGCATCCGCCGGCTGGTCACGAACAGCAGCGGCATCGGCAGCATGGCCAGAACGGCCAGCGGCACGTTGATCGCCAGCATGTATACGAAGGCCACCAGCGAGATGCTGCACTGCACCAGCAGGTAGGGCGCGAACGACAGGTACATCTGCACAGCGCGGATGTCGGAGTTGGCACGGGAGATCAACTGCCCACTCTGCACCCGGTCGTAGAACGGGAACGACATGCCGGCCAGGTGCGCGTACACGATGTTGCGCAGGTCGTACTCGATCTTGGCCGCGGCGCGGAAGAGTAACTGCTTGGACAGGTAGCCGACGACCAGCATGATCACCGTCAGCGCGACCAGCCACCACAGGTAGTGCGACAGCGGCACCCTGTCCGACACGATCGAGTTGTCCACCGCGTCCTGGATGAGTGTCGGCACCTGCACGGCCACCAGCAGGCTGGACCCGGACATCACCAGCGCCGGGCCGAACATCCACCCGTGCGCCCGAACCAGCGGCCACGCCCGCCGGAGCCAGGAACGGCTCGGATCGGGGTCGATCGCCGCGCTCGGCGGCGGATATGTCTTGCTCACCTGGTACCCCTCTGTATGCGCCCTTCCGGGCGCCCCACTCGGCTTGCTGACCGCTCGGCGACGACCGGCCGCCACCGCCTCCCCGGGAGAGGTTCCGCGGTGGTGGCCGGTCGTCACCATCGTTACTCGCCGGGCGAGTCGGACCGCTTGGCGAGCTCGGCCTTGACCGCCGCATATAGTCCGTCCGCTGTGAAGCCGAGGTCGCGCAGGATCTGCGCGGCCGGGCTCTCCGCAGTGCGGATCAGGCCGATCAGCGCGTGGCCGGTGCCGACCCAGTCGTTGCCGAGTTCGGCCGAGGCGCGGGAGGCCGCCTCGATGGCCTCCTTGCTCTCCGGCCGGAAGGGGATGTGGCCGCGCAGCCCCTTCTGCCCGGCCGGAGGCAGCGCCGCCTCGACCGCATCGCGGATGCGCTGCTCCGACTCGGCCTCCGCCAGGAGCACCTTGTACGCCAGGCCCTGCGGCTCACCGAGCAGGCCGAGCAGGAGGTGTTCGGTGCCGATGGAGTCGTGCTTGTAGGTCCGGGCGGCCTCCTGCGCGAGCACGATGCCGTGCCGGTTGCGCTTGGTGAACCGCTCGAAGGGATTGGGGGTGTGGCGCTGCTGGGCGGCCTGCCTGGTCACCCCGATTGCGTCGCCGATCTCGCTCCACGAAGCGCCAGCCTCCTTGGCCTTGCTGACGTAGTGGTCGACGAGCTGGTTGCCGAGGTCAGTCAGGGTCCGATTGCGCAGCTGGGCCTCGCTGATGCGGGCGAGGTGGTCGGCGCCGGGCATTTCCTCGTCGAGGCGGGCGATCAGGTCGGCGAGGCTGATGTTGAGAGGACTCATGCCGTCAAGACTAACTTGACGCCCCTCAGGCGTCAAGAAGAACTTGACATCTGTCTCCGGGGCTCAGGCGATCGACATTCCGCCGTCGATGGACAGCACCTGACCCGTCATGTAGTCGGCGTCCAGCAGCAGTTCGATGCCGCGGGCCACCTCGTCGGGTGTACCCATGCGGCCGAACGCGGTCCTGGCCAGGAGTGCGGCGCCGACCTCGGCCGGTACCTCCTGAGTGATCGCCGTGGCCATCAGCCCGGGCGAGAGCGCGTTAACCGTCACCTTGGACCGCCCGCACTCCAGGGCCAGACTCCGGGTCATCCCCAGCACGCCGGCCTTGGCCGCCGAGTACGCCGTCTGGCCCTTGCTGCCGATCAGGGCGGCGGGCGAGACCACGTTGACGATCCGCCCCCAGCGGGCCCGCAACATGTCCGGGAGCACCGCCCGGCAGGTGTGGTAGGTGCCGATCAGATCGACCGCGATGGTCCTGGTCCAGTCGTCGACGGACTGGGTGACCAGGAGGCCGTCCCGGCGGATCGCACCCGCGTTGACGAGCACGCTGATGTCACCCAGCTCTGCGCGCACCCGGTCCACCATGTCCTGCGTGGCGGCCCAGTCGGCCACGTCCGCCTGCACCACGGCGCTGGGCCCGCCGAGTTCGACCGCGAGCTCACGGGCTCGGTCCTCGCCGGTGGTGTAGTGCAGCGCCAGCCGGTAGCCCCGGCGGTCGAGGACGCGTGCGACGGCGGCGCCGAGCGCCCCCGAGGCTCCGGTGACGAGGGCGACCCAACTGTCGCTGCCCTGCGGCTCCATGGTTGCCTTCCGGTAGTACTCGACTCGGTCAGCCCGCAGGTGCGCCACACAGCGGGCAGGCCGTCGCGCCCACCACCGGGGCAAGCGCGACGGCCGGCGCTGTCTCCTACCAGGTGACCGGCATCGTCTCCGGTCCGAACGCCTGGATCGAGTGGTACTTGTACGTCAGCTCCGCCTCGGGCACGGCCAGCTCGAGCGTGGAGGCCTTGTCGAACAGCGTCGTGTAGACCATCCCCAGCACGTCCGGCGTCAGCCGGTTCGCCGGGCACTGGTGCGGCCCGTGGCCGAACGCAATGTGCCGGACGGGTTGCTCCCGCAGGAGGTTGAGCTCGTTGGGGTACGGGCACGTCGAAGGGTCACGGTTGGCGGGCAGCGTCGGGATGGCCACGCCGTCACCGGCCTTGACCAGCGTGTCCCCGATGAGCACGTCCTCCACGGCCACCCGCATCGGGGTGCCGTCGTTGATCGAGAAGAACCGGAGCATCTCGTCCGCCGCGGCCGACATCCGACCCGGCTCGGCGAGCAGCGCCGCCCGCTCCTGAGGGTGCGACAGCAGGGTGAGCACGCCCAAGGAGATCATCGTGGAGAACGAGTTATGGATGCCCTGGGCGTTCGAGAGCATCATGGGCGCCATCCGGTACCAGTCCACCTCGCCGTGCTCGGCACGCTCCTCCGCGATCAGGCGGCTCATCATGTCGTCGCCCAGGTTGTCCGCCTTCTCCTTCAACACCTCGATCGCGTGGTTGTTGAGGATCGCGGCGGCTGCCTTCTCCTCCTCCTCTGTGGAGGTCCGCAGCAGCAGGTCCCAGACGTGGTCGCGCATCTTCTTCAGCTCGGCCGCGGGGACGCCGATGAACATCTCCTGCAGCTTCCAGGCGACCGGGTACGCCAGCTCTGCCACCAGGTCGACCGGCTTCGTCTGCTGCGCCAGCATCGCCTCGACCAGTTCGTTCACCACCGCGTCCATACGGCTCTCCAGCGAGACGAGCCGCTCCGCGGAGAACTCCCGGACCATCAGCCGCTTCTTCTCCAGGTGCTCCGGCCCGTCCAGGTTGATCATGAACGGCGCGCAGTGCTTGAGCTTGTTCAGCGAGCTCGGCGTCAGCTTCGGGAACTTGCCACTGGTCTTGTCCGAGCTGAACCGCGGGTCGGACAGCACGAACCGGGCGAACTCGGGGCGCACCACCAGCCAGGCGAACTTGCCGGTGGGCAGCACGACCCGGCCGATGCCGCGCTCCCGCAGCGCCTCGTACTCGGCCGGCAGCACGCTCGGGTGCTGCCGGCGGATGGGGAAGGTCGGAAGCTCGGTCATGCGGACACCTCTGCAGCCCAGTGGTAGAAGCGAGTGGCCAGGGAATTGCCGGCGGGGTCGTACGGCGGAATGATCCGCGTGAGGTCGTCGACGAGCTGAAGGAAGCGGGGGTCGCCCTCCGTCCACACCGAGTTGATCACCTCAATGCTGTTGGTCTCGGCGAAGTCCTGGATGTGCAGGTAGATACCGCGCCAGAGGTAGATCTGACGGCGCAGCGTCCCCATCCTCTGCGGGATGTCGGTCTCGTCCGACTCCGCGAACAGCCGCGACACCTCAGGGATGTGCTCCTGCCGCTGGGTGTTGACGATCACCGCGCTGTACGAGTGCTCCAGGTCGGCCGGCTGTTCGGCCGGCCACAGGTAGAACCGCTCGGCCGTAGGCCGGTCGACCGGGCCGTCCCAGTCCTCCGTCGGGGCGTGCCCGCCGAAGTAGGCAGACAGGCGCTCGTCCAGCTGGGTGCACCGAAAATCGGTGGCGATCAGCCGCTGCGCCTCGCCCTCGTCGGCGACGTCCCAGTCCTGGACATGGATGTACAGGTCGCTGTAGTGAAAGATCTGCCTCCGGCGCAGCCGGGGGAGCCCTGGTGCAACTTCGCCGTCGAACTCCCGAAGGATCTTGGTGACGTCGGCGACGCCACTGCTGTCGAACGAGCCGACGGTGACGACGGTCGCCATATGCCTCTCCTCACGGTTGGCGGGTGTTCCGAGATCGCGCCGAGCTTGTGCCCTCGCCTTCGACGCTGGATCGACGCTGGATCAACGGCGGAAGGGGGCGCTTCAGCGGCTGTCAAAGGGTTCTCGATGTGCGCTCGAACGGCAGCGGACATGGTCTGAGCGACAGAGACCACGACGCTTGTGAGGTGTCTTGCGGTGACGAGTGTTCAGCAGCGGGTCGACCACGACCTGGTCATCGATGCCGACTTCGGGACGGTGTTCGACCTGGTCGCGGACGTCGAGCGCTGGTCGCAGTTCCATGCGTCCGCCGTGCACGCGGAAGTGCTCCACACCAACGAGAAGGGCGAACTGGTCCAGCACTGGTCGCTGGCCGGCGACAGCGCCGTCCGCACCTGGCGGACCGTGCGCCGCGCCGACCGGCCCGGGCGCCGGATCGCCTTCACGTACATGGACGCCGAGGCGCCCGCCACCGGGATCCGCGGCGAGTGGGTGTTCACCGAACTGGCGCCGAACCGGACCAGGGTCGAGCTGCACCACCACGTCGAGGCGTCGTCCGGCGCCGACCTCGGCCCGCTGCTCGACCGGATCGACCAGGACGGCAAGGAGCACCTCGACACCCTGCGCGTCACGGCGGAACGGCGTGCCGACCTGGACGAGCTGGTGCTCTCCTTCACCGACCCGCTGTTCATCTCCGGCTCCATCGAGGACGCCTACGAGTACCTCTACCGGGCGGACCTCTGGCCCGAGCGCATCCCGCACGTGGTGGGTCTGGCCATGACCGAGGACGTGCCGAACATCCAGTTCTTCGGCATGGACACCAAGGGCCCGGACGGCACCGTGCACACCGTCCGTTCGGTACGGATCTGCCTGCCGTCCAAGCTGATCGTCTACAAGCAGATCTCGTTGCCCGCGATGCTCGACGCGCACACCGGCCACTGGCGGTTCACCCAGACGCCGGAGGGCGTCATCGCGGAAGCCCGTCACACCAGCACCATCAAGCGCTCGGCGCTGTCGCTGCTCGGCGGCGGCACAACGGTCGGCGAGGCGCGCCGGTACCTGCGGCGCCTGCTGAGCTCCAACAGCATGAGCAACCTGCGCCTCGCCAAGGAGTACGCGGAGGAGCGCGCCGACAGCTGAGGCGGGCGCGCGTACCAGGACCCTTTCATACCGGGCAGGGCGGCGGGGCAGCCGCAGAGTCAGGAGGAGCAATGGCCGAGGAGACGACCGCCAGGGGCGGGGGAATATGGGCAGCCGCGGATCTGGTGACCCCGATGGCCATCCGGGTGGCGGCGACCTTGCGGTTGGCCGACCACATCGCTGCGGGTACCCGGACGACCGAGGCGCTGGCCGAGGCGGTGCACGCCGACCGGGACGTGCTCGGGCGACTGCTGGACCACCTGGTGACGGCCGGCGTGCTGTCGGGTGCGGGGGCCGGGACGTACGAGCTGACGGCCATGGGCCGGTACCTGTGTGACGGTCAGCCCGATGCGATGCAGTCCGTGCTCGACATCGAAGGTGCCCTCGGGCACGCCGAGTTAAGCCTGGTCCACCTGCTGCACACGGTCCGCACCGGCGAGCCCGCGTTCCCGCAGCAGTACGGCCTGACCTTCTGGGAGGACCTGTCGGCCGACGATCGGCGCGCCGGATCGTTCGACGCGCTGATGGGCGCCAGGCTGGCGGTGCACGCGCCCGCCGTGGCCCAGGCATACCCCTGGGGCGGCCTACGCCGTCTCATCGATGTCGGCGGTGGCGACGGCAGCATGCTGATCACCATCCTGCAGGCGCACCAGGGCCTGCACGGGACGGTCCTCGACCTGCCCGGACCGGTGCGCCGCGCCGAGAAGGCCATTGCCGAGGCCGGTCTTGAGCACCGGGCCCGGGCTGTGGCCGGCAGCTTCTTCGACGAGCTTCCCGCCGACGGGGACGGCTACCTACTGTCGAGCATCCTGCACAACTGGGACGACGCGTCGGCCGCCCGCATCATGCGGCGCTGCGCCGACGCGGCGGCCACGACGGCGAGCGTGTTCGTCGTGGACTACTTCAACAACCAGAGCGTCCAGACCGAGGGCGACCTGCGCATGCTCTGCTACTTCGGCGGCCGGCAGCACAGCCTCGAACAGCTGGGCGAAATGGCCGCGCCGACCGGCCTCCGGATCGTCTCGGTGCTGCCAGCCGGTCGGATGTCCGTCGTCGAACTGCGGAGGAGCTGATGCGTGTCGTGATCGTCGGGGGTGGCACCGTAGGACTGTGCACCGCCGTCTTCCTTGCCCGCCAAGGCGTCTCGGTCCACGTGCTGGAGCGCCGGGCGCAGGTCAACGACCACCCGCGGGCGTTCGGCATCACCGACCGTTCGGCGGAGATCCTGCGTGAGGCCGGGATCGAGGTGGAGACGGACAACCGCGTCCGGGGCCTGATGACCGGGCCGAGCCTGGCCGAACTCAAGACGGAAGCCGCAGCGTTCGAGCCGCCGGAAACCGGCCCGGCGAGGCTGGGCAGCTGCCCGCAGGACCGGGTCGACCGGGCCGCCCTGGAGCGGCTGCGGAAGCTCGGCGGCCAGGTGGACTTCCACAGCGAGGTGGTCGCCGTCGAGGGCGGCAGCGTCACCACGGCGGACGGCAGGGTCGTCACCGGCGACTACGTCATCGCCGCCGACGGAGTCCGCAGCAAGGTACGGGAGTTGCTCGGCATCGGCGTGACCGGCCCGGGCCGGCTCGGCACCAGCCACATGCTCAACGTGCTGTTCCGCGCCGAACTGCCGACCCCGCCGTTTTCCATGACGTTTCTGCGCAACGAGCGGGCGTCCGGGATCCTGCTCAAGGTCGACGACGCCGGCCGCTGGGTCTTCCACATCCCGAACGGCGACCCGAACACCCCCGTCGACCGGATCCAGCAGCAGATCAGGGACGCCACCGGCGTCACGGGCATCGACCCGGAGATCATCAGCCTGCTGCCCTGGTCCTCGACGGCCCTGGTGGCCGACAGGTTCAGGCAGGGGAACGCCTTCCTCGTCGGCGATGCTGCACACGTGGTGCCGCCGGTCGGCGGTCTCGGACTCAACGTGGGCATCGCCGACGGCCACAACCTGGCGTGGAAGCTGGCCGCCGGTGGTGACGCACTGCTCGACACCTACGAGGCCGAGCGCCGGCCGGTCGCCCTGTTCACCATGCAGCAGGTCGTGATCCGCGCCGAGAACCGCGACCTTCACTGGGACAACAGTCCGAGCCGGGCCGCCGACCGGGCGGCCGTCGGCATGGCGGGCATCATGCTCCCCGTGGTCGGCTACCGGTACGACTCCCCCGCAGTGATCGACCCGGAACCGCTGTCGGACCTGGAGAATCTCGCACTGGACGGCGCACCGGGCAGCCGCCTGCCGCACCGGTGGCTTCCGGACGGCCGGTCCACGGTCGATCTCGTGGACGGCTTCACGCTGCTCGCCGGGACCGAGGCCGGCCACTGGCTGGAGGCCGCCCGTGAGCTGGGTATCACGGCTCACGCGGTCCAGGGGTGGGCCGAGGCCGCCACCATCAAGGAGGACGGCGCCGTGCTCGTCCGCCCCGACGGTTTCGTCGGCTGGCGTACGACCACGCCCCGGCCCGGCGAGGCGAGCGCCCAGCGGTTGCAGGAGGTCCTCGACCGTCTCCTGTGCCGACAGCACTAGACCGAATCACCTCGCGCGCCCGGATCGACCTGGGCACGAACTCGCCTCGAACCGGCGCCGCGAGGATCTGCAGCGGAGGTGGACGATGGATTTCGGCGATGACCCCTACCCCCAGTACGCGGTGCTGCGTGAGGAGGAGCCGGTCCGGCAGGTCATGGAGGGCAAGGGCCTGTACGGACTGCTGGTGACCCGGTACGAGGACGTGCGCAGCCTGCTGTCCGACCCCAGGATGAGCAAGGACCCGCGCAACGCACCGCTCGACTGGCAGGAGGCAGGCAAGGGGCGGCCGTTGGAGGACCGCACCGGGCTCGGGACGCACCTGCTGACCACGGACGCGCCCGAACACACCCGGCTGCGTCGGCTGGTCTCGACCGCCTTCACCGCCCGCCGGGTCGAGAACCTGCGAGGCCAGGTGCAGGAGATCGCGGACGGGCTGCTCGACGGGATCGTGCCGACGGGACGCGCCGAACTGCTCAGCGAGTTCGCGTTCCCGCTGGCGATCACGGTGATCTGCGAGCTACTGGGCGTGCCCCGGTCGGACCAGGACGTCTTCCTCCGGTGGACGAAGGACTTCCGCAGGTGGACGAACGACACCGACTCCGTCCGGACCGGTCAGGAGGCCGCGCGGCCGGTCGGCCTGCGCGACCTGCTCGGTTACCTGACCGATCTGGTCGACCAGCGCCGCAAGGAGCCAGCCGACGGTCTGGTGGACGCCCTGATCGCGGCGCGGGACGCCGACGACCGGCTGAACGAGACCGAGTTGCTGTCGATGATGTCCCTCCTGCTGGTCGGGGGCTTCGAGACGACCGTCAACCTGATCGGGAACGGCACCCTCGCGCTGCTGCGCCACCCCGACCAGCTCGCCCTGCTGCGCGAGCGGCCGGAGCTGCTGGATTCGGCCCTGGAGGAGATGCTCCGGTACGACGGGTCGTTCGAGACGGCGACCTGGCGGTTCCCGCTCGAACCCATCGAGATCGCGGGCACCCGCATCGAGAAGGGCCATCCGGTGCTTCTGTCACTCGCGGCGGCCGACCGGGACCCGGCGAAGTTCGAGGCACCGGACCGCTTCGACGTCACCCGCGCCGAGAACGGGCACGTGGCGTTCGGCCGGGGTGCCCACTTCTGCCTCGGCGCCCCGCTGGCCAGGTTGGAGGGCCGGATCGCCTTCGAAGCACTGCTGCGCCGGCTGCCGGGCCTCGCCCTGGCCGTACCGCCCACGCAGTTGCGGTGGCAGCGCAGCCTCACGATCCGCGGGCTGGACGCGCTGCCGGTCACGTTCGATGCCTGACGCCCACCTCGCGAATACCAAAGTCAGCTGCTAGCAGGAAGAGACTCGCATGCCGAATGCTGTGTTCAGAGTTCGAGCGGTTGGGGCTCGATGAGCCGCCGGATAGCCGTCACCGGCATCGGCGTACGCGCCCCCGGTGGTGGAAGCACCAAGGAGTTCTGGGAGTTGATCTCCTCCGGCACCACGGCCACGCGCACCATCTCGCTATTCGACGCGTCCAGGTTCCGTTCCCAGGTCGCGGGCGAGTGTGACTTCGACCCGGTGGCGGAGGGCCTGTCCACGCAGGAAATCCGGCGGATGGACCGGAGCGCGCAGCTCGCGGTCGCCGCGACCAAGGAGGCGGTGGCGGACGCCGGACTCGACGTGGACGCGATCGATCGGCACCGCATCGGCGTCACCGTCGGCAGTGCCATCGGCGGCACCATGAGCCTGGACCGGGAGTACAACGTCCTGTCCGACGGCGGCCGCAAGTGGCTCCTCGACCACGAGTACGCGGTGCCCCACATGTTCAACTACCTCGTGCCGACCTCGATCGCCGCCGATGTGGCCTGGGTGGTCGGCGCGGAAGGCCCGGTGGGGCTGGCGTCCACCGGCTGTACGGCGGGGATCGAGTCGGTGGCCCATGCGGCGCAGCTGATTCGCGAGGGCGCCGCCGACGTGATGCTGGCCGGCGGCTCGGACGCGTCCATCTCACCGATCTGCGTCGCCTGCTTCGACGCGATCAAGGCGACGACGAACCGCAACGACGACCCGGCCACCGCGTCCCGCCCGTTCGACCGCACCCGCAACGGGTTCGTGCTCGCCGAGGGCAGCGCGATGCTGGTGCTGGAGAAGCTGGAACACGCCAGGAAGCGTGGTGCGCACATCTACGCGGAGATCAGCGGGTGGGGCGTGCGCGCGAACGCATACCACATGACCGGACTGCGGACCGAGGGCCCCGAGTTGGCCCAGGCCATCGAGGTGGCGATGCGGATGGCCGGACGCTCGCCCGAGCAGGTGGACTACGTGAACGCGCACGGCTCTGGGACACTGCAGAACGACCGGCACGAGACCGACGCCTTCAAGCGCACCCTCGGCGAGCACGCGTACCGGACGCCGGTGAGTTCGATCAAGTCCATGATCGGCCACTCCCTGGGGGCGATCGGCTCGATCGAGATCGCGGCCTGCGCGCTGGCCATCGAAGCCGGCTTGATCCCCCCTACGGCCAACCTGCACGAGCCCGATCCGGACCTGGGCCTCGACTTCGTGCCGCTCACCGCGCGGCCGGCCGACCTGCGTACGGTGCTCAAGGTCGGCAGCGGGTTCGGCGGCTTCCAGAGCGCGATGGTGCTGACCAAGGAGGGAGGACGATGAGTACGACGATTTCGGGACCTAACACCGGCACCGAGGCCGGCAGCGGCACGGCACCGAGGCTCCGTCGTGCGGTGATCACCGGCATCGGGGTGGTCGCACCGAACGGGTTCGACACCGACGAGTACTGGGACGCCGTCCTGCAGGGGCGCAACGGCATCGACCGGGTCACCCGGTTCGATCCGGCGCAGTATCCGACCCAGTTGGCGGGTGAGGTGGCCGACTACGAGGTCCGCAAGTACATCCCCGGCCGGCTGGTGCCGCAGACCGACCAGAGCACCCGGCTCTCGCTGATCGCCATGGACGCGGCGATCGGCGACTCCCGCCTGGATCTGGCCACGGTCCCGGAGGACCAGGTCGGCGTCGCCACCGGCATCTCCGTCGGCGGACTGGAGTACAGCCAGCGCGAGTTGGAGAAGCTCTGGAGCCTCGGCAGCGGCCACGTGAGCGCCTACCTCTCGTTCTCCTGGTTCTACGCGGTGAACACAGGTCAGATCTCCATCCGGCACGGACTGCACGGTCCCGGCGCTGTCCTGACCGGTCACACCAGCGGCTTGGAGGCAATCGCGCAGGCTCGCCGCTACGTGGCTGACGGTCTGCCGGTCGCGATGTGCGGTGCGGCGGAGAGCGGGATGTGCCCGCTCGGGTGGGCGATCGAGCTGACGACCGGCCGGATGAGCACGGTGGCAGACCGCACGCGGGCCTATCTGCCGTTCGACACCGCCGCGTCCGGGTACCTGCTGGGTGAGGGCGGTGCCATGCTCGTGGTCGAGGAGGCCGGACACGCGCGCGATCGCGGCGCCCGGCTGTACGGCGAGGTCGCCGGCCACGCCACCACCTTCGACCCGCGGCCAGGGTCCGGCCGGGAGCCCGGGCTGCGCCGGGCCATCGAGTTCGCGCTCGCGGACGCCGGGGTGACGCCGGCCGACGTGGACGTGGTGTTCGCGGACGCGGCCGGGGTCACGGAGCTGGACCGCGCCGAAGCCGCCGCCATCACTGGCGTGTTCGGCCCGCGCGCGGTTCCGGTCACCGCGCCGAAGACGATGACCGGGCGGCTGTACGCCGGCAGCCCGGCGATCGACGTGGCCACAGCGCTGCTGAGCTTGCGGCACGGCATCATCCCGCCCATGATCAATGTGACCGACCCGGTTCCCTCCGATCAGCTCGACCTGGTCCTCGGCCGGCCGAGGGAGGTGCCCGTGTCCACGGCGCTAGTTCTGGCCCGCGGCGAGGGCCTCAACTCCGCGATGGTGCTGACGGCTCCGTAGCGCACGCCGGTGCCCCGGCCGCGGATCCGCCAGGCCGGTCGTCCGGGCCGACGAGCAGCCGAGGGGCTCCCCCGCCCCTCGGCTCTCACCACCGCCCGGTCAGCTACGCCGAGGTGCGCCAGTCCGACCAGCGGTCACGCCCGGCCAGGACGTCTTGGTGCAACTCCTGCAGCGCTTCCGAGGGTTCGAGCCCGAGCTCGGTCGACAGCGTCTTGCGCAGGTCCTGGTAAGCGACCAGCGATTCGTTCCGCCGACCGCTGCAGGCCAGTGCCTTGATCAGCTGAGCGTGGCACCACTCGTTGAGTGGGTTGGCCATCAGCATGGCCTTCAGCTCTCCGACGAGTTCCCGGTGCCGACCGAGCATCGCGTCCGCCTGGATGCGCAGCTCCACCGTGTGCGCGCGCTGTTCACTGAGCTGGACGATGTGCGCCTGGATGGACGGACCGGCCGTCACGTCGGCGAGCGCCGGCCCCGACCAGAGGTCGAGCGCCTGCCGGAGCAGTTGCCTCGCCGCGGCCGGATCGCCGGCGGCGAGCGCGAGGCGCCCCTGCTCGGCCAGCCGGACGTACGCCTCCAGATCAAGCTGGCCCGGGTTCAACTGGAGCACGTAGCCGGTGCCGCAGGTAGCGAGCGCCTGCTCGGCCTTGCCGTTCGGCAGCCACGGTTCGAACTGGCGTCGCAGCTGGTAGATGTACGTCTGCGCAGTGGGGACAGCGCTCTTCGGCGGCTTGTCGCCCCACAGTTCGTCGATGATCGCATCGAGCGTGACGATGTTGTTCGCGCACAGGAGCAGTTGAGCCAGTACTCGGCGCACCATTGGTGCAGTTGGTGTGCAGTCGGCCAGGTCGCTGGTGACGCTCAGGCGGCCGAGTATGCGGAAATCTAACAAGGTTCGTCCCCGTTCACGCGGTATTCGAACAGAAGCCTCGTACGTGGATCTTCGATGGGCCCGCGCTTGGGAGTGTGCAACGACTATCCGACAGCCGTCAAGGACGGTTACAGTAGTCCATTTCTGACGCTTAATCACCATCTACACCACCTTTCGAGGACTCGCGAGCAGAGGCAGCGACTCAGTCGGAAGGGCGAACTGGAAGCTTCCCTCGATCCAGGCTCTATTGATCCATCTGTCCGGCTTGCCATGCTCCGAAGCGGGGGCTCTCCCAGTGCCTTTCCACCATCGCCGAAACCGGAATGAGAATTCGCTGTAATGACAGAGAGCTTCGTGGAATCGAACGGTCACGACGTCGTCGCGGTGGTCGGGCTATCCTGCCGCTTTCCGGGCGCGAGCTCGCCCGAGGCGTACTGGGACCTTCTCTCGGCCGGCGCGGAGGCCGTCGGCGACGTGCCTGCCGCCCGCGCCGCGCACGTCGGCGTGCGGGTGGGCAGAGCCGGGCTGATCGACGGGGTCGCGGACTTCGACGCGGGCTTCTTCGGCGTGTCGCCACGCGAGGCCGCGGCGATGGATCCGCGGCAGCGGCTGCTACTGGAACTGGCGTGGGAGGCCCTCGAACACGCGGGCGTCGACCCGTCGGTGGTGCGCGGCAACCGGGCGGGAGTCTTCCTCGGGGCCATGGGGGACGACTACGCCCAGCTGGTGCACGACCAGGGCGTGGGAGCGATCGACAGCTTCACCATGTCCGCACTCCAGCGCGGCATCCTCGCGAACCGGATCTCGTTCTTCCTGGGTCTGTCCGGCCCGAGCGTGGTCGTGGACTCGGCGCAATCCTCGGCCCTGGTCGCCGTGCACCAGGCGTACGAGAGCGTGGGTCGCGGAGAGTCCGCGTGGGCGCTGGCAGGCGGGGTGAACCTAATCCTCTCGCCGGAGTCGACGGCGACCGCGAGCGAGTTCGGTGCGTTGTCGCCGGACGGCCGGTGCTACACCTTCGACGCGCGCGCCAACGGCTACGTACGCGGCGAGGGCGCCGGCCTGGTGGTGCTCATGCGGCTGGCGGACGCCGTTGCGTACGGCCACGAGGTGGTGTGCGTGATCCGCGGCGGAGCGGTGAACAACGACGGTGGTGGCGAGCAGCTGACCACGCCGAGCCGGTCGGGGCAGGAGGAGCTGCTGCGGACGGCCCTCGCGACCGCGGGTACGGACTCCACCGAAGTGGGATATGTGGAGTTGCACGGCACCGGCACGCCGGTCGGGGACCGAGTGGAGTCGGCGGCGCTGGCTGCGGTCTTCGCCGACCGGGACCGACCGCTCGTGGTGGGGTCGGCAAAGACCAACATAGGGCACCTGGAGGGAGCGGCGGGGGTCGCCGGCTTCATCAAGGCGGCGCTGTCTGTCCAGCGCGGTCAGGTGCCGGCGAGTCTGAACTTCACCGCTCCTCCGGACGACATCCCGCTCACCGACCTGGGCATCGAGGTCGCCGCCGAGCTGCGCGCGTGGCCGGGCGACGGGCCGCGGGTGGCAGGCGTGTCGTCGTTCGGGATGGGTGGGACGAACTGCCATCTGGTGCTCGCGCAGGCTCCGGAGGCGTCGGTGGCCAAGGAGAGCCACCCCGAGAAGGCGGGCCCGATCCCGTGGCTGGTGTCCGGCGACACCGTACAGGCACTGCGCGCCCAGGCCGATCGGCTGGCCGGTCAGGTCGCCGCACAGGACGATCCGGATCCACTCGACCTCGGATTCTCGCTGGCGACCACCCGCGCTGCGCTCGCGCACCGCGCCGTCGTGATCGGCGCCGAAGCCGCCGAGTTGACCGATGGCCTGACCGCGCTGGCCGCGAACGTTCCGGCGCCGAATGTCGTGTCCGGTGCGGTCTCCGAGGGCGGCACTGCGTTCATGTTCACCGGGCAGGGCGCGCAACGTACCGGCATGGGCCGGGAGTTGTACGCGCGGTTCCCGGTGTTCGCCGGGGCTTTCGACGCGGTGTGCGCGGAACTGGATCCGTTGCTGGGCCGCGGTTTGCGGGAGATCATGTGGTACGACGCGGAACTGCTCGACCGGACCCGGTACACACAAGCGGCGCTGTTCGCGCTGGAGACGGCGCTGTTCCGGCTGGTGGAGTCGTTCGGCGTACGTCCGACGCACCTGATCGGCCATTCGATCGGTGAGGTCACCGCCGCGCACGTCGCGGGGGTACTGTCGCTGTCCGACGCCTGCACGCTCGTCGCGGCACGCGGACGGCTGATGCAGGCGGCGCCGTCCGGCGGGGCGATGGTGGCCGTCAACGCCGACGAGAGCGAGGTGCGGGCGCTGCTGCCCGAGTCCGGGGTGGGCATCGCCGCCGTCAACGGGCCCGGTTCGGTCGTGATCTCCGGCGACACCGACCCGGTGCTCGAGATGGCGGAATCCTTCCGTGCCCAAGGGGTGAAGACCAAGCAGCTGAACGTCAGCCACGCGTTCCACTCCCCCCATCTCGACGGGATCCTGGACGAGTTCGCCGACGCCATCCATGGGCTGACCTTCCACGCCCCCCGGATCCCCGTCATCTCCAACCTCACCGGGCGCCCCGCCACCACGGACGAGCTGACCAACCCGGGCCGCTGGGCACGCCAGATCCGTGGCACCGTCCGCTTCGCCGACGGCATCCGCGCCCTGCACGACGCAGGCGTCTCCCGCTACCTCGAACTCGGCCCCGACCCCGTACTCGCCGGCATGGCCCGGGAAACCCTCGCCGAGCAGACACCGACGGCGGTGTCCACGCTGCGTACCGGGCAGCAGGAAGTCCGTACCCTGCTCAGGGCGCTCGGCAGCATGTACGCCACGGGGGCGGGAGTGGACTGGACGCCGCTGCTGAACGGCGGCCGCCGGGTCGCGCTGCCCACCTATGCCTTCCAGCGCCGCCGGCACTGGATCGGCGAAGCGCGGGAGGCCGCACCCGCCGCAGGGCCGGCACCCATCCGCGACCGCGACGGCTTGCTCGACCTGGTGCTCACGCACCTCGCGGCTGTCCTGGGGTACGGCGCGGGCCACCTGGCGCCGCTGACGTCCTTCAAGGACCTCGGGCTGACTTCACTCACCGCAGTCGAGCTGTGCGCCGGGCTCTCCGGAGAGCTGGGTCTGGTCCTGTCCGGATCCCTGGTGTTCGACCATCCCACCCCTGACCGGTTCGCGACGTACCTGCATGCGGAGCTCACCGGGCACCGCGACGCGGGTGTCGCGGTGAGCGTCTTGGCACCCGGCGACAGCATCGCCGACGATCCGATCGTCATTGTCGGGATGGGGTGCCGGTTCCCCGGTGGTGCGTCATCGCCGGAGCGGTTGTGGGACCTCGTGCAGTCGGGGCGGGACGCTGTCGGCGGGCTGCCGCGCGATCGTGGCTGGGACTTGGACAACCTCTTCGACCCGGACCCATCGACATCCGGGCGGACATACGCTCGGCACGGCGGTTTCCTCGACGACATCGCCGGCTTCGACGCCGGGTTCTTCGGTATCTCTCCGCGCGAGGCGCTGGCGATGGATCCGCAGCAGCGGTTGCTGCTGGAGACCGCGTGGGAGACCTTGGAGGACGCCGGAATCGAGCCCGGTTCGCTGCACGGCAGCAGCACAGGCGTGTTCATCGGGGCCATGGCGGGCGACTACGGCCCGCGGCTCGACACTCCGTACGGTGGGGTTGATGGATACGTGCTTACCGGTATCAGCGGGAGTGTCACGTCCGGCCGGTTGGCGTACTTCCTCGGCCTGGAAGGGCCTGCGGTGACCGTCGACACGGCGTGTTCGTCGTCGTTGGTCGCGCTGCATCAGGCGGCTCAGGCGGTGCGGAGCGGTGAATGCGCTCTGGCGGTGGCCGGTGGCGTGAGCGTGATGTCCTCACCAGGGATGCTGGTGGAGTTCTCCCGGCAGCGGGGCCTGTCTGTTGACGGGCGGTGCAAGGCGTTCGCGGCGTCGGCCGACGGCACCGGTTGGGGCGAGGGTGCAGGACTGGTGGTGCTCGAACGCCTTTCCGACGCCCGCGCCAACGGCCACCGCGTACTCGCGCTGCTGCGGGGATCGGCCGTGAACCAGGACGGCGCTTCGAACGGGCTGACCGCACCGAACGGCCCGTCGCAGCAGCGGGTGATCCGCACGGCACTGTCCAATGCCGGACTCACCGCAGCAGACATCGACGTGGTCGAAGCACACGGCACGGGCACCGAACTCGGTGATCCGATCGAAGCACAGGCGCTGCTGGCGACGTACGGGCAGGAACACTCCCAGGACCAGCCGCTGTGGCTGGGCTCGCTGAAATCGAACATCGGTCACACCATGGCGGCGGCCGGGATCGGCGGCGTGATCAAAATGGTGGAGGCGCTGCGTCGCGGCGTGCTGCCCCCTACGCTGCACGTCGACGAGCCGACCCCCCACGTCGACTGGAACGCGGGGGCGGTCCGGCTGCTCACCGAACCGCGCGAGTGGCCCATGACCGGCCGACCGCGCCGTGCTGGCGTGTCCTCGTTCGGCATCAGCGGCACCAACGCCCACCTGATCCTGGAACAGGCACCACAGACCGGGCAGGCCGGCACATCACAGTCGTCATCCTCGAAGCCACCCGCAGCAGGTGTGGCGGAGGGGCCGGTCGGGTGGGTGCTGTCGGCGCGGACCGAGGAAGCACTGCGCGCATACGCGGGGCAAATCGCCGCCGCCGCCAACCCCGGGCTGTCAGTCACGGGCATCGCCACCACACTGGCCGCACGCACCGCCTTCGAACACCGTGCCGTCGTGGTCGGCACCACCCGAGAACAACTG
>NZ_JBEZXE010000027.1:0-114109 GCF_040637885.1 Kitasatospora sp. NPDC028055 | reverse complement strand
GTTGGCGGTCTGAAAATCACCCGTCACGCCCCTCTCCGCACCCACCCCCTCCACCGCCCCCTCCCGCAGCGCGTCCCTCTCGCCTGGGTCGGGTGAGGGGGAGGGGGTGGGTGCTGTGGGTGGGTTGGTGCGGGTTGGGGGTCTCTTGGGGGGGTGGGGGTCAGGTGTGGTTGGCGGAGCGGCGGGTGAGGAGGAAGCCGCCGATCAGGGCGATGGTGTAGAAGGCCAGGTCGAGGGGGCGGAGGTCGGTGCGCCAGGTGGTGAGGGTTTGGGGGAGGAGGGGGTGGGGGGTGGGGGTGGTGGCGTGGAGCAGGCGGAGGTGTTGGGTGAGTTGGCCGAGGAGGAGGGCGGTGGTGGCGAGGAGGGCGCCCAGGGGTGGGAGTAGCGGGTTCCGGCCGCCCAGGCGGCCGAGGGGGAGGGCGATCAGGCCGGCTTGGGCGATGGTGAGCCAGCCGAGGCTGTCGGCGGCGCGGAGGGGGGCGCAGCCGTAGGCGAGGCCGCCGAGGAGGGTGGCGAGCAGGGCGAGGGTGAGGGCCAGGGCGGTGCGGCGGCGGGGGGCCCGGTGGTGGGGGGTGGGGGTGTCGGTGTAGCCGGTGACCGGGACGCCGGGCATGCCGGGGGCGACGTAGCCCTCGGGGGTGTCCAGCACCGGGGCGACCGAGAAGTGCTCGGCGGTGCGCGGGCGTGGCGACGGGCCGTCAGCGCCCGGTGCGGGTGCGGTCATGGGCATCGAATCCCCCCGGAAGAACGATGAGCTGCCGTACCGTAGCAGCGGTTCGGGCAGATCTTGGCGAGTTTTCGATCACAGATCGGGCACAGAGCGTCGCACCCGTTCCGGTTCGTCCTGGCTTGGGACGGGGGGCGGGTGGTCGCCGCCCCTCCGGACAGGGGATGATGGAGGCTTGGGCGTTCGGGCCCGGGCCGGGCCGACGCGCCGTCACCACGACCGCCAGCAGCACATGGGGGAACGTTCCGAATGACCCAGGCGCAGGGTTCCACCGGCCGCCTCCTGGCCGGCCGCTACCGGCTGAACGGCGTGCTCGGACGTGGCGGCATGGGCACCGTCTGGCGCGCCGAGGACGAGATGCTGGGCCGGACCGTCGCGGTCAAGGAACTGCGGATGAACGCCAGCGTCGACGAGGAGGAGAAGCACCGGCTGATCGTCCGGACGCTGCGCGAGGCGAAGGCCACCGCGCGGATCCGGCACAACTCGGCGGTGACCGTCTTCGACGTGGTCGACGAGGACGACCGGCCGTGGATCGTGATGGAGCTGGTCGAGTCCCGCTCGCTGGCCGACGTGGTTCGGGAGGACGGGCCGTTGGCGCCCGCCCGGGCGGCGGAGATCGCGCTGGACGTGTTGGGTGTGCTGAGCGCGGCGCACGCGCTCGGGATCCTGCACCGGGACGTCAAGCCGTCCAACGTGCTGATCGGCGAGGACGGCCGGGTCGTGCTCACCGACTTCGGGATCGCCAGTGTCGAGGGCGACGCCTCGGTCACCTCCACCGGGATGCTGGTCGGCGCGCCCTCGTACATATCCCCGGAGCGGGCGCGCGGGCAGAAGCCCGGGCCGCCGGCCGACCTGTGGTCGCTGGGCGGCACGCTGTACGCGATGGTCGAGGGGCGGCCGCCGTACGACCGGGGTTCGGCGCTGGCCACCCTGACCGCGGTGATGACCGAGGAGCTGACCACCCCGGCGAACGCCGGGCCGCTGCTGCCGGTGATCGAGGGGCTGCTGGAGAAGGATCCGGCGAAGCGGCTGGACGCGGCGCAGACCCGCTCCATGCTCAAGCGGGTGGTGGCGGAGGCGACCGCGCGGGCGGAGTCGACCACCGAGCATGCGGTGCCGGTCGCGGGCGGGGAGAAGGCGAAGGCGGAGGGGAAGGCGGAGGAGACGGCGGTCGCGGCGGAGGAGGCTCCGGAGGAGACGCCGAAGCGGACTGTGGGCGGGCTGTTGGGGACGGTTCGGGTGGGGAGCCGGGCCAAGGCCGAGGAGCCCGTGGCGGAGCCGGCCGAACCGGTGCCGGCGGCCGAGCCGATCCGGCCGGTGACCAGTGAGTGGACGATGGGGGCGACCCAGGCGGCCGGGGCCGATCCGCGCAAGGGGCGGCGGCGGTTGGCCATCGCGACCGTGGTGGTGGTGCTGCTGCTGATCGCCGGGATCGTCGCGGTGGTCCAGGCGGTCGGTGGTGGGGACACCGGGGCGAAGGGGGCGGGCACGACGCACAGTGCGGGCGCCACCTCGCCGGTGGCCACGACCGGGGAGGCCACGCCGAGCGCGGGGGCGACGGTGACGGCCAGTGAGCCGGCTCCGACCGGCGAGGCGCCGGCCTCGGCGACTGCGGCGCAGCCGTCGGCGTCGTCCGCGCCGAGTGAGCCGGCGCCGACGCCGTCCGGTGGGGCGGTGCCGGCCGGGTTCCACGCGTACCAGGACCCGAGTGGCTTCTCGGTCGTGCTGCCGGACTGGCTGCAGCCGGCCGGGTCGGAGTCCAACCGGCGGATCTTCAAGAACTCCGCCGACGGCAGCCAGCTGCGGATCGAGTGGACCACCTCGCCCGGCGAGAGCGCCCTGGCCGACTGGCAGGAGTCCGAGCCGAATGTGCGCGGCCAGGTGACCAACTACCAGCGGCTGAACCTGGCGGCGATCACCTACCGGCAGTGGAGCAACGCGGCGGACTGGGAGTGGACCAACGGGACGCCCAAGAGCCACTCGCTCAACCGCGGCTTCGTGACGGGCAGTCCGGCCAAGTACGGCTACTCGATCTACTGGATCGTCCCGGACGCGCAGTGGGCCGCGCAGGCCCCGGCCCGGGACGTCGTCTTCAACACCTTCCAGCCGGCGCCATAGGGCCCGTCAACGCCGACCCGCGGGCAGGAGTTCGAAGACGGGCCCGGCGGCCTGGGCTCAGCCGAGCAGGCGCTGTTTGGCGCGGGTGAACTCCTCGTCGGTGAGTGCGCCGGAGGTCCGGAGGGCGGCCAGGCGCTCCAGTTGGCCGATGAGCTGCTCGCCGGTCGGGAGTTCGGGGGCGGGTGCCGTAGGTTGCGGGGAGGTGCGGGCGAGGCGGGCGGCCTCGCGGACCTGCTCGGCGAAGACCTCGGCCTTGGCCACGTCCTCGAAGCGGTGGGAGCCGGTCAGGGCGATGATGGTGAGCACCTCGCCGTTGAGCTTGGTGCGGGCCACGGTGGCGTCGGTGACGGCGGCGAGCGGAACCGGTACCGGAGGTTTCCCGTCCTTCAGGAAGAGCAGCCGGTGGGTGGTGAGGACCAGCACCCCCTTGCGGAAGTGGTCGGGATGGCGCCCGGCCGTGGACGCGACGGGCTTCTCGCCTCCGATGACGGACGCCTCGACGGTGCGGACGGCCTCGGCCCGGTTGGCTTGGTTGCTGTTGCCCGCCATCTTGAAGGCGGTGTCGATCAGATCGGTCCAGTCCATGGGGCCGAGCGTAAAGGAGCCGATCAGTAGGCTGCTCGGTGAGCGAGAGGAACTGGCATGCGAGGCGGCCCGGGCCAGTTGTTGGCGGGGCGGTACCGGCTGACGGACCGTCCCGAACTGCTGCGTGCCTCGGCGGTGGACGAGCGGACCGGTGAATCGGTCCTGCTGCGCGCCGTGGAGCTGCCCGCGTTGCTGACGGCAGGTCAGGATCCGGACGAGCCGAACCCCGGGCACGGGGACCGCCTGGTGCGGCGGGTGGCGGCGGTCGGCGCGGCCGCCCCGTCGTGGCACCCGCGGCTGCTGCGCGGGGTCGGTGCCTTCGTCGAGGGCGAGCTGCTGTGGACGGTCGAGGAGCGCCCGGCCGGCCGGACGCTGGCCGAACTGCTCACCGCCGGGCCGCTCCCGCCGTACCGGGCGGCCGAGTTGGCCGCCGACCTGGCCGGCGCGCTGCGGGCGCTGCACGAGGCCGGGCTCGCCCACGGCAATGTGACCGCCGACGCGGTGCTGGTCTGCGAGGACGGCGCGGCGATGCTCGGCGGCCTGCTGGACGGGGTGGCGCAGGAGGCGCTGGCCGAGGACCTCGGCGGACCCGGCGGGCGCCGCCGGTACGAGGTCCGGGCCACCCTGGTCGGTCCGGTGGCCGAGCGCTGGCCGCTGGACGGCGGTCCGGCCGGGGACTGCTGGGCGCTCGGGGTGCTGCTGCAGCGGATGGTCACCGGGCGCTCGCCGTTCCCGGAGCTCGGGGTGCCCGAGCTGGTGACGGCCGTGCGGGACGGGCGGCGCGAACCCTCCGTGGTCTGCGGGCCGGTGGCGCCGACGGTCGAGCGGCTGGTGCAGCCCGACCCCACGCTGCGACCCACCGCCGGGGAGCTGCGGGAGGAGCTGGCGGCGCTGCTGGCGGGTGCGCCGGAGCCGGTCGACGGGGAACGGGTGGCCCGGGAGGTCGAGCTCAAGCCGGACGCGCCGCTGGTGCCGCTGCGGCGGCGGCGCGCCCGGCCGGGGGCGGCGGTGCCGGAGACCGGGACGGGCGGTGCGGGGAGCCCCCGGATACCTCCGGCGCTGCTGGGGCCGCTGCTGGTCGGGGGCGTGTTCCTGCTGCTGGTGCTGGGCGTGGTCGCCGTGGTCCTGTTCGCAGGCTGACGGCCCCGGTTCGCGACGGACCGTCGGTCCGGCGGGTGGGCGAGATTACCGGGCTTGGCAGGGTGCGCCTAATGTGTCCGTGGGATTTGTTCGAACAGCGGTCCGCGGTGGTCGTTCGGCCGCCGTGGCGCGGGTGGAAGCGGAGAGGGGGAGCGGTCGCCGATGGGCGTGCAGGACCGGCCGGAAGCGGCCGAGACGGAGCGGTTGCTGGCCGGGCGGTACGAGCTCGGTGAGCGGCTCGGCCGGGGCGGGATGGGGACGGTCTGGCGGGCCTGGGACCGGATGCTGGACCGCGAGGTCGCGGTCAAGGAGCTGACCGTCAACCACCTTCCGGAGGAGGACCTGCAGATCCTGCACACCCGGATGAAGCGGGAGGCCAGCGCCGCCGCCCGGATCAAGCACCCCGGTGTGATCACCGTGCACGACGTGCTGGAGCAGGACGGCCGGCCGTGGATCGTGATGGAGCTGGTCGACGGCCGCTCGCTGGCCGACGTGATCAGCCAGGACGGCACCCTGCCGCCGCGGGCCGCCGCCGAGGTCGGCAGCCAGGTGCTCGCCGCGCTGCACCGCGGCCACCAGCTGGGTGTGCTGCACCGGGACGTCAAGCCGGCCAACGTGCTGCTGGAGCGCGGCACCGGGCGGGTCGTGCTGCTGGACTTCGGCATCGCCAAGTACGAGGGCTCGACCGAGCTGACCCGGCCCGGTGACCTGGTCGGTTCGCCGGACTACCTGGCGCCGGAGCGCGCCCAGGGCGAGCGCCCGGGGCCGGCCTCCGACCTGTGGGGCCTCGGGGCGACGCTGTACGCGGCGGTCGAGGGCCAGTCGCCGTTCCGGCGGGACTCGCCGATCACCACGCTGGCCGCGGTGGTCGACGAGCCGCTGCCGGAGTCGCGCCGGGCCGGGCCGCTCGGGCCTGTGCTGGCCGCGCTGATGGCCAAGGACCCGGCCGACCGGCCGAGCGCGGACGAGGCGGCCCGGATGCTGGCCGAGGTCCAGGCCGGGCACACCATGGGGCTCAAGACGGTCGGGTCGACGGTCGGCCCGGTGCGGACGCCCACCCAGTCGGTACCGGTGGTGGACCGCCGGGAGGGGCCGGACGGCACGGTGGCCTCGGCGCCGGAGGGCTCGGACGCCCCGGCCGCCTCGGAGGCGCCGACGGACCCGCGTCCGGCCGGGACCGTGGTGGCGCCCGCCGCACCGCCGGTCGGGCCGGAGGTCCCCGGGGGAGCGCACACCGCCGCGGGCGCGCCGGTCGCGCACCCCACTGCGCCCGTGCGCGGTCCGGCCAAGCGCCGCAAGCGGATGAAGCTGGCCGCCGTCGCGGTGGCGGTCGGCCTGCTGGCGGCCGCGGCGACCTTCCTCGCCACCCGGCACGTGGTCGACTCCTCGACCACCGACACCTCGACCAACCAGCCCGACACCGCCGAGCCCACCGATCCGGAGCCGACCGGCACCCCCACCCCGGGGGCTCCCGCGCCGGCCGGTTACCGCTGGGTCGACGACCAGGCCGGCTTCCGCTTCCCGCTGCCGACCGGAGGTCCGGCCTGGCAGCGCAGCCTCGGCGTGCCCGACAGCAACCAGATCTTCTACAGCCCGGACAACCGGGTGCACTACCTGCAGTTCGCGGTCACCGTCGGCCAGTCCGTCAAGCCGCTGGACCACATGCGGCAGATGGAGGGCAACGTCTCCAAGTCGCTCAAGGACTACAAGCAGCACCGGATGGTCGGCGCCGTGGTGAACGGCCACGAGGCGGCCACCTGGGAGTTCAGCTACGCGGCCAAGGAGGGCGGGCGCCGGCGGGCGATCGAGACCGAGTTCCTCGACGAGGACGGCACCGCCTACGCGATCTACACGTCCAGTCCGGACAAGGACGGTGAGTGGCAGCAGGCCGAGCAGCGCTTCACCACGGTGCTCAACCACTTCACGCCGACCCGCTGAGCCCGGGCGCGGTGGCGGACCGTACGGGCGGAGCGCCCCGCTTTCGCCCGACTGCGGCAGATTCTTGTTACCGCCGGGTACCGCGCCGGGGCCCGAAGGCCTAGGCTGCGCCGTATGTCGGACCTCACAGCAGATGCAGTGGCCACCGAACACCCCGGCGCCGCCCCGGCGGACGGCAACCCGGCCGCCCCCGGCGGGGGTCGGACCGTCGCGACGGCCGTACCCCGGTCCCTGGTCGAGCGGCTGGCCGGCGGGGTCACCGCGACCGGCGAGCCCAGCCTGGTGGAGACCGTCGCCCCGCTGACCGGTGAGCGGCTGGCCGGTCTGCCGCAGTCCACCCCGGCCGACGTCGAGGTCGCCTTCCAGCTGGCCCGCCGCGCCCAGACGGCCTGGGCCGCGCAGCCGGTGCGCCGCCGGGCCGCCGTCCTGCTGCGCTTCCACGACCTGCTGCTCAAGCGGCAGGACGAGGCGCTGGACCTGGTCCAGGCGGAGACCGGCAAGGCCCGGCTGCACGCCTTCGAGGAGGTGCTGGCCGTCGCGATGGCCGCCCGGCACTACGGGCGCGCCGCGCAGGGCTACCTCAGGGACCGGCGCCGCGGCGGTGCGCTGCCGGTGCTCACCCACACCGTGGAGGCCCGCCGCCCCAAGGGCGTGATCGGCCACATCTCGCCGTGGAACTACCCGCTGGAGCTGTGCATCGGCGATCTGCTGCCCGCCTTCGTGGCCGGCAACGCGGTGGTCAACAAGCCCGACACCCAGACCGCGCTGACCGGCCTGTGGGCCCGCGAGCTGCTGATCGAGGCCGGGCTGCCGGCCGACCTGTGGCAGGTGGTGATCGGCGACGGCCCGGTGATCGGCCCCGCCGTGGTGGAGCACGCCGACTACGTCTCCTTCACCGGCTCCACCCGCACCGGCCGCGAGGTCGCCCAGCGCGCCGCCGCCCGACTGGTCGGCGCCTCGCTCGAACTCGGCGGCAAGAACGCCATGCTGGTGCTCTCCGACGCCGACCTGGAAGCCGCCGCCGCGGGCGCCGTCCGGGCCTGCTTCTCCTCGGCCGGGCAGCTGTGCATCTCGATCGAGCGACTGCTGGTGCACCGCTCGGTGGCCGACCGCTTCCTGGAGCTGTTCGTCGCCCGCACCAGGGCGCTGCGGCTGGGCGGCGGCCTGGCCTACGGCGCCGACATGGGCTCGCTGGTCTCCTCCCGGCAGCTGGACACCACCAACCGGCACGTGGACGAGGCGGTCAAGGCCGGCGCCGTGGTGCTCACCGGCGGACGGGCCCGGCCCGACCTCGGCCCGTACTTCTACGAGCCCACCGTCCTGGACGGGGTGACCCCGGAGATGGCGGTGTGCGGCGAGGAGACCTTCGGCCCGGTCGTCTCGGTCTACCGCTTCGACACCGAGGAGGAGGCGGTGGCCGCCGCCAACTCCACGCCGTACGGCCTGAACTCCAGCGTCTGGACCAGGGACCTGCGGCGCGGCCGGGCGGTCGCGGCCCGGCTGCGCACCGGGACGGTCAACGTCAACGAGGCCTACGCGGCCGCGTACGGCTCGGTCGCCGCGCCGATGGGCGGCATGGGCGACTCGGGGCTGGGCCGGCGGCACGGCGCCGACGGCATCCTGCGGTTCACCGAGGCGCAGACCATCTCGACCCAGCGGATGATGCCGATCGCGCCCTCGTTCGGCCTGGACGACAAGCAGTTCGCCGCCGTGATGACCGGCGGGCTGCGAGTGCTCAAGGCGCTGCGGTTCAAGTAGCGGACGGCGTGCGCCCCCGGCCGGTCCGGCCCCCCTTTTTTCGACCCTGATTTTCCGACCCCGAGGAGCAGAGGCAGATGGTGGAGTCCGGCGGTGCGGCGGAGTTCGACTACGACGTGGTCGTGGTCGGTTCCGGCTTCGGCGGTTCGGTCGCGGCGCTGCGGCTGACCGAGAAGGGCTACCGGGTCGCCGTCCTGGAGGCCGGGCGGCGCTTCGAGCGGGACGAACTGCCCCGCAACTCCTGGGACCTGCCGAACTACCTGTGGGCGCCGCAGCTCGGGCTGTACGGCATCCAGCGGATCCACCTGCTGGCCAACGTGCTGATCCTGGCCGGCGCCGGGGTCGGCGGCGGTTCGCTGAACTACGCCAACACCCTGTACGTGCCGCCGAAGGCCTTCTTCGAGGACCGCCAGTGGCGCCACATCACCGACTGGCAGCAGGAGTTGGCGCCGTTCTACGACCAGGCGCAGCGGATGCTCGGGGTCCGGCTGAACCCGACCGTCACGCCGTCCGACGTCCACCTCAAGGCGGCGGCCGAGCAGATGGGTGTCGGGGACACCTTCCACATGGCGCCGGTCGGGGTCTTCTTCGGGGACGGCGAGGACGCCGGGGGCACCGCCAAGGGCGCGCCCGGTGAGGAGGTCGCCGACCCGTACTTCGGCGGCGCCGGCCCGGCCCGCAAGGCCTGTGTGGAGTGCGGCGAGTGCATGACCGGCTGCCGGCACGGCGCCAAGAACATGCTCACCGAGAACTACCTGTACCTGGCCGAGAAGGGCGGCGCGGAGATCCACCCGCTCACCACCGTCGCCCGGATCCGGGAGTCCGGAGGCGGCTTCGCGGTGGACGTGCGGCGCACCGACTCCCGGTCGAGGACCGACCGGGTCAAGGCGGGCGCGCGGACCATCACCGCCGCCCGGGTGGTCGTCGCGGCCGGCACCTACGGCACCCAGTCGCTGCTGCACCGGATGCGCGACGCCGGTCACCTGCCGCGGATCTCCGCCCGGCTCGGCGAGCTGACCCGCACCAACTCCGAGGCGCTGGTGGGCGCGCAGACCACCGACCGGCGCTACGGCGCCAAGGCGGACTTCACCAAGGGGGTGGCGATCACCTCCTCGATCCACCCGGACGCCAACACCCACATCGAGCCGGTCCGCTACGGCAAGGGCTCCAACGCGATGGGCGCGCTGTCGATCGCCCAGGTCAAGGGCGGTGGGAGGACCCCGCGCTGGCTGCGCTACCTGGGCAACTCGGTGGTGCACCCGGTGACCTTCGCCCGCTCGATGAACCAGCGCGGCTGGTCCGAGAAGACGATCATCGGCCTGGTGATGCAGTCGCTCGACAACTCGATCACCGTCTCGCTCAGGAAGGGCCCGCTCGGCAAGCCCCGGCTCACCTCCAGCCAGGGCCACGGCACCCCCAACCCGACCTGGATCCCGGCCGCCGAGAAGGGCGCCCAGGCGCTGGCCGACGAGATCAACGGCTTCCCGGGCAGCACCGTCGGCGAGATCTTCGACATCCCGATGACCGCCCACTTCCTCGGCGGCTGCCCGATCGGCGACGCCCCCGAGACCGGCGTGGTCGACCCGTACCACCGGCTGTACGGGCACCCGGGGATCAGCGTGGTGGACGGGTCGGCGGTCTCCGCCAACCTCGGCGTCAACCCCTCGCTCACCATCACCGCGCAGGCCGAGCGCGCGATGTCGATGTGGCCCAACAAGGGCGAGGCCGACCGGCGCCCGGAGCAGGGCGGGTCCTACCGCCGGGTCGAGCCGGTCGCGCCGGTGCGGCCGGCGGTGCCGGAGGGCGCGTTCGGCGCGCTGCGACTGCCGCTGCTGCCCGTCCCGGAGGTCCCGAAGAAGCAGGGCTGAACCCGGCCCGGCGGGCCAACCGACCTGCGCCGCTTTCCGGTTGACAGTCGTTCGGGTCCGGTGGGATAAACGGGCTCCCTGGGGGGACCAGGAACTCGTCGAGCGGGGGGACTGCGGCCATGGCCAACTGCGCATCGTGCGGCGCGACTCGGGTGGTGGGGGCGCCCGCCTGCGGCACCTGCGGCCGGCCGTGGGCGCCACCGCCGCCGGCCGCACCGCCGGTGCCGCCGACCGCGCCGCCGGTGCCGTCGGCCGCACCGGCCCCGCCGCTGACCGCACCGCCCCCGCCGGTCGGCGGCCCGCCCGCGCTGGGCAGCTGGGGCGCCGGCCGGCCGTACCAGCCGTCCTCGCCCGCCCGGCGGCTGCTGGCCGGCCCGGACTGGCGCCCCGCCCTGCGGGCCGCCGTCGCCCCGACCGCGGTACTGCTGCTGGCCGCGCTGGTCGCGGCGATCCCGAGCGGCTACACCTACGACCGGACCTTCCCGACGCCCGACTTCGGCGACCGCTTCCTCGCCACCCTGGGGATGGCGCTGAACGCGCTCGGGGCGCCGTTCCGGCTCGGCCTGCGGAGCCCCGTCGGCCGGGGCCGCTCGGAGGGCCTGGACGTCACCTTCTGGGTGGTGCCGATGACCGTCACCGTCCTGTGGGGCCTGGCCCTCTGGCTCGGCCTGCGGGCCGGGTGGCACCGGCGCAAGGCCGACGGCACCCAGCTGACCCGCGGCCAGGCCGGCGGCGAGGCGCTGCGCACGGCGGTGGTGCTCGGCCTGGTGACCGCGGTGCTCGGCCTGGTCGCCGGCACCAGCTGGCAGCCCGCGACCGACGAGCGGGACCCGGACTACTACGGCACCGCGCTGAGCCTGGGGAAGCCGTCGTACAGCGTCGACTCCGGCTGGCTCTGGGCAGTCGGCTGGACCGTCCTGCTCGGCGGGCTGCTGGCCTTCGCCGTGTACGGCACCGACGCGCTGCGCTGGGCCGCCTGGCGCAACCGCTCGGTGCGCGGCTGGGCGGTGGCGGCGCTGACGGCCGGCCAGGCGCTGGCGCTGACCCTGGGCCTGGCCTCGGTGACGGCCTTCGTGCTGGTCGCGGCCAACAGTGACAAGGGCTGGCAGACGGCGGTCTCGCTGGCCTTCCTGCCCAACCTCGGCCTGGTGCTGCTCGGCCTGGGCTCGGGCGCGACCCTCCGGGCGGGCACCAGCCTGGGCGGGGACGCCCCGGGCTGGAGCGATCCCGACGGCCGCCGGATGGAGTTCTCCTTCTTCGACCTGCACGACCAGAGCGCCGACTGGCGCTGGGCCGGCCTGCTGGCGCTCGCCGGGGCGGTCCTGCTCGGCTGGACGGCCCACCGGCGGCGGCTGGACGCGGCCGACCGGGTCCGGCTGGCGGTCGTGTACGCCGTGCTGGTGACCGGGCTGACGGCGGCGTCCGGCGGGCTGACCAGCTCGGCGATGTCCTTCCTGGCGCCGGACTCCAGCGACTGGGGCGGCTCGAACCGCTCGGTCACCACCCAGGACACCTCGGTGGGCCTGGTGTTCCTCGGGGTGCTGGTGGCCAGTGCGGTCTGGGCGGCGGTCGGTGCGCTGCTGGTGCCCGCGCTGCTGAGGGCGCTCGGCGGGGGCGACGCGGCGCTGTACGGTTCGGCGCCGTACGGCTCGGAGGCGTACGGATCGGCGGCGTACGGGCCGTACGGGGCCGGGCCGTCCGGGGCCGGGCCGTCCGGGGCGGTGCCGCCGGAGGTGCCGTACCCGGCGGGGCCGGGGTACGGGGTGCCGGGTACGCCCGGGGTGCCCGGCCAGGCCGGGCCGCCGTACGGAGCGGTGCCCGCCCAGGTGCCGCCGCCCGGGCCGGTGGCGGACGCGTCGGTGGTGGACGGGCCGGTGGTGGCCGGGGTGAGCGAGGTGATCGGCTCGCACGAGGTGCCGCCCGCTGCGGCCCCCGCCGACGCACGGCCGGGCGAGGAACCGGTGGACCCGACGGTCTGGCGCGACCACCCGTAGGGCCGGCGCGCCGCGGAGAAGTGCCGCGGGGAAGCGCTGCGGAGAAGTGCTGCGGAGAAGTGCGCCGCGGAAAGGGCAAAGGGCCCCGCGGGGGAACGGGGCCCTTTGTCGCTCAGCACGCGGCGTCAGGGCTGCGCCGGTGCTGGGGGTGACGGCGCCGGGGGAGGAGCGCCGTCGGGTCGGTCGGCTCGTGGTGCGCCCGTGCGGCGGTGGTCGGCAGGCAGGTCTGCGCCGGGCCCTCGCTCACGGAGCGTGAGGTGACGACCGCTGTCGTCGTTCTGGACGGCGACTGCGGAGGCAATGGTCCGGGACTCCACGGGAGGCCTGCCGGCCGCCGGGAGAACCGTTCACACCGAGCATCGTGGTGGACGGAGGGGCCGTTCTGCAACCGATTCGGCACAGTTCGGCACAGTTCATTTACCGGCGACACCGGGTCGAATGATCACGGTGAGTAGTGGTCTGGCGGGTTGCGGCGCACGGGGACGCGCGTAGCAGCGCGGGACGGCGGGGGTGGTGCGCCCCGGGGCGTGCTCCGGATCGAAGGGCGGTGCGACGGCCGGTCCCGGGCGTCCCCGGGGAGCCGGCCGTCCCACCTGTCGGCCCAGTCGCGGCCGGGGTCGCTGTCCCCTGCTGGCCGGCCGCGGCACCCGCGCACGGTCCCACGGAGCCGCGCTCCCCGGCGGGCCGGGGCGGCGGCGCCACATGCGCCGGTGGACTGGGGTGAAGCTCCACGCGTGGTCCTGCACCCGCACGGCGGTGCCCCGATAGGGGCGGTGGCGGCGCGTCTGGAGGACGCGGCGCAGTCGTGCGGTCGTCAGAAGCAACGAACCGCGGCCCCGCCCGGTCACGGTCCTTTGGACGTGCAGACGAGTGAAACCGGACAGCCCGGTAGAATCGGTGTCCAGACACCCCACACCCGTCCGCCGCCGCTGCCCTCCGTCGGGGAGGCGGCTGCGCGCGACACCTCGATACCGCTGCCGGAAGGCCGTCTGTGTCCTCTGCAATTCCCGTCCAGTCCGTGCCGGACAACGACACCGTCCTGGTGGTCGACTTCGGTGCCCAGTACGCCCAGCTCATCGCCCGTCGGGTGCGTGAGGCGCGGGTCTACAGCGAGATCGTGCCGAGCAGCATGCCGGTCGCCGAGATGCTCGCCAAGAACCCCAAGGCGATCATCCTCTCCGGCGGTCCGTCGTCGGTCTACGAAGAGGGCGCGCCGCAGCTCGACCGCGCGATCTTCGAGGCCGGTGTCCCGGTCTTCGGCATGTGCTACGGCTTCCAGCTGATGGCGAAGGTCCTGGGCGGCACCGTCGACAACAGCGGCGCCCGCGAGTACGGCCGCACCCCGCTGAAGGTCTCCCGCACCGGTTCCACCCTGTTCGAGGGCGTCCCGGCGGAGCACTCGGTGTGGATGTCGCACGGCGACGCCTGCTCCGCCGCCCCCGAGGGCTTCACCGTCACCGCGTCCACCGAGGTGGTCCCGGTCGCGGCCTTCGAGAACGACGAGGCCCGGCTGTACGGCGTCCAGTACCACCCCGAGGTGCTGCACTCCGACCACGGCCAGCAGATCCTGGAGCACTTCCTCTACCGCGGCGCCGGCATCGCCCCGACCTGGACCACCGGCAGCGTGGTCGAGGAGCAGATCGCCCTGATCCGCGAGCAGGTCGGCAACAAGCGTGCGATCTGCGGCCTGTCCGGCGGCGTGGACTCCGCGGTCGCCGCGGCCCTGGTCAACAAGGCCATCGGCGACCGGCTGACCTGCGTCTACGTCGACCACGGCCTGATGCGCAAGGGCGAGACCGAGCAGGTCGAGAAGGACTTCGTGGCCGCCACCGGCGTCCAGCTCAAGGTCGTCGACGCCTCCGAGCGCTTCCTGAACGCGCTCAAGGGGGTCACCGACCCCGAGGAGAAGCGCAAGATCATCGGCCGCGAGTTCATCCGGGTCTTCGAGCAGGCCCAGGCCGAGATCGTCGCCGAGGCCGGCGCGCACGGCGAGTCGGTCGACTTCCTGGTCCAGGGCACCCTGTACCCGGACGTGGTGGAGTCCGGCGGCGGCACCGGCACCGCCAACATCAAGTCCCACCACAACGTCGGCGGCCTGCCCGAGGACCTCCAGTTCCAGCTGGTCGAGCCGCTGCGCAAGCTGTTCAAGGACGAGGTCCGGATGGTCGGCCAGGAGCTGGGCCTGCCCGAGGAGATCGTCCAGCGCCAGCCGTTCCCGGGCCCCGGCCTGGGCATCCGGATCGTCGGCGAGGTCACCAAGGAGCGCCTGGACCTGCTCCGCGACGCCGACGCGATCGCCCGCGAGGAGCTGACCGCGGCCGGCCTGGACCGCGAGATCTGGCAGTGCCCGGTCGTGCTGCTCGCCGACGTGCGCAGCGTGGGCGTGCAGGGCGACGGCCGCACCTACGGCCACCCGATCGTGCTGCGTCCGGTCTCCTCCGAGGACGCCATGACCGCCGACTGGTCGCGCCTGCCGTACGACGTGCTGGCGAAGATCTCCACCCGGATCACCAACGAGGTCCGCGACGTCAACCGCGTCGTCGTCGACGTCACCAGCAAGCCGCCGGGCACCATCGAGTGGGAGTGAGCACTCCCCGCGAAGCCTGAACAGCCGCGCCGTCGTTCCCGTAGTGAAGGGGACGGCGGCGCGGCCGTGCGCGGCCCCGGCTCCGGTACGTCCCACCGAAAACGTGCAGGAGCGGGCAGAATGCGGACCGGACCTGTCAGAGAGTGGCAGGCCGCGAGGGAAGGTGTACGGGATGTCGGAGGTCAGCAACTCCGAGGCGATCGACGGCGGGGCGGCGGCCGGCCGGGCCGACCGGGCGGCCCAGCGCCGGGCGTTCGCGTCCAGGTACGCGCTGCTGCCGCTGCGGCTGTTCCTCGGCGTCACCTTCGTCTACGCCGCCCTGGACAAGCTCTCCGACGCGCACTACCTGGCCGGCGCCGGGGACCCGGCCTCCTTCGTCTCGCAGACCCAGGCCGCCAAGGCGGGCGGCAGCCCGATCGGCTTCCTGCTCGGCCCCGCGCTGGACTCGCCCACGCTGGCGGCGCTGGCCGTCGCCTTCGGCGAACTGGCGGTCGGCCTCGGCACCCTGCTCGGCCTCTGGGGCCGGGTCGCGGCGCTCGGCGGCGCGCTGATCAACCTCAGCCTGTGGCTGACCGTCAGCTGGAACGTCTCGCCGTACTACCTCGGCAACGACCTCGGCTACCTGATGGCCTGGACCCCGCTGCTGCTGGCCGGCACGCCGTACCTGTCGGTGGACGGCTACCTGGCCCGCCGGGCCGGCCGGGACCGCGAGCGGGGGCTGACCGAGGAGCACGTCAAGCGCCGGGCGCTGGTGGACGGCGGCATCGCGGCGGTCGCGATCGGCGGTGCCGGGCTGCTGACCGGCTCGCTCACCCGCACCTTCGGCCGCAGCGGCAAGGCCGCACCCAAGCAGTCCGCGGCCCCGGCCCCCGGCGGCACCGCGACGGCGCCCGCCGCGCCGGCCCCCACCGTGGCCGCGGCGAGCGTGCCGGTCGGCGGCTCGGCCCAGGTCAAGGACCCGGCCACCGGGGACGGCGTCTACATCGTGCAGCCCAAGGCCGGCCAGTACTGCGCCTTCTCGGCCGTCTGCACCCACTCCGGCTGCGCGGTGGACGCCCCGAAGAACGGCCAGCTGTACTGCCCCTGCCACGGCTCCCGCTTCGACGCCGCGACCGGCGCGGTGGTCAACGGCCCGGCGGTCAAGCCGCTGCCCCGCTACGCCGTCAGCAAGAACGGCGACAAGCTGACCCTGGGCCCGCAGCAGAGCTGACACGCCCTGGGGCGGGTCAGACACGCCCTACTCCTCGCGGTCCGGCCGGCTCCGCCGGGCCACCGCGGCGACCGCGCCGGCCAGGCCGCCGACGCCGAGCACGATGAAGGTGACCGGGACGACGACGCGTCCGTTCACCGACCGGTCGTTGAGCGCCGCCACCAGGTAGAGCACGGCGATCACGGTGAACAGGGCGCCCGCGATCAACGAGAACAGGTCGAGCCGGTGCTTCCTCACTGCTGGACCACCTTGATGTCGCCGATGCCGATGCCGAGTTGGAGATCGATGCTGCCCTTGGACGGGCGGCCGTCCACCGGACCGAGCTGGTAGACGTGCCGTCCGGTGCCGTCGTTGCGGTCGCCGGGGACGGTCACGTTGCCCAGGCCGACCCGGGCCACCAGGTCCACCGTGACGTCCGCCGGCACGGTGACCACCAGTTCGCCGGCCCCGAGGTCGACCTTGGTGGCGACGGTGGCGCCGGCCGGGTCCAGCCGGGAGAGGTCCAGCCGGATGTTGCCGGCGCCGAGGTTGTAGCGGTCCTTGAGGTCCGCGGCCCTGGCGACCGTCCAGGTGCGGTCGCCGACGGCGTCCTGCACGGTGTGCGGCGAGTGGCCGGCGAAGGCCAGCGCCAGGGTGGTCAGCAGCCCCAGCACCGCGAGCTTGCGGGCCTTGCCGAACTTCGCGGCCAGCAGCAGGGTCAGACCGATCACCAGCAGCCCGGTGGCCAGCACCACGGTGCTCAGCTTGGTGACGTCGGTGTGGCCGACCGAGGCGGACCAGACCGCGGTGGCGGCGCCGATCGCCAGCAGGAAGCCGAAGAAGCCGAGCGGCGACCGCTCCTTGGGGTGCCGGACGACGGCCGGTTCGCGCCGCTCCGGGCGCTCCTTGCGCAGCGGGTCGCCCTCCGGGAGGTCGGCCCGCTGCCACCAGGCCGGGGCCGGGACGCCCGGCGGCGGCACCTTCGGGCCCGCGCCGGGCGGCGGGGTGCCGCCCTGGTCGGTGGCGCCGTACGGGTTGCGCTCGGGGTGGCGGGGGTCCCACAGGTAGCCGCTCGGGCCGGGGGCGGGGGAGTCGGCGGGGACGGTCCCGGCGGCCTGCGCGGCGGCGTGCCGGGCCCGGGCCTCGTCCGACGGCCAGCCGTAACCGCCGTCGTCGGGGAAGTGGCGGTCGTACGGGCCGCCGCGGCGGCGGCCGCGGCGCCGGAACCCGCCGCGGCGGCGCTCCGGGTCGTAGCGCACCGCCAGGAAGACCAGCCCGCCGAGCAGCAGCAGCGGGAACAGCTGGTCGCCGTCGCCCATCGAGGAGAAGAACACCCCGGTGCCGATCACGGTCAGCAGGACCGCGCCGATCGACTGGCCGTCGACCCGGCCGGTCAGCACCCGCTGGAGCTCGGTGCGCCCGCCGTGGCCCTTGCCCTCGCCGGCCTCGGTCGGGACGATCAGCCAGGCCAGGCCGTACAGGAAGAGTCCGAGGCCGCCGGAGAGGCAGAGCACCACGGTGACCACCCGGAACACCACCGGGTCGATGTCCAGGTGCCGCCCGAGGCCGCCGCAGACGCCGGCCACCACGCGGTGGTGCTCGGTCCTGGTGAGCGGCGGGCGCTCCGGTTCCGGCGGGGCGGTGGGCCCGGCCTCCTGGATGTGGTCCTCGGTCATGGGCACCATCCTTCCGGCAGCGGGTGGGCGGACCCAACCGGGTACGGCCCTGCCCGTACCCTGACTTGTCCCTGATAAGGCTGGGGGACACACCCTGATGCGCCCGGAGGCGCCCGCGTGGAACCATCGGTGACGTGGCAGCACCCGGTACCGATCCCCGCCCCCTCGCCTCCGACGCCGCGGCGTCGGCCGGCGCCGACCCGAACGCGCCCGCCGGCGGTCGGCCGCCCTACCGCCGGCTGTACCGCAGCCCGCAGGGGCGGATGCTGGGCGGCGTCGCGCACGGCCTGGCGGTGCACCTCGGGCTGCCGGTCCGCTGGGTCCGGCTGGCCTTCGTGCTGCTGTTCTTCGCGCAGGGGATCGGCGCGCTGCTGTACGCGGCGTTCTGGTTCGTGGTGCCGATCGGCATCGGCGAGCCCTCGCAGCGCGGCGGCACCCACTGGGTGAACGTCAACGGCGTCTACGTCCCGACCTCGCCCTGGCTGCGGCCGGGCACCCCGCTGACCAAGTCGGGCGGCGGCGGTTGGGTCGGCCGGCTGCGCGAACTGCTCCAGCACGCGCTCCAGGGCGAGCCGGTCGCCGGCACCGCCGTGGAGGGCGAGGGCGGGGCCGGCGCCCGGCCCGGTGGCCGGAACGGGCAGGGCGGCATCGGCCAGCTCGCCGCCCTGGTCATGGTCGTGATCGGCCTGATCGCGCTGCTGAACGTGCTCGGCTGGCAGACCGCCAAGCCGTACACCTGGCCGCTGCTGGCGATCGGCGTCGGCGTCGCGCTGGTCTGGCGGCAGGCCGACGACTCGCGCTGGCAGCGCTGGTTCGGCATCGAGGAGGGCGAGAAGCGCCGCAGCGCCTACACCCGGGTCGGCGCGGGCGTGCTGCTCGCGGTGGTCGGCACCATCGCGCTGCTCGCCATGCAGGGCAGCGGCTCCACCCTCGGCTCGGTGATCGAGGCCTCGCTCGCGGTGCTGGCCGGCGTGCTGGTGCTGCTCGGCCCGTACGGCCTGCGGCTGTGGCAGGACCTCGGCGCCGAGCGCACCGCCCGCATCCGGGCCCAGGAGCGCGCCGAGATCGCCGCGCACATCCACGACTCGGTGCTGCACACCCTCACCCTGATCCAGCGCCGGGCCGAGGACCCCAAGGAGGTGCTCCGGCTGGCCCGCAGCCAGGAGCGCGAGCTGCGGCTGTGGCTGTACCGCCCGGAGGCCGCCGCCGAGGCCGCGCCGGACACCATGGCGGAGTCCCTGCGCGCCGCCGTCGCCGAGGTCGAGGACCGGCACGGCGTCCCGGTCGAGCTGGTCATCGTCGGCGACTGCCCGATGGACGAGCGGATCGCGGCACAGATGCAGGCCGCGAGGGAGGCGACCGTCAACGCGGCCAAGTACGGTGGCGGGGGACCGGTCCAGGTCTACGCCGAGGTGGAGGGGAGGACGGTGTCGGTGTTCGTTCGCGACCACGGCCCCGGCTTCGACCCCGACACGGTGCCCGAGGACCGGATGGGCGTACGGGAGTCGATCATCGGCCGGATGAAGCGCAACGGCGGCACCGCGCGGGTGCGGCCGGCGGCGGGCGGCGGCACCGAGGTCGAGCTGGAGATGGAGAGAACGAATGACTGAGGCAGAGCCGGGGCGCACGGCCAGGGTCGTACTGGTGGACGACCACCGGATGTTCCGGACGGGGGTCAGGGCCGAGATCGGCCGCACCGACGTGACCGGGATCGACGTGGTGGGCGAGGCCGACGACGTGGACTCGGCGGTCCGGGTGGTCGCCGAGACCAGGCCGGACGTCGTACTGCTCGACGTCCACCTGCCCGGCGGCGGCGGCGTCGAGGTGCTGCGCCGCTCGGCCGGCGTGATGGGCGAGCAGGGGGGAGTGAAGTTCCTGGCGCTCTCCGTCTCGGACGCCGCCGAGGACGTCATCGGCGTGATCCGCGGCGGTGCCCGCGGCTACGTCACCAAGACCATCACCGGCACCGACCTGGTCGACGCGATCTTCCGGATCGCCGACGGCGACGCGGTCTTCTCGCCCCGGCTGGCCGGCTTCGTCCTGGACGCCTTCGCCGCCACCGACACCCCGCCGGTGGACGAGGACCTGGACCGGCTCACCCAGCGTGAGCGCGAGGTGCTGCGGCTGATCGCCCGCGGCTACGCCTACAAGGAGATCGCCAAGCAGCTCTTCATCTCGGTGAAGACCGTCGAGAGCCACGTCTCCGCCGTGCTGCGCAAGCTCCAGCTCAGCAACCGCCACGAGCTGACCCGCTGGGCCACCGCCCGCCGCCTGGTCTGAGCCCCGCGTCGTCGAGCCCGTCCGGCCGGATTCCCTCGGCCGGGCGGGCTTGTCGGTGGGTGGCCATAGACTCGGAGTGCCATGAGTAGCCTCTTTGACGACCTCCCGCTCCCCGGTTTCGAGGCACCCGCCGCCGGGTCGAAGCAGCCCGCCGTGCCCGTCGCCGCCGACGAGGAGCCCCCGCCGTACGAGGACCAAGTCCCGTACGACGCGTACGAGGAGGCGATCCCGGACGGGCTCTTCCACACCGACCACGCCGCCGAGGCCGAGCGGGACGCCTGGTACCGCAACGGCGCCGCGCGGACGGTGGTCGACCCGGCGCAGCTGCTGGAGGGGATGAACGACCCCCAGCGCGAGGCCGTGCTGCACGCCGGCTCGCCGCTGCTGATCGTGGCCGGCGCCGGCTCCGGCAAGACCCGGGTGCTGACCCACCGGATCGCCCACCTGCTGGGCGCCCGCGGGGTGCAGCCGGGCGAGATCCTGGCGATCACCTTCACCAACAAGGCCGCGGGCGAGATGCGCGAGCGCGTCGAGGCGCTGGTCGGCCCGCGCGCCCGGGCGATGTGGGTGTCCACCTTCCACAGCGCCTGCGTGCGGATCCTGCGCCGCGAGTCCAAGGTGCTGGGCTTCACCTCCAGCTTCTCGATCTACGACTCGGCCGACTCCCAGCGGCTGATGTCGCTGGTCTGCCGCGACCTCGACCTGGACCCGAAGCAGTTCCCGCCGAAGTCCTTCACGGCGAAGGTCAGCAACCTCAAGAACGAGCTGATCGACGAGGAGACCTTCGCCGACCAGGCCGCCAACCCGATGGAGAAGAAGCTCGCCGAGGCGTACGCGCTCTACCAGCGGCGGCTGCGCGAGGCCAACGCGCTCGACTTCGACGACATCATCATGACGACGGTGAACCTGCTGCAGGCCTTCCCGGACGTCGCCGAGCACTACCGCCGCCGGTTCCGGCACATCCTGGTCGACGAGTACCAGGACACCAACCACGCCCAGTACATGCTGGTCCGCGAGCTGAGCGGGGGCTCCGTCGCGGCCGCGCCCAAGCGCACCGTGGACGGCGAGTTCGTGAACCCGGCCGCCGCGCACCTCGCCGAGGTGCCGCCCGCCGAGCTGTGCGTGGTCGGTGACGCGGACCAGTCGATCTACGCCTTCCGCGGCGCGACCATCCGCAACATCCTCCAGTTCGAGGAGGACTACCCGAACGCGACCACGATCCTGCTGGAGCAGAACTACCGCTCCACCCAGACCATCCTGAGCGCCGCCAACGCCGTCATCGAGCGCAACGCCAACCGGCGCGAGAAGAAGCTCTGGACGGCCGGGGACCACGGCGAGAAGGTGGTCGGCTACGTCGCGGACGACGAGCACGGCGAGGCCCAGTTCATCGCCGACGAGATCGACCGGCTCACCGACAAGGGCGAGGCCAAGCCCGGCGACGTCGCGATCTTCTACCGCACCAACGCCCAGTCCCGGGTGTTCGAGGAGGTGTTCATCCGGGTCGGCCTGCCGTACAAGGTGGTCGGCGGGGTGCGCTTCTACGAGCGCAAGGAGGTCCGGGACGTCCTGGCCTACCTGCGGGTGCTCTCCAACCCGGAGGACACCGTGCCGCTGCGCCGGATCCTCAACGTGCCCAAGCGCGGCATCGGCGAGCGGGCCGAGGCGATGATCGACGCGCTGGCCGCCCGGGAGCGGATCTCCTTCGCCCAGGCGCTGGTGCGGGTCGACGAGGCGTACGGGATGGCCGCGCGCTCGGCCAACGCCGTCAAGAAGTTCAACGTCCTGATGGCCGGGCTGCGCCAGGTCGTCGAGTCGGGCGCGGGCCCGGCGGCGGTGCTGGAGGCCGTCCTGGAGGAGACCGGCTACCTGGCCGAGCTCCAGGCCTCCACCGACCCGCAGGACGAGACCCGGGTGGAGAACCTCCAGGAGCTCGCGTCGGTGGCGCTGGAGTACGAGCAGGACCCGGGCGAGCGGCCGGACGCCGGGGAGGACGGCGCGCCGCCGGTCGGCTCGCTGGCCGACTTCCTGGAGCGGGTCGCGCTGGTGGCCGACTCCGACCAGATCCCGGACGAGGACGAGGAGGGGCAGGGCGTCATCACGATGATGACCCTGCACACCGCCAAGGGCCTGGAGTTCCCGGTCGTCTTCCTGACCGGCATGGAGGACGGGATCTTCCCGCACATGCGGGCGCTCAACCAGGTCAAGGAGCTGGAGGAGGAGCGCCGGCTCGCGTACGTCGGCCTCACCCGGGCCCGCGAGCGGCTCTACCTGACCCGCTCGGTGCTGCGCAGCGCCTGGGGGCAGCCGGCCTACAACCCGGCCTCGCGGTTCCTGGAGGAGATCCCGGAGGCACTGGTCGAGTGGAAGCGGACGGGGGCGGCGCAGGCGCCGGTCCAGCGCGGCTTCTCCTCGGGCTCGTCCTGGGGCAAGTCCTCGTCCGGGGGCGGGAGTTCGCGGTCCTCGTCGTCCGGTTCGGCCGCGCCGAAGGCGGGTTGGGGGCAGTCGGTGCGGCGCGGCGGCAAGGTCGTGGAGCGCGAGGTCGCCTCGCTCGCGGTCGGCGACCGGGTCAGCCACGACACCTTCGGGCTGGGCACCGTGGTCGGCGTGGCGGGCGCCGGCGACAACGCGCAGGCCGAGGTGGACTTCGGCTCGGGCGGCCGCAAGCGGCTGGTGCTGCGCTACGCGCCGGTCGAGAAGCTGTAGGGCCGTCCTCGGCGCGCCCGGCGTTCCGGGTTCGGCGTCTTTGGCGCGGCCTGGGTGAGGCCTGGGCGCTACCTCGGGTCCAGGCCGTTCGAGAGGAACCAGGGCAGCGGGTCGATCGGCCCGCTGTCCTTCGGCCTGATCTCGAAGTGCAGGTGCGGCCCGGTGCTGTTGCCGCTGCTGCCGACGAAGGCGATCACGTCGCCCTGCTTCACCGGCCCCTTGCGGACCTTGTAGCTGCGCAGGTGGCAGTACCAGGCCTCGGTGCCGTCCGGCATCTTCAACATCGACATGTAGCCGTAGAACGGGTTCCACTGCGTCCGGACCGTCCCGTCGGTGACGGCGTACGCCTCGGAGCCGCCGTCCACCGGGAAGTCGATGCCGGTGTGCCGCCTGGCCCAGTGCTCGCCGGAGGCGCCGAACAGCTCGCCCAGGCCGTGCCGGGCGACCGGCATGACCACCTTGGGTTTGACCGGTTCGGGGGTCGGCTGGGCGGTCGGGGTGGCGGTGGGCGTGCCGTCGCCGGGCTGGGCGCCGGTCAGCGGCTGGCGGGCGTCGCCGCGCGAGGTCTGGGTCTGGTCGGTGTGGACGAGCGCCTGCGGTGCGGCCTGCGGTGTGGCCGGGCCGGTGGTGGCGTCGGCCGCCGAGGCCTGTGCCGGCACCCGGTCGGCCCGCTCCTGGACCACCGCCGCGCCCGCCGCCCCGGCGACCCCGAGCGCGGCCACCGAGGGCACCGCGACCCGGAACAGCGCGGCCCGGGTGGCCGCCCTGGCGGCGCCGCGGCGCTGTACGCGGGACTGCTGGCGGGCGGCGAGGCGCAGCTCCGCACGGGTGGGGCGGGCGGCTGCTTCGGGAGCCATCGGGGGCTGCCTCCTCGGTGGGCCTCGGTCACGTCGTCGGGCGAGGTAAACAGGCGTGACTGTAGTCCCACGTCGACACCCCGGAAAAACCGCCGGTTGTCAAGGGGGCGCACGGGGGTCCGCGCGGTGTCCGGGGGGACCGTCGACGGGCGTACCCGCTGGTAGCAAGGCCCGGCGCTGTGACTTTGCCCTCCTCTTGGGAGGTGGCTCGGCCAACCGGGGCGGGTGGCGCTAATCTCCCCTCAGGTTGGTTGGTTATCGAGCGTTAACCGCGTCAACCGCACCGAGGGCCCACGAAGCCCGGTCGGATGATGGACGACGAGGTCCAGGAGGCAGTGATGAGTGTGTCGGGGCCGATCCGTGTGGTGGTCGCCAAGCCGGGGCTCGACGGTCACGACCGTGGCGCCAAGGTCATCGCGCGCGCCCTGCGCGACGCCGGTATGGAGGTCATCTACACCGGGCTGCACCAGACCCCCGAGCAGGTGGTCGACACCGCGATCCAGGAGGACGCGGACGGCATCGGGCTGTCGATCCTCTCCGGCGCCCACATGACCCTGTGCGCCAAGGTGCTGCAGCTGTTGAAGGAGCGCGACGCCGAGGACATCAAGGTCTTCTGCGGCGGGATCATCCCGGACGAGGACATCGCCGAGCTCAAGGCGATGGGCGTCGCCGACATCTTCACCCCGGGTACGCCCACCCGGGACGTGGTCGCCTGGGTCGAGGCCAACCTGCGGACCGCCGGCTGAGCTTCGCCGGTTGGGCCTTGTCGGCTGGGCTCCGCCGTGCGCCGAGCGGGCCGGTCCGTTCTGGACCGGCCCGCTCGGGCGTTCCCGGGGCGTGCTCCGGTACGGCCGCGCTGCCCGCCCGGCCGTACCCGCCCACCCGCCGTACCGGCTGCCCGGCCCGACGGTGCGTCAACCGGCGTGAACCGTCAGCTCGTCGAGCATCGCCGCTCGGAAGCGCAGGGTCCCGGCCAGCCGGGCGAAGGTCTCCGACCAGGCGGAGTCGGGCGAGGCCCCGGCGGCCAGCTCCTCCACCGCGGCGGCCGTCCCGGGAGCGAGCGCGCGCTCCGTCATCCCGAGCACCCCGCTGTGGCTCCACGGGTACGCGCCGGAGGCGGCGGCCCGGGCCAGCGCCGTCACCACGGCGGTGGACAGCGGCGGCGTCCACGGGGTGGCGCAGGCCCCGAGCAGCTGGAAGGCCTCGGCCAGGCCGTGCACCTCGATGAAGGCGGCCGTCCAGGCGGCCCGTTCCTCGGGCGGGAGCACGGCCAGCAGCTTCGCCGGGGCGCCGGTCACCCGCGCGCCCCGGGCCCGCCCGGCGCCCCGGGCCGGCGGGGCGGGGGCCGGGCCGAGCAGGGCCCGGGCCCAGTCGGCGTCGTGCTGGCGCACGGCGGCGCGCGCCCAGGCCTCCCGCAGGTCGTCGGCCCAGCTGCTGCTGGTCTCGTCCACGCTGTCGCCGACCCGCAGCCCGAGCAGCTGCTCGGGCGTCAGGCCGGTGTCGGCCGACCAGACCGACAGCGGCGCGGCGGCCACCACCTCGCCGAACCACCAGGCCCGTTCGCCGCGCCCGGTGGGCGACTTGGGGGCGATGCCGTCGCGCTGCATCCGCTCGTCGCACTCGGCGGGCGGGGTGACCAGCAGGTGGGTGCCGCTGTCGGCGAGCCGGACGGCGGCCCGGGCCCGCTCGGCCATCCGCCGGGCGAGCGCCGAGTCGGGCAGGGTGGAGAGCAGTTCGGCGGCGGTGGCGCGGACGTTCTTGCTGCGGTCGCCCAGGGCGGCCTCCAGGAAGGGCTCGTCGGCGGGGGAGAGGCCGTCCTGGAGGGCGTCAAGGAAGAGCAGCCGGTCCTCGGCGCGCTCGGTGGGCCAGGTGCTGCGCAGCAGCTCCAGCCCGGCGGCCGGGTCGCGGCGGCGCAGCATGGTCAGATGGGTGACCCGCTCGGCGAACAGGCCTTCGTGCCACAGCCGGTGGTCGTCCGGGCCGGCCGGGGTGTCCGGGTCGTCCGGGTCGTTCGGCCCCCGGGTCGGGCCGGCGGCGGTGGTGCGCAGCACGAACCGCCAGTCCGGGTTCTGCGCGGCCAGCCAGCGGCCCAGCGGACCGGCCAGCGCCACGGCGTCGGAGCGCAGTTCGCTGCGCGCCCGGGCGGCGTCGAGCAGCCCGGGTATCAGCGCGGCGGGCGGCCGCAGGCCCTCGGCCCGGGCGGTGGCGAGCCACTGCGGCAGCAGCTCGGCGAGGTTGGCCAGAGTGCCGCCGCCGGTGCCGCCGGTGCGCCCGCCGAGCAGGACGGCCAGCCGGCGGGCGGCGGCCTCGGGCAGTTCGGGTCGGGGGTCCTCGGGAGCGGGCGGCCCGGGCGGCTCGGTGGCCGGTACCGGCAGGGCGCCGGCCCGGCGGCGGACGGTGGCCAGCGCGGCCAGCTCCAGCAGGGCGGTCGCCGGGTCGGAGGGGTCCACGGCGTCGGCGAGCGGCAGGGCGGTGGGCGGGAGCGGGCGCCGGTCGGTGCCGAGCAGGGCGCTGGTCCGCAGCGGCTCCCACGGGTCCGGGGTGAGGGTCATCGTCGGTTCTCCTGAGACGTCGGGTTCTCCTTGGGCTCTGGGCCCGGCCTGATCCACAGGACACGCCCCTAGGCGGAGGTGAGGCCGACCGGGCGGTGCTCGGCGCTCCAGGCGGTGACCGGGGCGAAACCCTGGTGGCCGTACTCGCCGAAGACCGTCAGCGGGCGGCCGGTGGAGACCGCGGCCAGCCGCCACAGCGCGGCCTCGGGGACGGCCGAGGGGCGGACCGGGACGGTGTGGTGGCCGTCCGTCAGGTGCCAGCCGTCCGGGGCGCGGACCGGGACGACCCCGGCGAGCACGGTCGGCCAGCTGTCCAGCCACGGGTCGTCGGCCACCGCCGTGCCGTACCCGGCGACCGCCTCGGCGACGGTGAGCCCGGCGGGCGCCTCGGCCGGGCCGGGCCCGGGGACGCCGTAGCGGGTGCCGAGCACCGCGCGCAGCGGGCGGGCGCCGGGGTGGTAGGCGAGTTCGGCCTCCAGCAGGTGGCCGGTGGGCAGGGCGAGGTCGGGGGCCTGGCCGGGGCGGCCGAAGGCGAGCAGCAGGGCGGGGCGGCCGGTCTTGGCGCCGCGCAGCCAGATCCGGCGGGTGGTGAGCCGCTCGTCGGTCCCCCCTTCCATCGGCGCGGTGCGGCTGCCGAGCACCAGCCAGCGGTCCCGTACGGTCGGGCCGGCGAGCACCTCGGCGGTGTCCTGGGTGTAGCCGACCCGGGCGCGGACGGTGGCGGCCAGGTCGGCCGGCAGTTCGTCGAGCCGGGTGGCGGCGGTGGCCAGCAGGTGCAGCATCGCGTACTCCTCCAGCAGCCGGTCCTCCGGCAGGGTGTCCAACTCCCGTACCCGGGTGGCGAGTCCGGAGGCCTGGGCATCGACCATCCGGGCCGCGACCTCCTCCCAGGGGCCGGCCGTGGAGTGGTCGGCCAGGCCGTGCCGGATCCGGTCGGCCAGCCGCAGCCGAAGTTCGGCCGCGCCGGCCGCGACCCGGGCGCCGCGCCGCTCGGCCCGGCGGCGGGCGGCCTCCTGGTCGGCCGGGGCGCTCGCGCGCTTCTCGGCCCGTTCCTGCCGGGCCCCGAGCCATTCGGCCGCCCAGTCGGCGGGCTCGCCGGCCGGGACGGCCTCGGGGGTGCCGCTCCACAACAGGAGGAGTCCGAGCGCGTGCTTGCACGGGAACTTCCGGCTGGGGCAGCTGCACCGGTAGGCGGGCGTGGCGAGTTCGATCACGGTGCGGTACGGCGTACGGCCGCTGCCCCGGCACTCGCCCCAGAGGACGGCGCCGTCGGTGCCCGTGCCGGACCAGGGCGCGGGCGCGGACAGCCGGCCCGCCGCCTTCCGCGACGCGGCGTCAGGGGCCAGCGACAGGACGTGTTCGGTGCTCCAGCGTTCCTCCATGCGACCGACGGTAGGCGGGGGCACTGACAGCGGCTGACTGTCCGTCCGGTCCCCGTCCGGCGGTTGTCCGGCGCCCGTCCGGCGGTTGTCAGTGCCGCGTTGCAAGGTGGTTCCCACAGGCCGGGACGCCGACCTGGCTCCCCCCGTTCACCCCACCACCGGGGCACCCGCGTACCCGGCGGCCGACCTCAAGGAGCCCCCATGACCGACGTTCTGCGGCAGCACGCCGAGGACGCGTTCGCCGGTGAACTGGCCGCGCTGGCCGCGCAGGACGACCGTCCGCGCCCCGAGCGCTGGAAGCTCTCGCCGTGGGCCGTGGCGACGTACCTGCTCGGCGGCGAGCTGCCGGACGGCACCCGGATCACCCCCAAGTACATCGGCCCGCGCCGGATCGTCGAGGTCGCCGTCACCACCCTGGCGACGGACCGCGCGCTGCTGCTGCTCGGCGTGCCCGGCACCGCGAAGACCTGGGTGTCCGAGCACCTGGCCGCCGCGATCAGCGACGACTCCACGCTGCTGGTGCAGGGCACCGCGGGCACCCCCGAGGAGGCCGTCCGGTACGGCTGGAACTACGCCCGGCTGCTCGCCCACGGCCCCAGCCGGGACGCCCTGGTGCCCTCGCCGCTGATGCGGGCGATGGCGGACGGCAAGCTCGCCCGGATCGAGGAGCTCACCCGCATCCCGGCCGACGTGCAGGACAGCCTGATCACCGTCCTGTCCGAGAAGACCCTGCCGGTACCGGAGTTGGGCGGCGAGACGCAGGCCGTGCGCGGCTTCAACGTGATCGCCACCGCCAACGACCGGGACCGCGGCGTCAACGAGCTGTCCAGCGCGCTGCGCCGCCGCTTCAACACCGTGGTGCTGCCCCTGCCCGGCTCGCTGGACGAGGAGGTCGACATCGTCACCCGCCGGGTCAACCAGCTCGGCCGCTCCCTCGACCTGCCCGAACTGCCCGGCGGCGCCGAGGAGATCAGGCGCGTGGTGACGGTCTTCCGGGAGCTGCGGGCCGGGCTCACCGTGGACGGCCGGACGAAGGTCAAGAGCCCGAGCGGCACCCTCTCCACCGCCGAGGCGATCTCGGTGCTGACCAACGGCCTCGCTCTGGCCACCCACTTCGGCGACGGCGTGCTGCGCGCCGGGGACGTGACGGCCGGCATCCTCGGCGCGGTCGTCCGCGACCCGGTGGCGGACCGGGCGGTGTGGCGCGAGTACGTCGAAGGGGTGGTGCGCGAGCGCGACGGCTGGAAGGACTTCTACCGCGCGGCCCGCGAGGTGACGGCGTGACCTCGGAGGTCGCCCTGCTGGGTATCCGGCACCACGGCCCCGGCTCGGCCCGGGCGGTGGCGGCCGCGCTGGCGCAGTGGCGGCCGGACGCGGTGCTGATCGAGGGCCCGGCGGAGGCCGACGCCGTCGTGCACCTGGCGGCCGGGAAGGACCTGGTGCCGCCGGTGGCCCTGCTCGCCCACGCGGTGGACGACCCGTCCCGGGCCGCGTTCTGGCCGTACGCCGAGTTCTCCCCGGAGTGGGTGGCGGTCCGGCACGCGGTGGACCACGACCTGCCGGTCCACTTCATCGACCTGCCCGCCGGGTACGCCTTCGCGCCGGCCGCGGGGGAGCAGGCCTTGGACCGGGCCGACGACCAAGCCGGGGAGGCGGCCGAGGAGCGGCCCGCGGACCCGCTGGCGCTGCTCGCCGAGGCCGCCGGCCACGACGACCCGGAGCGCTGGTGGGAGGACGTGGTCGAGCACCGCGCCCCCGGCACGGACGCGCTGGCACCGTTCGCCGCCGTCGCCGAGGCGATGGCCGCGCTGCGCGCCGAGGGCCTCGGCGAGTCCCGCCGGGACGAGCTGCGCGAGGCCCACATGCGCCAGCGGATCCGGGCCGCCCGGCGGGCCGGGCACCGCCGGATCGCCGTGGTCTGCGGCGCCTTCCACGTGCCCGCGCTGGCGGCCATGCCCACCGTGGCGCACGACCGGGCGCTGCTCGCCGGGCTGCCGAAGAAGGTGCGGGCCGACATCACCTGGATCCCGTGGACGCACCGCAGGCTCTCCCAGGCCGCCGGCTACGGCGCGGGCGTCCAGTCGCCCGGCTGGTACCACCACCTGTTCAGCACCGAGGGGGACCCGGTGCCGCGCTGGCTCACCCGGGCCGCCGAGCTGCTGCGCGCCGAGGACCACCCGGTCTCCTCCGCCCACGTGATCGAGGCGGTCCGGCTCGCCGAGACCCTCGCGGCGCTGCGCGGCCGCCCGCTCGCCGGGCTGACCGAGACCCTGGACGCCGTCCGCGCGGTGCTCTGCGAGGGTTCGGACGTCGCCCTGGAACTCGTCCGGGACCGCCTGGTGGTCGGTGACGCGCTCGGCGAGGTGCCCGAGGGCGCGCCGGTGGTGCCGCTGCAGCGCGACCTGACCCGGCTGCAGCGCTCGCTGCGGCTCAGGCCGGAGGCCGCGCCCCGGGACCTCGACCTGGACCTGCGCAAGGACACCGACGCGGCCCGCTCCCGGCTGCTGCACCGGCTGCGGCTGCTGGGCGTCGAGTGGGGCGTGCCGGCCCGGTCCTCGGTCAACTCCACCGGCACCTTCCGGGAGAGCTGGCGGCTGTGCTGGCAGCCGGAGTTCGCGGTCCGGATCGCCGAGGCCGCCCAGTGGGGCACCACGGTGGAGGAGGCCGCCGTCGGCAAGGCGGTCGGCACCGCCCGGGCCGCCGTCGAACTCGCCGAGCTGACCGGCCTGGTGGAGACCTGCCTGCTGGCCGGGCTGTCCGGTGCGCTGCCCGCGGTGATGCGGGTGCTGGCGGACTGCGCGGCCCTGGACACCGACGTCGCGCACCTGGCGGGCGCGCTGCCCGCGCTGGTCCGGGCGCTGCGCTACGGCGACGTGCGCGGCACCGACCACGGTGCGCTGGCCGGGGCCGCGGCCGGGCTGGCCGAGCGGGTCTGCGTCGGGCTGCCACCCGCCTGTGTCGGTCTGGACGCGGACGGCGCGGCGGCGATGCGGGCCCGGATCGACGAGGTGCACGGCGCGATCGCCCTGCTCGGACCGGACGCGGCCGCGCAGCAGGTTGGTGAGGCCGGTGAGGCCGGGGACACCGGTGAAGCCGGTGAGGCCGCGGGCACCGAGGGCCTGCCCGACCGCTGGGCCGCCGCCCTGCGCTCGCTGGCCCGCCGCGAGCCCGTCGGCCCCCCGGCCACCGGCGTCCCCGGCCTACTGCGCGGCCGCGCCGTCCGGCTGCTGCTGGACGACGGCCGGCTGGACTCCGAGGAGGTCGGCCGACGGCTCCGGCTGGTGCTGTCGACGGCCAACGCCCCGGCCGACGCGGCCGGTTGGGTCGAGGGCTTCCTCACCGGCGGCGGCGCCCTGCTGCTGCACGACCCCCGGCTGCTCGCCCTGCTGGACGAGTGGCTCGGCGGGGTCGGCGCCGAGGTGTTCACCGATGTCCTGCCACTGCTGCGGCGCACCTTCGCCGGGCTGGAGGCGGGCGTGCGCACCACCATCGGCGGCCGGGTCGCGGCCGGTCCGCTGGACGCCGCCCCGGCGGCGCCCGAGTCGGCCCGGGCGCTCGACCCGGACCGCGCCGACGCGGCCCTCCCGGTGCTGGCCGTACTGCTCGGCGTCCGCCCGCGGATCCCCCGCCAGCGCACCGGCCGCAACACCTGACCCCGGCCGCCACCCCCGACCCGCCCGCCGTACCGAGGAGGACCCGATGGCAGCGACCCCGACCGACGAACGGCTGCGCCGCTGGCGCCTGGTGCTCGGCGGCGAGGCCGACGGCACCGGCTGCACCCTGCGCGGCCGGGACGCCGCGATGGACGGCGCCCTCGCCGCGCTCTACCGGGGCGCGCCGCAGGAGGGCGGCAGGGCGCCCCGGGGCGGCCGCCGCAGCGCCGGGCTGGGCGGTTCGGCCCCGCAGGTCGCCCGCTGGCTGGGCGACATCCGGGAGTACTTCCCGTCCACCGTCGTCCAGCTGATGCAGCAGGACGCGATCACCCGGCTCGGCCTGGACCGGCTGCTGCTGGAGCCGGAGATGCTGGCGGCCGTCGAGCCGGACGTGCACCTGGTCGGCACCCTGCTGTCGCTCAAGCACGCGCTGCCCGAGACCACCCGGGAGTCCGCCCGGGCCGTGGTCGGCAAGGTGGTCGCCGAGCTGGAGCGCCGACTGGCCGACCGGACCAGGGCCACCCTGGGCGGCGCCCTGGACCGCAGCGCCCGGGTGAACCGGCCGCGCCACCGGGACATCGACTGGGACCGGACGATCCGGGCCAACCTCGGGAACTACCTGCCCGAGTACGGCACCGTGGTGCCCGAGCGGCTGGTCGGGTACGCCCGTGCCCGGCGGGCGGTGCGGAAGGACGTCATCCTCTGCGTCGACCAGTCCGGCTCGATGGCGCCGTCCGTCGTCCACGCCGCGGTGTTCGGCGCGGTGCTCGCCTCGATGCGCAGCCTGGACACCCGGCTGGTCGTCTTCGACACCTCGGTGGTCGACCTCACCGAGCAGCTGACCGACCCGGTGGACGTCCTGTTCGCCACCCGGCTGGGCGGCGGCACCGACATCAACCGGGCGCTCGCCTACTGCCAGTCGAGGATCACCCGGCCGTCGGAGACGGTCGTGGTGCTGGTCAGCGACCTGTACGAGGGCGGCATCCGGGACGGCATGCTGCGGCGGGTCGCCGCGATGAAGGCGGCGGGCGTCCAGTTCGTCGCGCTGCTCGCGCTCTCCGACGAGGGCGCCCCCGCGTACGACCACGCCCACGCCGCCGCCCTGGCCGCGCTCGGCGCCCCGGCCTTCGCCTGCACCCCGGACGCCTTCCCCGAGATCATGGCGGCGGCGATCGAGAAGCGACCGATCGTGAGCCCCGGCCGTGAGCCCTGACCGTGAGCCCTGACCGGGAGCTGACACCGGGAGCCAAGGCCGGGAGCCAGGACCGGGAGCCAGGACCGGGGCCGCGACGACTTCACTCGAACGTGTGAATCGCTCGATCGGTGGACCGCGGGTGCCGCCGACGGCCGTGGGCCGATCTGTGACGGTTCTCACCCATGACGGACAGGCCCCGGGCAGAACAGTCCCGTCCCACGGGGATAACCTGCCAGACGGACGTGACGCGCGTGTTGATTGACGTGTGCGCCCGTGGCTGTGTGGGCCGCAAGGCCGTACCTCTGCGTACCCGCACCGCTTCGACGACCCGCAGCGAAGATCCTGCCGTGGCACGCTCGTAGAGACACAATCCGCGACCACGAACAAGGACAAACACGTGGACCTGTTCGAGTACCAGGCGAGGGACCTCTTCGCCAAGCACGGTGTGCCCGTGCTTGACGGCGATGTCATCGAGACCGCCGCAGACGCTGCCGCCATCGCGGAGCGCTTCGGCGGCCGCGCCGTCGTCAAGGCTCAGGTGAAGGTGGGTGGCCGAGGCAAGGCCGGTGGCGTGAAGCTCGCCGCCGACCCGGCGGACGCCGTCGCCAAGGCCGAGCAGATCCTCGGCATGGACATCAAGGGCCACACCGTTCACAAGGTGATGCTGGCCCAGACCGCGGACATCAAGGACGAGTACTACGTCTCGTTCCTGCTGGACCGCACCAACCGCACCTTCCTGGCCATGGCCAGCGTCGAGGGCGGCGTGGAGATCGAGGTCGTCGCCGAGCAGAACCCCGACGCGCTCGCCAAGATCCCGGTCGACGCCAACGAGGGCTGCACCCCGGAGAAGGCCGCCGAGATCGTCGCCGCGGCGAAGTTCCCGGCCGAGGTCGCCGACCAGGTCGCCGAGGTCCTGCAGAAGCTGTGGACCGTCTTCATCAAGGAGGACGCCCTCCTCGTCGAGGTCAACCCGCTGATCAAGTCCGGTGAGGGCAAGATCATCGCGCTCGACGGCAAGGTCTCCCTGGACGAGAACGCCGAGTTCCGTCAGCCCGAGCACGAGGCGCTCGAGGACAAGGCCGCGGCCAACCCGCTCGAGGCGGCCGCCAAGGCCAAGGGCCTGAACTACGTCAAGCTCGACGGCCAGGTCGGCATCATCGGCAACGGCGCGGGCCTCGTCATGAGCACCCTCGACGTGGTCGCCTACGCCGGTGAGAAGCACGGCGGCGTCAAGCCCGCCAACTTCCTGGACATCGGCGGCGGCGCCTCCGCCGAGGTCATGGCGAACGGCCTGGAGATCATCCTGGGCGACCCCGACGTCAAGTCGGTCTTCGTCAACGTCTTCGGCGGCATCACCGCCTGTGACGCGGTCGCCAACGGCATCGTGCAGGCCCTCGCGCTCCTGGAGAGCAAGGGCGAGAACGTCACCAAGCCGCTGGTCGTCCGCCTGGACGGCAACAACGCGGAGCTGGGTCGCAAGATCCTCGACGACGCCAACCACCCGCTGGTCCAGCGCGTGGACACCATGGACGGCGCCGCTGACCGCGCCGCCGAGCTGGCCAACAAGTAAGGAAGGGACTCAACACCATGGCTATCTTCCTTACCAAGGACAGCAAGGTCATCGTCCAGGGCATGACCGGCGCCGAGGGCATGAAGCACACCCGCCGCATGCTCGCCTCCGGCACCCAGATCGTCGGCGGTGTCAACCCGCGCAAGGCCGGCACCACGGTCGACGTCGACGGCACCGAGATCCCGGTCTTCGGCTCCGTCGCCGAGGCCATGAAGGAGACCGGCGCCGACGTCTCCGTGCTCTTCGTGCCGCCGGCCTTCACCAAGGCCGCCGTCATCGAGGCCATCGACGCCGAGATCGGCCTGGCCGTCGTGATCACCGAGGGCGTTCCGGTGCACGACACCGCCGCCTTCTGGGCGTACGCCGGTTCGAAGGGCAACAAGACCCGGATCATCGGCCCGAACTGCCCCGGCCTGATCAGCCCCGGACAGTCGAACGCCGGCATCATCCCGGCCGACATCACCACCTCCGGCAAGATCGGCCTGGTCTCGAAGTCGGGCACCCTGACCTACCAGCTCATGTACGAGCTGCGCGACATCGGCTTCTCCTCGGCCGTGGGCATCGGCGGTGACCCGGTCATCGGGACCACCCACATCGACGCCCTCAAGGCCTTCCAGGAGGACCCGGAGACCGAGATCATCGTCATGATCGGTGAGATCGGTGGCGACGCCGAGGAGCGTGCCGCGGCCTACATCGCCGAGCACGTCACCAAGCCGGTCGTCGGCTACGTCGCGGGCTTCACCGCCCCCGAGGGCAAGACCATGGGCCACGCCGGCGCCATCGTCTCGGGCTCCTCGGGCACCGCCCAGGCGAAGAAGGAGGCCCTCGAGGCCGCCGGTGTCAAGGTCGGCAAGACGCCGTCCGAGACCGCCCGCCTGGCCCGCGAGATCATCGCCGCCAAGGGCTGACCCCGGTCACCCGTGCGTCGAGCGCCCCCGCCCTCTCGTAGGGCGGGGGCGCTCGCCGTTCCGGGGCCGGCGCGCAGGCTCGCCCGCGCGCCGGAGCCTCAGCGCACCGGGGTGCCGGCGCGTCAGTGCGCCGGGCCGGTGGCGCAGGGCAGCGGCGACCAGCTCGGGCAGACCGCCGGGTCCTGCTGCGGCGGCGGGGCCACGCCGTGGGCCGCGGCCGGCAGCTCCCAGCGCGCGACCGCCTGGGCCTGCGGCTCCGCCACCACCGCCGCCAGCCCCGGCGTCGGACTGCACCACAGGCTGGTGATGCCGTTCGGTGCCCCGCCCGGCAGCAGCGGCACGCCCGGTGCCTCCACCTCCGCCGTCGGGGCCGGCACGCAGAGCGCGGGGACCGGCTGCTCCGGCCGGTGGAACAGCGCCGCCGGACGCAGCCCGGAAAGCGTCGCCACCGTCGCTCCGCCCACGGCCATCGTCAGCAGGACCGCCGCGCCCGTCCGGGCGGCCGTGCTCAGCCGGTGCTGGGCCCGCAGCACCGGTACCGGCGCCCGGTGCGGCTCCGGGCAGCCCCGCACCGCCGCCCGGTGCAGCAGCCCGCTCAGCCCGTCCGCGAACCCCGGCGCCGCCGGGTCCGGCCCCACCAGCTCCGGCACCCACTGCGCCAGCGCCGCCCGCGCCGCCCACACCCGCCCCTCGGCGGCCGCCTGGGTCGACTCCACCTCCACCGCGACCGCCGCCGCCGGCAGCCCCAGCCCGTCGTGCAGCACCAGGGCCCGCCGCTGCGGCCGGGACAGCCGCCGCAGGGCCTTCAACAGCGCCTTGTCCCGGTCGGTCAGCCGGTCGTGGTCCGGCAGCACCGACTGGGCCTCGTCGGCCGGGCGGACCCTGATCCGACGGTGCGGCAGCGTCCACGCGTGCACCCGCCGGGGGCCGCCGCGCCGCCACGGCGACAGCGCCAGCTCGCAGGCCCGCACCCGCACCCAGCCCTCCGGATCGCCCGATCCGACCACCCCGCCCCAGTCCTGCCGGGCCTCCCCGAACGCCCGCCGCACGCAGTGCACCGCGCGGTGGCGGCAGGCGGTCAGCAGGAACACCTGCTGCACCAGCCGGGTGTGCGCGGCCTCGTACAGCTCCTCGAAGCTCTCCGTGAGGTCCCGTCCGTGGCCCGCCTCGGTGAGCGCCGCGCTGATCCGTTCACGGGAGTCGGCGGCGTCGCGCCCGCCGGGGGCGGAAGCGGAAGCGGAAACGGAAGCGGGAGCGGGCCGAGCGGCCGCGGGCGCCGGGGGAGCGGCCGGTTCGGGGGCACCGGCCGGGGCGGCGGCCGCGGCGGTGGTGCCCGGCTTCCGTCCGGCTCCCTGCGGGCCGCGCGTGCCGTCCGGGGGACGACGGCGCCGGGCCTCGGGCTTGCCCGGGGCGGGGCCGGACCGGGCGGACGGGCCCGGGTGCCGGCCCTGCTGCTGGGGCTGCTGCTGGCCGGTCTGCTGGCCGGGGCCGGAGGCCGCCGGGGTGCCGGGCTCGCCGTGCGCCGTCGACCGGCCGGGGCCGGGGCCGGTGCCGACGCCGGTGGAGCGGTGGTGGCGGTCGCTGTCGGTGCCGGGTTTCCCGCCGGTCGGGGTGGTCTTGGTCATGCCGCTGCGTTCTCCCGGGGCAGTGGGGGCCACTCGCGTGCGGTCGGTGCCGGTGGGGGCGGCCGGGGGGCGCCGACCCGGGCCGGTCGGAGGTGCGGTCCTGAGCAGGGCGATCGCGGCGGCTTCGGTGGGACAGCCGAGCTTGCGCATGGCCCGGTGCAGATAACTACGGGCGGTCGCGGTGGTGACGCCGAGTGCGGCGGCGGTGTGATCGAGGCCGTGTCCGGCGGCCAGGTGGGTGAGGGCCTGGACCTCACGGGGGGTCAGCTTCCGCAGTGGATCGGTGGCGCGGGTGGGTGGCGTGGTCATCAGACGCTCCGGGCCGGGGCGACGGCGGCTTGGGGGCAGGGTCTGAAAAGGCGCATAAGACAATAATCTGGGACACGGCGGCGGTTTGCCGGTTCACGGAGCATGGCGAGTCGCCTTGGCACCATGAGGCGCATGACGCAGCTGATGGGCCGTCCGCTCCTGGAAGTGCCCGGCGAATTGGGCGGACGCCCGGCGCTGGCCGACCTGTTGGCGGGGGTGCGGACGGCGCTGGTCGGTCTCGCGGTGGTCGGGGTGCCGGTCCTCGGGCTCTGGGTGGCGACGCCGTACGCGGACTCCGACGCGGCCGGTGCCACCCGGTTGGCGGGTGCGCTCTGGCTGCTCGGGCACGGCGCGCCGGTCCTGCGCGGCGGCGCGGACGCCCCGCTGACGGTCACTCCGCTGCTGCTCGGGGCCCTGGCCGTGGTGCGGCTGTACCGGGCGGGGGCCGGGGTGGCGGCGCGGCGCGGGCTGCGCTCGCGCTGGGGCGGCCCGCTGGCGCTCTGGGCGGGGTACTGCGCGGTGGCGGTCGTGGTGGCGCTGCACAGCGCGGGCGCCGGACTGTTCCGCAGCCGGGTGCTGCCGGACCTCCTGGTGGTGGGCCTGGTGGCCGGACTGGCGACGGCGGCGGGCGTACGGTCCGGCGAGGCCGCCGGGACGCCGGGGGCCGGTGGCGCGGGGCGGATCGACGCCGAGGCGCTGTTCGACCGGCTCCCGCCGGGCTGGCGGCCGACCGGGGGCGCGCCCGTGGTGTGCCGGGCGGCGGGTGCGGCCGCGGCGGGGCTGCTCGCGGCGGGCGGGCTGCTGGTGGCGGTGGCGGCGGTGCTGGACGCGGTGGCCGGGGGCGGGCGCGGGATGGCGCTGCTCGGCGGCGGGCCCGCCGCGCTGGTCGGGCTGGTGCTGGTCACCGTGGCGCTGCTGCCGAACGCGGTGCTGTGGGGCGCCGCGTACGCGCTGGGCCCGGGCTTCGAGGTCGGCGCCGGGTCGCTGGTGTCGCCGGGCGGGGCGGAACTCGGCCCGGTGCCGGAGTTCCCGCTGTTCGCCCTGCTGCCCCAGGAGGGCCCGGGCGGCTGGCGGTTGGCCGCGCTGCTGCTCCCGCTGCTGGCGGGGCTGGTGCCGGCGCTCCTGCTGGGCCGGGCGGCGGCGGGCCGGCGCTCCCCGTCGGGCGGGGACGGGCCGTGGCCGCCCGCGGCGACGGCGACGGCGGCCCTGGCGGCCGCGCTGCTGCTCGGCGCCGGGGCGACGCTGCTGGGCTGGCTGTCCGGCGGGGCGCTGGCGGCCGAGCGGATGGCCCGGCTGGGACCGGTGCCGTGGTGGACGGGCCTGGCGGCGGCGGGCTGGCTCGCCCTGGTGGCGGTGCCGGGCGCCCTGCTGGTGCGGCACCGGATGCTCGGCCCCGCGTCGGTCGAGGACCCGGCCGAGGCGCTGGACGACGACCCGGCCGAGGATCCGGCCGGGGACCGGGCCCGGGAGCGGGCCTGGGCCCCGGCGTCCGTCGTGGGCGCCTACGCCCGGCTCGCGACCCGGACGCGCCGGAGCGCACTGCGGCTGCGCGCCGGTACCCACGCCCTCGTGCGGCGGCTGTCCGCCCGGCGCCCCGCCGACTGACCCCGGTCGGGCGGGCCGCTAGGCGTTCCCGTTACCGGGCGTTCCCGCTACTCGGCGTTCCCGCTGAAGTCCACGTACCACTGCGGTGCGTACCGGTCGCAGTTCTCGGCGCCGACGTTGGTGAGGGAGTCCCGCACGCAGGTCACGTAGTCCCGGTAGTGGATGCTGAGCCCGATCACCGAGGTGGCGACCACGACGGTCATCGCGCCGGTGAGGATCCCGGCGAGCGCGGCCGGGGTGAGCGGGTTCGGCGCCGGGGCACCGACGGGGCCGGCCTGGCCGTACGCCCCGGTCTGGCCGTACGGGCCGGCCTGGCCGTACGCCCCGGCCGGTGCCGCCGCGGGAGCCGGGGTGGACCCGGCCCGCCCGGCCCGCCCGGCCCGGAGCGCGCCGATGCCCCAGACGATGCCGAGCACGCCGACCAGCAGCGCGATCCAGTGGAAGCCGGTGAACAGGCAGACCAGGGCGAACGGTCCGGCCAGCGCGGCGTTGCGCGCCTTGCGGTGGGCCGGGTTCGTCAGGTCGAGCCGGGGCGGCTGCGGACCCTGGGGGCGACGGCCGGGCCCGCCGTCGCCGGGGCCCGGTCCCCACTGCTGCGGGTGCGGCGGGCGGTCGCCGCCGGGACCTCCGCCAGGCTGGCCGCCGGGCCGGCCGCCGTCGCCTTCCGGCCCCTGGCCGGGCCAGGGGCTGCGCGGCCGCCACGGCTGGTCCGGGGCGTCCGCGGGCGGCGGCGCGAAGGGGTTGCGCTCGTCGGTGTCGTCGCCGCTGCTCATGGGTTCAGCCGTTCCTTCTCGGTCGGGGCTCGTGCGGAGGGTCGCGCGCGGGGGCGGTCCCCTCCGCCCCAATGATCCCGCAAGCGTTCGAGGGCCCGTCGGGGGCCTGCCCGTACCGGGGCCGGTCGCCCGCAACTCCGGTACGGAGGGCCCGAGGAGATCCCCGTCTCAACTACGCGCGTAGCGCCGGAGGGAGGGTGCAGGGGCCCTCCGACCAGCCGTTATCGTGGTGACGGTCAGCAGCTCCCACGGGTTCCCCGGGTCCCGCGTCGCGGCGGGTTCTCCTGGTGTCCCCCTTCGCTCGACCTGCCGTTCGTAGTGGCCCCACCGCCGGTGGACGTACCAGCGGGCGGCGCCCGACCTACGGAGAATCGCGCAGTGGCCGCCGCCCCCGCCCAGCTCTTCCCGCCCCGTACGCCCGGACCGGCCCGCCTGGTGGTGCTGGTCTCCGGCTCCGGCACCAACCTCCAGGCCCTGATCGACGCCGCCGCCGACCCGGCGTACGGCGCCGTGATCGTGGCCGTGGGCGCGGACCGGGACGGGATTGCGGGCCTGGAGCGCGCCGAGCGGGCGGGCCTGCCGACCTTCGTCCACCGGGTGAAGGACTTCGCGGACCGGGGCGACTGGGACCGCGCGCTGACCGCCTCCGTCGCCGCCCACCAGCCCGACCTGGTGGTCACGGCCGGCTTCATGAAGATCCTCGGCCCCGAGTTCATCGCGGCCTTCGCGGGGCGGATCGTCAACACCCACCCCGCACTGCTGCCGTCCTTCCCCGGTGCCCACGGCGTCACCGACGCGCTCGCGTACGGGGTGAGGGTCACCGGCTGCACCGTCCACCTGGTCGACGCCGGAGTGGATACCGGGCCGATCATCGCGCAGGGCGTCGTCGAGGTGCTCGACGCCGACCACGCCGATGGCGGCGACGCGCTGCACGAGCGCATCAAGACTGTCGAGCGCAAGCTGCTCGTCGACGTCGTGGGCCGGCTGGCCCGCGAAGGTCACCGCATCGAGGACCGAAAGGTATGGATCCCGGCATGAGCGCCAGCTCCACCACGCCCCCCGTTTCGGAGAACATCCGTCCGATCCGTCGTGCGCTGATCAGCGTGTACGACAAGACCGGTCTGGAGGAGCTGGCCCAGGGCCTGCACGCCGCCGGGGTCGCCATCGTCTCCACCGGCTCCACCGCCGGCCGGATCGCCGCCGCCGGCGTCCCGGTGACCGAGGTCTCCGAGCTGACCGGCTTCCCGGAGTGCCTGGACGGGCGCGTGAAGACGCTGCACCCCCGCGTGCACGCCGGCGTGCTCGCCGACCTGCGCCTGGAGTCGCACCGCGCGCAGCTGGCCGAGCTCGGTGTCGAGCCCTTCGACCTGGTCGTGGTGAACCTCTACCCGTTCAAGGCCACCGTCGCCTCGGGCGCCACCCCGGACGAGTGCGTCGAGCAGATCGACATCGGCGGCCCGAGCATGGTGCGCGCCGCCGCCAAGAACCACCCGTCGGTGGCCGTCGTGGTCGACCCGGCCCGCTACGCCGACGTGCTGACCGCCGTCCGCGAGGGCGGCTTCGACCTGGCCACCCGCAAGCGCCTGGCCGGTGCCGCGTTCGCCCACACCGCCGCCTACGACGTGGCCGTCGCCTCCTGGTTCGAGGCCGGCTACGCCCCCAGCGACGCGCGGTTCCCCGAGTTCCTGGGCGCCACCTGGGAGCGGCAGAACGTGCTGCGCTACGGCGAGAACCCGCACCAGGGCGCCGCGCTGTACAGCGACGGCACCGGCGGCCTGGCCGGCGCCCAGCAGCTGCACGGCAAGGAGATGTCGTACAACAACTACGTCGACACCGACGCCGCCCGCCGCGCCGCGTACGACCACGCCGAGCCGGCCGTCGCGATCATCAAGCACGCCAACCCGTGCGGCATCGCGACCGGTGCCGACGTCGTCGAGGCGCACCGCAAGGCGCACGAGTGCGACCCGGTCTCCGCGTACGGCGGCGTGATCGCGGTCAACCGCCCGGTCACCGTCGAGCTGGCCGAGCAGATCGCCCCGATCTTCACCGAGGTCGTGGTGGCCCCCGGCTACGAGGACGGCGCGGTCGAGGTGCTGGCCCGGAAGAAGAACCTGCGGGTGCTGGTCGCTCCCGAGGCCCCGGCCAACCGCCAGGAGGTCCGCCCGATCTCCGGCGGCGTGCTGCTCCAGGACGCCGACCGGGTGCAGGCCGAGGGCGACGACCCGGCGAACTGGACGCTGGCCACCGGCGAGGCGCTGTCCGCGGCCGAGCTGGCCGAGCTGGCCTTCGCCTGGCGGGCCTGCCGGGCCGTCAAGTCCAACGCGATCCTGCTGGCCAAGGACGGTGCCTCGGTCGGCGTCGGCATGGGCCAGGTCAACCGGGTCGACTCCTGCAAGCTCGCGGTCGAGCGGGCCGGCGAGCGGGCCAAGGGCTCGTACGCCGCCTCGGACGCCTTCTTCCCGTTCCCGGACGGCCCGGAGATCCTGATCGCCGCCGGCGTGAAGGCGATCGTCCAGCCGGGCGGTTCGATCCGTGACGAGCAGGTCATCGAGGCGGCCGAGAAGGCCGGCGTGACGATGTACTTCACCGGCGCCCGCCACTTCTTCCACTGAGTGGCACGAAGCGGCCCGGCCCCCTCGGAGGAGGGGGCCGGGCCGCTTCGTCGTGGTCCTGCCGGGTGCTCAGTAGCGCGGCCGGTTGAACCAGCCGGAGCCCTCCTGGGTGCACATGGCGGTGATCCAGATGATGCTGATGGCCAGCCACAGACCGGCGAACACATAGCCGATGGCGGTGCCGGCGGTGACGGCGCCCGCCAGGATCAGCAGGCCCATCAGGCTGCCGAGCGAGCCGTACACGATGGTGGTGATCCGGACGTTGTTGCCGCCCTTGCCGAACTTGGCGCCCAGCGTGATCGAGAGCGCGGCGAACAGCGCGAACACGACCGCGACGACGATCAGGATGCCGGCGGCGGCGTCGCCCATCGCGGTGAACGGGTTGTCGCTGGTGGTCGCCTTGGCCGTGTTGGTGACGTCCTTGGCGGCGGCGCCGATGAGCAGGTAGACCAGCGCGAGGATCGCCTGCACACCGCCCACGATGAACAGCAGCACCCGGGCGGTCGTCACCAGGCCCGGCATGGACTGCGGCACGGCCGGCGCGTAGCCGTAGCCGGGGGCGGCCGGCGGCGGGTAGCCGTAGCCCGGCGCGGGCTGCGGCGGGGCCTGCTGCGGGTAGCCGTAGCCCGGCGCGGGCGGCTGCTGGCCGTACGGGTTGTTCGGGTCGGGCGGGTAACTCATGGATGCCTCCGGGCAGTTGCTGGAACGCGGGGACGGGACGGCGGAGGACCCGGTTGCGGCCGGCGAGTCGGGTCGCCGACGGAACGGGACGGTATCGGAGCGCGGTGACAGCCCGGCGGCGGTGACGGGCGCGGCCGGCTCAGTGCTGTGACGGGCGAGTGATCGAACGCGGGGACGGGCACGGTGCGGTGAGGGCGCCGTGGCGGTCGGGCTGCGCGGTGTGCTGTGGTCGGATCACTGGCTCTTTCCCCCGGGTACGCCCTGCTGCGGGACCGGTCGGCCCGTCACCGGGCCTGGTCGCGGCAGGGGATGCCCGCATATCGTCAACCGGACGGCAGCGCGCTGTCCAGCCGGTTGTGGGCGTGGTGCGGAGACTGTGGCGCAACCGCAACGTGGTGCGGACCATCCGTGCCCGTCCGGTCGCCGGGGCGGCCGCGGTACGGGCGGCGGCCGCGATCCGGGAGAATGGGGTCATGACTGCCCAGATTCTCGATGGCAAGGCCACCGCCGCCGCGATCAAGTCCGAACTCGCCGCCCGCGTGGCGGCCCTCAAGGCGAAGGGCGTCACGCCCGGCCTCGGCACCGTCCTGGTCGGCGACGACCCGGGCAGCCGCTGGTACGTCAACGGCAAGCACAAGGACTGCGCCGAGGTCGGCATCGCCTCGATCCAGCGCGAGCTGCCCGCCACCGCCACCCAGCAGGACGTCGAGGACGTCGTCCGCGAGCTCAACGCCGACCCGACCTGCACCGGCTACATCGTCCAGCTGCCGCTGCCCAAGGGCCTGGACCAGAACCCGGTCCTGGAGCTGATGGACCCGGACAAGGACGCCGACGGCCTGCACCCGACCTCGCTCGGCCGGCTGGCCCTGGGCATCGAGGGCCCGCTGCCGTGCACCCCGCTGGGCATCGTCGAGCTGCTGCGCCGGCACCAGGTCGAGATCGACGGCGCCGAGGTGGTCGTGGTCGGCCGCGGCATCACCGTCGGCCGCTCGATCGGCCTGCTGCTGACCCGCCGCAGCGAGAACGCCACCGTGACCCTGTGCCACACCGGCACCCGGGACCTCGGCGCGCACCTGCGCAAGGCCGACATCATCGTGGCCGCCGCGGGCGTGCCGCACCTGGTCAAGCCGGAGGACGTCAAGGCGGGCGCCGCGGTGCTGGACGTCGGCGTCAGCCGCAGCGAGGGCAAGATCGTCGGCGACGTGCACCCGGGGGTGGCCGAGGTGGCCGGCTGGATCTCCCCGAACCCCGGCGGCGTGGGCCCGATGACCCGCGCGATGCTGCTCAACAACATCGTCGAGGCGGCCGAGCGCCGCGCCGGCGTCTGATCCCCGAGGGACGGCGAGCATGACTGAACCGCGTCCGGCGCGGTCCCGGCAACGGCCGGTCAAGACCACCGGCACCCTGCCGCCCGAGGGGGCGGCCCCGGCCCTCGGGCGCGACCACGCCCTGCCGGTCCGGCAGTGGCCGATAACGCTGGTCCTGTCGGTGGTCGGCGCCGGCCTCGCGGTCACCTGGTTCGCCGACTTCAAGGACGGCTTCAAGTACGGGCTGCTGATCCTCGGCACCGGCGTGCTGCTCGGCGCGGTGCTGCGGCTGGTGCTGCCCGAGGTCGGGATGCTGGCGGTGCGCAGCCGCTTCACCGACGTCATCGTGCTGGCCTTCCTGGGCGCCTCGATCGTGCTGCTGACCCTGGTCGCGCAGCCGAACCCGTGGCTGGAGATCCCGCTGCTGGACAACATCGGGCAGCTGATCGGCCGGCCCAAGCACTGAGCCCGCCTCCCGCCGCGGCCCCGTCCGGATTCCCGGGCGGGGCCGCGGCGCGTTCCGGGCCCGCCGGGCGGCGTCCGCTGTGACGCATCAGCCACGCCCGCACACGCGGCGTACGCTTCCCTTTGCGATAACCTGACGCCGGTCTCTCGATGTCGAGAGATCATCCTCGGCTCCAGTGCGCCGGTGTGCCTGGGGCACCTGGCGATTTGCTGGAGAAGGTAGAAATGACCCGCACCCCCGTCAACGTCACCATCACCGGAGCAGCCGGCCAGATCGGCTACGCGCTGCTCTTCCGCATCGCCTCGGGCCACCTGCTCGGTGCCGACGTGCCGGTGAACCTGCGCCTCCTGGAGATCCCGCAGGGCCTCAAGGCCGCCGAGGGCACCGCCATGGAGCTCGTCGACTGCGCCTTCCCGCTGCTGCGCGACATCACCATCACCGACCAGCCGAACGAGGCCTTCGACGGCGCCAACGTCGCGCTGCTGGTCGGCGCCCGTCCGCGCACCGCCGGCATGGAGCGCGGCGACCTGCTGCAGGCCAACGGCGGCATCTTCGGCCCGCAGGGCAAGGCCATCAACGCCCACGCCGCGGACGACATCAAGGTCCTGGTCGTCGGCAACCCGGCCAACACCAACGCCCTGATCGCCCAGCGCAACGCCCCGGACGTCCCGGCCGAGCGCTTCACCGCGATGACCCGCCTGGACCACAACCGCGCGGTCGGCCAGCTGTCCGCCAAGACCGGCGCCCTGGTCTCCGACATCAAGCGCGTCACCATCTGGGGCAACCACTCCGCGACCCAGTACCCGGACATCTTCCAGGCCGAGGTCGCCGGCAAGCCGGCCTTCGAGGCCGTCGGCAGCGACCAGGCCTGGCTGGAGAACGACTTCATCCCGACCGTCGCCAAGCGCGGCGCGGCCATCATCGACGCCCGCGGCGCCTCCTCGGCCGCCTCGGCCGCCAACGCCGCCATCGACCACGTGTACACCTGGGTCAACGGCACCGCCGAGGGCGACTGGACCTCCATGGGCGTCGTCTCCGACGGCTCCTACGGCGTCCCGGCCGGCCTGATCTCCTCCTTCCCGGTCACCACCAAGGACGGCAAGTTCGAGATCGTCCAGGGCCTGGAGATCTCCGACTTCTCCCGCGCCCGCATCGACGCCTCGGTCAAGGAGCTGACCGAGGAGCGCGACGCGGTCCAGGAGCTGGGCCTCATCTGAGCCCGCTGAGCACTCCGGCGGCCCGTCACCCCTCCCCGGGGCGGCGGGCCGCCGCCGTGTCCGGCCACAGGGGCCCGCCGCCGGGCACCGGCCGCCCTACACTGGCCCGCTGTGAACGAAACCCTCGGGGACGCCGCGCTCGTCCTCGTCTTCATCCTGTTGGGCGGCCTGTTCAACGTCGCGGAGATCTCGCTGATCTCGCTGCGCGAGGGCCAGATCCGGACGCTGGAGGCGCACGGCACCCGGCGCTCGGCCCGGGCCGCGCACCTGGCCGCCGACCCCAACCGCTTCCTGGCGGCCGTCCAGGTCGGCGTGACCTGCATGGGCTTCCTGTCCGCCGCGTTCGGCGCGGACACCCTGGCCGGCAAGGTCGCCCCGCTCTTCGTCCGGGCCGGGCTGTCCCAGGGGGTGGCGGACGCCCTCGCCCTGGTCGGCCTGACCCTGCTGATCAGCTACGTCTCGCTGGTGCTCGGTGAGCTCACCCCCAAGCGGATCGGCCTGCAGCGCGCCGAGTCCATCGCGGTGATCGCCGCCCCCGTGGTGGACGTGATGTCGGTGGCGCTGCGCCCGGTGATCTGGCTGCTCGGCCACTCCACCAACCTGATGGTCCGGCTGTTCGGCGGTGATCCGGCGGCCGGGCGCGGCTCGATGAGCTCCGAGGAGCTGCGCGGCCTGGTCGCCTCCAACACCGAACTGGGCAGCGACGAACGGGCGTTGATCGCGGACGTGTTCGCCGCGGGGGAGCGCCAGCTGCGCGAGGTGATGGTCCCGCGCACCGAGGTGACCTTCCTGGACGCGGAGCGCCCGCTGGCCGCCGTACGGCACCAGGCCGAGACCTCGCCGCACTCGCGCTACCCGGTGGTCGAGGGCAGCGCCGACGCGGTGGTCGGCTTCGTGCACGTCCGGGACCTCTACGGCGCCCGCGGCGAGCAGGCCGTCAAGGTCCGCGACCTGGCCCGCCCGGTCAAGCTGCTGCCCGGCACCAAGCGGGTGCTGGAGGCGATGGGCGAGATGCGCCGGGAGGGCCACCACCTGGCGATCGTGGTGGACGAGTACGGCGGCACCGCCGGCATCGTCACCCTGGAGGACCTGGTCGAGGAGGTGATCGGCGAGATCCGGGACGAGTACGACCGGCCGGAGTCCGCGCCCACCCGCCGGCTGGCCGGCGGCGGCACGGAGCTGGACGGCCTGCTCAACCTCGGCGACTTCACCGAGGAGACCGGCGTCACCCTGCCCGAGGGCCCGTACGAGACGGTGGCCGGCTGCCTGGTGGCCTCGCTCGGCCGGCTGCCCCGGGACGGCGACCAGGCCCGGATCCCGGTCGAGGGCGGCGGCGCGGTGCTGCTGACGGTGGCCAAGGTGGAGGGCCGGCGGATCGCCCGGGTGAGGGTGAGTGCGGTCACACCGGAGGAGCCTGCGGGGCCGGAGGTTTCCTGAGCGACCGGGAGAACTGGAAGAATGGCCCGCATGGTCAACGCAGCGGTCACCGGTCCGGTCAAGGACCGCCCCCGGGTGCTCTCCGGGATCCAGCCCACCTCCGGCTCGTTCCACCTCGGCAACTACCTGGGCGCCGTGCGCCAGTGGGTCGACCTGCAGAAGGAGAACGACGCCTTCTACATGGTCGTCGACCTGCACGCGATCACCGTGCCGCAGGACCCGGTGACCTTGCGCCAGAACACCCGGGTGTCCGCCGCCCAGCTGCTCGGCGCGGGCCTGGACCCGGAGCACTGCACCCTCTTCGTCCAGTCGCACGTGCCCGAGCACGCGCAGCTCGGCTGGGTGATGAACTGCCTCACCGGCTTCGGCGAGGCCTCCCGGATGACCCAGTTCAAGGACAAGTCCTCCCGGTACGGCGCCGACAGCACCACCGTCGGCCTGTTCACCTACCCGATCCTGCAGATCGCGGACATCCTGCTCTACCAGGCGGACGCCGTCCCGGTCGGCGAGGACCAGCGCCAGCACGTGGAGATCACCCGCGACATCGCGGAGCGGTTCAACTCGCGCTACGCCCCCACGTTCACGATCCCGAAGCCGTACATCCTCAAGGAGACGGCGAAGATCATGGACCTCCAGGACCCGGGCATCAAGATGAGCAAGTCGGCCTCCTCGGCCAAGGGCCTGGTCAGCCTGCTGGACGAGGCGAAGGTCAGCGCCAAGAAGTTCAAGAGCGCCGTCACCGACACAGGCACCGTGGTCTCCTACGACGAGGAGCAGAAGCCGGGCGTCTCCAACCTGCTGCGGATCCACTCCGCGCTCAGCGGCCAGTCGGTCGAGCAGCTGGTCGCGCACTTCGAGGGCAAGATGTACGGCGCCCTCAAGACCGAGCTGGCCGAGCTGTTCACCGAGTGGGTCACCCCCTTCCAGGAGCGCACCGCCACCTTCCTGGACGACCCGGCCGAGCTGGACCGGGTGCTGGCGATCGGCGCCGAGAAGGCCCGCGCGGTGGCCTCCGAGACGCTGGCGACCGTGTACGACCGGATCGGCTTCCTCCCGGCCGCCAAGCGGTGACTCCGCTCTCGCGCATGCCCGATGGTGGCGACCTCCCGGAGGTCGTCACCATCGGCGTGTCCGTGAGCGTGCCGGACCCGCACGGCGCGCGGATCCAGGACGCCAGGGCCGGGCTCGGCGACCCGCAGGCCCGCTCGATACCGACCCACGTCACCCTGCTGCCGCCCACCGAGGTGCCGGCCGAGCTGCTGCCGAAGATCGAGGAGCACCTGTCGGCGGTGGCCGCGGCGCACCGGCCGTTCCGGATGCTGCTGGGCGGCGCGGGCACCTTCCGGCCGGTCTCCCCGGTGGTGTTCGTCCGGGTCGAGGAGGGCGCGCACGAGTGCCGGCTGCTGGAGGCGGACGTCCGGTCCGGCCCGCTGGCCCGCGAACTGGCGTTCCCGTACCACCCGCACGTGACGGTGGCCCACGGCCTGCCGGAGGACGCGCTGGACCGGGCGTACGAGCAGGCGCGCGGGTTCCGGGCGTCCTTCCCGGTGCCGGGCTTCTCGCTCTCCCGGTTCGACGCGGACGAGGTCTGGCGGCCCTGGCGGGCCTACCGGTTCTCCTGAACCACCGCTGAACTACCCGGCCGTTCGGCCGAGTTCGAGCATCCGGTCGACCACCCGGCGGGCCGCGCCGCCGTCGTCCAGGGCGCAGTGCGTGGCCCGGAAGCGCCGGTAGCGCTCCGCGTAGCCGGGCGCCGACCGCTCGCCGCTGTCGGCGAGTTCGCGCAGCGCGCCGAGCAGTTCGGCGGAGTCCGGCACCAGCGGGCCGGGCGCGTCCGCCTCGAAGTCGAAGTAGAAGCCGCGCAGGGTGTCGCGGTAGTGCTCCAGGTCGTAGGTGAAGAAGTAGACCGGGCGGCCGGTGATCGCGAAGTCGAACATGATCGACGAGTAGTCGGTGACCAGCACGTCCGCGATCAGCAGCAGTTCCTGCGGGTCGGGGAAGTCCCCGCAGTCGAACAGGAAGCCGTCCCCGGCGCCGGGCAGCGGGTCGCGCACGTGCGCGTGCGGGCGGACCAGCAGCACGTGGTCCTCGCCGAGCAGCCGGCGGGCGTGGCCGAGGTCGAGCCGCAGGTCGAGCCGGAAGCCCTCGCCGTCGCCGCGCTGCTGGTCCTCGCGCCAGGTCGGTGCGTACAGCACGACCCGCTTGCCCTCGGGGATGCCGAGCCGGCAGCGGACGGCCGCGGCGACCCTCGGGTCGGGCTGGGCCAGCACGTCGCCGCGCGGGTAGCCGGACTCCAGCACCTCGCCGTCGTACTGGAAGGCGCGCCGCAGGATCGGGGTGGCGAAGGGGCTGGGGGAAAGCAGCAGGCTCCACTGCGGGGTCTCCCGGTCGAGCGCCTCCAGGTAGCCGTGGTCGGCGAGCCAGGGGTTGTCGACGTCGTGGGCGATCCGCTTGAGCAGCGAGCCGTGCCAGGTCTGCACCACGACCTGGCCCTCGCGGCGCTCCAGGAAGTCCGGGAAGTGGGTGTTGCCGACCAGGTACCGGCAGGTGGCCAGCGCCCGGTACCACTGGGGGCTCCAGATCCGGATCGGGACGACCCCTGGCGGCAGTTCGGCCTGGCCGTCGTCGACCACCCACAGGTGCTCCAACGGCTCGCCGCGGCGGGCGAGTTCGGCGTGCACCGCGCGCGGGGAGTCGGCGTAGCCGCGGCCGCCGAACACGTCGTACAGCACCGCCTCGCGCAGCGGTTCGCGGCGGGCCGCGGGGTAGTGCTCGGTGCGCAGCCGGGCCTGGGTCCAGGCGCTGCGCTCGGTGGCGTCGAGCACCGGGGTGGAGTCCACCAGCAGGGTGTCGTGCCAGCGGCGCTGGAGCAGGACGTCCTTGCCGCCGGTGGTCGCGGTGGCGGGCAGGGCGGGCAGCACGGTCGGGGCGGCGAGCAGCGGCCGGGCCGGGCCGGAGCGGTCGGCCGGCTCCAGGACTGCCTCCCAGATGCCCTTGCGCAGCGGCAGTACGGCGCCGTCGGAGCCGGTGCGGGTGGCGGGCACCCGGACCCGGAAGCGGCCGTCCGGCTCGGGCTCGACGGGGGTGCGGACCTCGCCCGCGGTGCCGCCGTGCCGCAGGACCAGCTCCAGCCGGCCGGCGGCCGGGTCCGGGCAGTGGCCGGACAGCTCGAAGCCGCCGAAGTGGACCGCGATCCGGTCGACCATCCCGGCGGCGGGCTGGACGCAGACCTGGAGCCGGCCGTCGGCGAGGTGCTTGAGGTAGAGCACCCGGTCCGGGGCGTCCGGCAGCGGGTACTGGCCGGCCACCGGGCCGCCGCGCTCGTCCAGGCAGAGCTGTTCGGTGCCGCCGTCGGGGCGCAGCAGCTCGGCGTCCCAGTGCTCCAGGTCCTCGCGGCCGCGTCCGTCGGCGGTGAACGGCCGGTACGGCAGTTCGACGGCGAAGGTGTTGCCGGTGCGGGTGAGCGGCCGCTCGATCACCGCGTCGCTCTGCCGGTGCCGCAGCCGCAGCACGGTGCCGGCCGGGCAGTGGTCGGCGACGCCGCCCAGCCGGATGCCGTCGGCGGCGGGCTCGGCGCGGTCGAGCCGGACGCCGGGGCGTTCCAGCCGCAGCCGCAGCCGGTCGTCCTCGAAGTACGGCTGGAGGCGTACGTCGCGGTCCACCCAGCGGGCCGGCGGGTACTCGCCGGAGCCGCACCAGTGGGGGGCGAGGGCGCCGTACTGGCGGCGCAGCCGGGTGGGGCGGGGGCGGGTGAAGAGGGTGGTCTCGATCTGCCAGTCGCCGAGCAGCCAGCGGTCGTCCCGGCGCAGTCGGGAGGGTTCCAGCAGGACGGTGAAGCCGGACCAGTCGTGGTTGTGCTCCGGCTGGGCGCTGTCGTCGGTGACCTCGGGCAGCCTTCGGGGTCTGGAGCGCAGGTGGAGCGGTGGTTCGGCCGCGTCCTCGTGGCGCAGGGTCAGCCAGGTCCAGGCGGAGCCGGGGCGGCCGGTGTCCAGGTCCAGCGGGCGGGCGAAGCCGGTGAGCTCCAGTCCGCGGCCGTGCCAGCGGGCGCGCAGCAGCCCGAACGCCACGTCCTCGTCGACGGCGGCCCGGCCGTCGGCCACCCGGGGGGCGGCGTGCGGGAGTACGAACCGGGCGAGCGAAGACATGGTGCGGGGGGCCCTTCGGGACGGGATCCCGGACATGGCGGTGGCCGGGAGGGCCGCCGTGCCGGTGTCGGCCGGACCGGGGCCGATTTGATATCCCACCCCGGGAAGGCACCTCGGGTCAACTGTACGTTTCGTAGAATTTCCTTTGAAATTCGTCGACTAAACGTCAGTTCGAGTGCAAATTGGGCGTAAAGGGCAGGTAGTTCTCAGGGAATTCCCAGATAGCGCCGGGGCGCCCGGCGTGATCCACGCCGGGCGCCCCGATGCCGTCTTCGGCGGCTACTCCTTGCGGAGCATCGCGTCGACCACCCGGCCGGAGGCCTTGCCGTCGTCCAGGTCGCAGTACGCCTCGCGGAACGCGGCCGCCTTGTCCGCGTACTCGGCCGCCACCGCGTCCACCCGGCCGAGCGCGTCGACCAGCGCCTCGGAGGTGGCCAGCAGCGGGCCCGGGGCCTCGGCCTCGAAGTTCAGGCTGAAACCGCGCAGGTTGTCGCGGTAGTGCTCCAGGTCGTGGGTGAAGAACAGCATCGGCTTCCCGGTGGTGGCGAAGTCGAAGATGCTCGACGAGTAGTCGGTGACCAGGACGTCGGCGATCAGCAGCAGCTCCGCCATGTCGGGGTAGCTGCCGACGTCCCAGATGTAGCCGTTGCCGGCGCCCGGGATCTGGCCGCACATCATGTTGTGCCGGCGCACCAGCAGCACCTGGTCGTCGCCCAGCGCGGCCTTGGCCGCCTCCAGGTCGATCCGCAGGTCGATCTGGTAGCCGCCGTTCGGCCGGCGCCGGTCCTCGCGCCAGGTCGGCGCGTACAGCACGACCTTCTTGCCCTCGGGCAGGCCGAGCCGCTCGCGGACCTGCTCGGCGGTCTTCTCCCGGTCGGCCGCGAACAGCAGGTCGTTCCGGGGCGCCCCGCTCTCCAGGATCTCGCCCTGGTAGTCGAAGGCGCGCCGCAGCACCGGGGCGGACCAGCTGTTGCCGGCCACCAGCAGGCTCCAGTTCGGCACCTCGCGGCTCAGGCCCTTGAGGTAGTTCGAGTCGGTGAACCAGACCTTCTCGAAGTCGAAGCCGACCTGCTTGAGCGGGCTGCCCATCCGGGTCTGCACGACCACCTGGCCGGGGCGGCGGACGAAGAAGTCGGGCAGGTGGGTGCTGGTGACGATGTACTTGGCGGTCGCCAGCGCCTCGAACCACTCCGGGCTCCACAGCCGGATCGCCTGCGCGGTGCGCGGCAGCTCGGTCTGCATGTCGTCGCTGCCCCAGAGGTGCTCCAGCGGCAGGCCGCGGCGGACCAGCTCCTCGTGGATCGCCCGCGGGGAGTCGGCGTAGGCGCTGCCGTGCCCGGCGTTGTAGAGCACGGTGTCGCGCACCGGCAGGCGGCGGGCGGCCGGGTAGTCGGTGGTGCGCAGCCGGCGCTGGCGGAAGCCGGAGCGCTCCTCGGGCAGCAGCGCCGAGTACGACTCCAGCGACAGGCCGTCGTGGTAGCGGCGCTCCAGCGCGATCCGCTTGCCGCGGGACTCCACCTCCACCGGCAGGGTGCCGAAGCAGTCCGGGGAGATCTGCGCGTGGCTGTCCGGCAGGGCCGAGGCCGGCACGCCGACCGGACGGAAGAAGACGTTCCAGGTGCCCTGGGCGAGCGGCACCCGGCCGGCGAAGGTGGCGGTCGGCACGGCGGGCAGCGCGGTGCGGAACCGGCCGTCCGAGATCTCCACCGGGTAGACGTGCTCCTCCTCGCGCCAGTGGTGGCGGACCACCAGCTCCCAGCGGTGCGTGCCGGGCTGCGGGAACGAGCCGCTCAGCAGGAAGCCGTCGGCGCCGCGCGCCGACACCTCGTCCACGATCGGCTGCAGCAGCTGGTCGGAGAGCTGGAAGTGGCCGCTCGGGGAGGGCTTGGTGTAGATCGCCCGGCGCAGCTCGACCGGCGCCTGCGGGTCCAGCGGGACGTGCAGCTGCTCGGGGGCGTTGCGGTCGTCCCAGACCAGCGGCAGCACGCTGCCGTCGGCCAGCAGCAGCGCGCTGTTCCAGCGGTCGCGGACGCGCTCGTCGGCCACCGGGTCCAGCTCGGCCCAGGCCTCGCGGACGGCGGTCAGCTCGGCCACCTCGACCGAGGAGGTGAACGGCTGCAGGGTGCCGACCGGGGTGCCCAGCTCCACCGGGAAGGTCAGCTCACGGTCCGACTCGAGGTGGGTGAGCCGCAGCCGGGCACCGGCGAAGCTCGCCCCGGAGCGGGCCGCACCGGAGACCTCGATCCGGCCGTCGTGCGCGGCCAGGCCGGTCACCCGGGCCTTGACGGTCTCCACCTGGAGGTAGACGAAGCCGTCCCGGATCCACGGCACGATCCGCACGTCCGGCTCGACCCAGTGCTGCGGGATCGACGCGGCGCTGTCGCTCCAGCCGGCCGAGATCCGGCCCTTGTAGACCCCGCCCTTGCCCGCGCCGGCCACCAGGACGCGCCAGTGGCCGTCCTTCCACTGGCCGCGGTGCTTGAGCTTCTTCGGGTCGAGGGCGACGGTGAAGCCGGACCAGTCGCAGTTGTACAGGTCGTGGTTGCAGCTCGCGGTGGCCTCGGGGCTGTACTGGGTCTTCATCGGCACCGCGATCGCCCGGCGGCCCTTGGCCTCGCGCAGCACCAGGGTGCGCACCATGTCGTGCTTGTTCGCCGCGCCCAGCTGCTCCGGGTAGGCGTGCCCGGTCAGCTCCAGCTTCCCGCCCACCCAGGCGGTGCTGTACAGCCGGCTGCGCATGACCAGCGAGTTGTCCAGCTTGAGCACGCCGGCCGGGACGCTCTTGCGCCCGCCGCGCAGGAACGGGTAGTCCGCGTACGGCCGCAGCAGGCCGCGGGCCTGCACGCCGCCGCCGCTCTCGCCCTCGTACTTGATCTGCTCGACCAGCTCGTCGACCCGGTTCTGCAGGGTCAGGTGGTACTTGAGCCGCAGCGGCGCGCGCAGCTTGCGGACCTGCTCCTGGCCGATCGAGCGGAGCAGCCGGCTGACGTTCTGGACGTAGGCGTCCCGGTACTCCTTGTCGCCGTCCACGACGGACCAGAAGAACATCGGGATCTCCTCGACGAGGGTGTTCTCGTCGTAGGAGCGCAGGTACTCGGCGAAGCGCGGCTCGGTCTGCTTCTTCAACCAGGCGCGGACCAGCTCGACCGAGGCGACCCGGTCGATCAGGCCCTTCGGGTTGGTGCGCATCTGGGTGATCGACATCTCGCCGACCTCGCGCTCGCGCCAGTGGTAGATCGGCTCGGAGAGCACGTCCACGCTCTTGGCGAGGTAGTGGTGCGGCACGCTGACCGGCGCGTCCTCGTACAGGATGCCCTCGGGGTAGAGCAGGCCGGCGGCGTCGAAGAAGGAGCGGCGGTACACCTTGTTCCACGCGGTGCGGTCGGTGACCAGCGCCGGGAGCTCGGTGATGTGGGTCTTGAGCCGGGTGTCCTTGAACGGCTTGGCGTGCCCGCCGGACTGGTAGTAGCCCACCGCGCGGAACCGCAGCACGTTGCCGGTGCAGAAGTCCGAGCCGGTCTCGTCCAGCGTGTTGATCATCAGCTCGTACGCGCTCGGCGGCATCGAGTCGTCGCTGTCCACGAAGCACAGGAACTCGGAGTCCGGGTCGATGTGCCGGATACCGGTGTTCCGGGCCGCGCCGAGGCCCTTGTTGACCTGCCGGACCAGCCGGAACCGCGAGTCCTTCGCCGCGTAGGCCTCGGCGAGCGCCGCACTGCCGTCCTTCGAACCGTCGTCGACCATGACGCACTCGAAGTCCGTGAAGGTCTGGGCGGCGATCGAGTCGAGGCATTCGACGAGATAACGCTCGACGTTGTAGATCGGAACGACGATGGAGAGGCGGGGAGCCATCGGCTACGCAGGCCTTTCTCGGGAGGAGCGTGGCAGCCCGCTGGGGGTCTGGCCGCACTTGGATCGGTGCGTACGTGCCCACTGATCCTACCTCCGGGGCCCGGACCCCCTCCGGCCCACTACGCTGGCCCCCGTGCCCCGCTTCAGCGTCATCGTCCCCGTGTACCAGGTCCAGGACTACCTCGCCGAGTGCCTCGAATCGGTCCTCGGCCAGAGCGGGCCGGACTTCGAACTGATCGCGGTGGACGACCGCTCGCCGGACGGCTGCGGCGCGATGCTGGACGAGGCCGCCGCCGACCCCCGGGTCCGGGTGCTGCACCTGCCGGAGAACGTCGGCCTCGGCCGGGCCCGCAACGCCGGCCTGGAGGTCGCCACCGGCGACTACGTGCTCTTCCTCGACAGCGACGACACCCTCACCCCCGGCCTGCTGGCCGCGGTCGAGGAGCGCCTCGCCGCCACCGGCGACCCGGACGTCCTGGTCTACGACTACGCCCGCACCTACGCCGACGGCCGGATCACCCGCGCCGCCGCCGGGCACGTCTTCGGCGCCGAATCGCCGGACGTCTTCGACCTCGCCGCCCGCCCCGACCTGCTCGACCTGCTCCAGGTCGTCTGGAACAAGGCCTACCGCCGCGGGTTCATCACCGAGCAGCGGCTGGAGTTCCCGGCCGGCTACTACGAGGACACCCCCTGGACGTACCCGGCGCTGCTCGCCGCCGGCGGCATCACCCTGCTCGACCGGGTCGGTGTGCACTACCGCCAGCGCCAGGAGGGCGGCAACATCCTGGCCACCGCCAGCCGCAAGCACTTCGACGTCTTCGCCCAGTACGACCTGGTCTTCGCCTTCCTGGACCGCCGCCCCGACCTGGACCGGTGGCGCCCGGTGGTCTTCGGCAAGATGCTCAACCACCTCAACACCGTGGTCGCCAAGCCCGGCCGGATCCCGCCCGGCGACCGCCGGGAGTACTTCCGCCGCGCCGCCGCGCACTGCGCCCGGCTGCGCCCGGCCGGCTACCGCCCGCCGCCCGGCGTGGACGGGGTGCGCACCGAACTGCTCGGCCACGGGCGGTACGCCGCCTACCAGGCCGTCCGCGCCCTGGCGAAGGCCCGCCGGCTCGTCAACAGCTGATCGGCGTCGGCCCGGAGCCGCGGCACCCGCCTGGCCGGATCCGCTGCACCGTCCTGGCCGGATCCGCTGCACCGGCCCGCGCCTGACGGCCGTTCGGGGGACGGGCCGGTATAACCGGTCGGGTGGACTTCCTGACCCGCCTTCCGGTCCTGGGCCCGCTCGTGGCCCGGGTGCTGCGCAGCCGCCCCTACCGGGTGTACGAGTACTTCTCCGCCGCCCGTGGCAACCGGCTGGCCGGAGCCGTCACCTTCTTCGGCTTCCTCGCCCTGTTTCCCCTGCTCACGGTCGGCCTGGCGATCGCCGTCGCCACCCTGAACGGCAGTCAGGTGGACGACCTCCAGCACCGCATCTCCGACCAGCTGCCGGGCCTGTCGGACTCGCTCAACCTGCCGTCCCTGGTGGCGAACGCGGGCACCCTCGGGCTGGTCAGCGGCGCCCTGCTGCTGGTCTCCGGCCTCGGCTGGGTGGACACCATGCGCACCTCGATCAGAGACCTCTGGCAGCTGCCCGAGGAGGACGGCAACCCGGTGCTGCGCAAGGCCTGGGACGTCCTGGTGCTGGCCGGCCTCGGCCTGGTGTCGCTGTTCTCGCTGGGGGCCTCCGCCGCCGGCACCACGCTCGCCGGCCGGATCGCCGACGCGATCGGCCTGGGCAGCGGCTACCTGCTGACCGGGGTCGGCATCCTGATCGCCATAGCCTGCGACATGCTGCTCTTCGCCTACCTGCTGGCGCCCTTCCCCGGGATCACCGACCAGCGCCGCCGCGACCTGCTGACCGGCGCCCTGATCGGCGCGGTCGGCTTCGAACTGCTGAAACTGCTGCTCTCCTCCTACCTCGGCTCGGTCGCCGGGCGGAGCCTGTACGGGGCCTTCGCCACCCCGGTGGCGCTGCTGCTGTGGATCAACTTCGTCAGCCGGCTGCTGATGTACTGCGTGGCCTGGACGGCCACCGCCGACCCGGTGGCGGCCCGGGAGCGGACCAGGGAGCACGGCCGGGCGCTGCTGGCCGCGGCCGACGAGGCCGAGGCGGAGGACACCACGCCCACGGCGACGCCCCGGCCCCGCACCTGAGGCCGGGGCCGGGGCGTCGGACCACGGCTCAGTCCCCGGCGCGGCCCGCCACCCGGCGCCGGACGGCCAGCACGGCGCCCGCCGCCGCCACGGCCCCGACCAGCACGGCCGCCCAGCCGCCCGCGCCGAGCCCGCCGTCCCCGGCCGCCCCGGCGGCGGGCCGGTCCCCGGTGGGGGAGGGGTGCGGCGGCGGGGCGGGGGCACCGGCGGCGCCGCCCGCCTGACCGGTCGGCTCCTCGCGGCCGGCCTGCTGCTCGTCGACCAGCCGGCCGACCGGCCGGACCTTGCCCGCCGCGGCGAAGCCCCAGTCCAGCAGCTCGGCCGTCTCGTCGTACACCTTCTGGTAGCTGGCCGGGTGCATCACCGTCACCAGCAGCGTCCGGCCGTTGCGCTCGGCCGCGCCGACGAAGGTCGAACCGGCGTTGGTGGTGGTGCCGTTCTTCACCCCGATCAGCCCGGGGTACTTGCCCAGCAGCCGGTCGGTGTTGGCGATCCCGAAGCTGCCGCGCTGGCCGGTGTTCCGGTCGACGGCGCCGGGGAACATCGCGTCCCGGGTCGCGCAGTACCCGCGGAAGTCCGGGTTGCGCAGGCCGGACCGGGCGAACAGCGACAGGTCGTAGGCCGAGGACAGCTGGCCGTCCATGTCGTAGCCGTCCGGGGAGATCACCTTGGTGTCCCGCGCCTGGAGGGCCTCGGCCCTGGCCTGCATCTCGTTGACGGTCGGCTGGATGCCGCCGTTCATGTGCGCCAGGACGTGCACGGCGTCGTTGCCCGAGCTCAGGAACACCCCGCGCCACAGGTCCTCGACCCGGTAGTCCAGGTTCTCCTTGATGCCGACCAGGCTGCTGCCGGGGCCGATGTTCTGGATCTCCTCGTCGGCGACCCGGTGCACCGCGTTGCGGTCGAACTTGGGCAGCACGGTGTCCGCGAAGAGGATCTTCAAGGTGCTCGCCGGGGGCAGCCTCAGGTGCGGGTTGTAGGCCGCCAGCACGTCCCCCGACGTGGCGTCGGAGACTATCCAGGACTGGCCGGTGAGGTCCGTCGGCAGCGCCGGCGCCCCCGCCAGCGGATCGACCTGGACCCCGGGCAGCCCCAGCCGCTCACCGCCGATCGCGGTCGACGGGGGCGGCGCCTGCGGAGCCGCGACCGCCGCGGGCGCGGCGAGCAGGACCGGGAGGGCCGCGGTGACCGCGGCGCACAACTGCGCGAAGGTGTGACGGGGTGTGGGCACCAGCTGACCGTACCCACTGCGGAGCCGGGACGTCCGCCACACCGGACGGCTCCTCCGCAGGAGGGGCCCGCCCTACGCCGATCGGCGGCCCGCGCATACTGGGGAGGCACCCCGCAGCCACCGCATCCCCGCCGAGGACCACCCCATGAAGCTCAGCCGCCGCACCTCCTGGTTCCTGACCGCCTTCGGCGTCTGGTCGATGATCATCTGGACCACCTTCGTCAAGAACCTCTGGAAGGACTCCGGCAACCAGGCCTTCGTGAACGGCGACCACTCCCAGCCCACCGCCTTCTTCTGGGTCCACCTGCTCCTCGCCGTCACCTCCTTCCTCCTCGGCATCGCCGTCGGCACCATCGGCGTCCGCGGCCTCCGCGCCACCCGCCGCACCCCGGCCACGGACTGAAATCCCCGTTGCCGCCACCCGGCAACGACGGAGGCCCCCGTCCGATCGGAGGATCGGGCGGGGGCCTCCGTCTTGCTCAGGCGGGGGTCAGAAGCGGCGGGTGACCAGCGCCCGCTTCACTTCCTGGATCGCCTTGGTGACCTCGATGCCACGCGGGCAGGCCTCGGAGCAGTTGAAGGTGGTGCGGCAACGCCACACGCCCTCACGGTCGTTGAGGATCTCCAGGCGCTGCTCGGCACCCTCGTCGCGCGAGTCGAAGATGAAGCGGTGCGCGTTGACGATGGCGGCCGGGCCGAAGTACTGGCCGTCGTTCCAGAACACCGGGCAGGACGACGTGCACGCGGCGCACAGGATGCACTTGGTGGTGTCGTCGAAGCGCTCGCGGTCCTCGGCGGACTGCAGGCGCTCGCGGGTCGGGTCGTTCCCCTTGGTGATGAGGAACGGCATGACGTCCTTGTACGCCTGGAAGAACGGGTCCATGTCCACGACCAGGTCCTTGAGGACCGTCAGGCCCTTGATGGCCTCGATCGTGATCGGCTTCTCCGGGTTGACGTCCTTGATCAGGGTCTTGCACGCCAGCCGGTTGCGGCCGTTGATCCGCATGGCGTCGGAGCCGCAGATGCCGTGCGCGCAGGAACGGCGGTAGGTGAGGGTGCCGTCCTGCTCCCACTTGATCTTGTTGAGCGCGTCCAGGACGCGCTCCTTCGGGTCCATGGTCAGCTGGTAGTCGACCCACACCGGGTCCGGGTGCTCCTCCGGGTTGAACCGGCGGATCCGGAAGGTGACGGTGATCAGCTGTACGCCACCGGCCTCGACCGCGTCCAGAGCGGCCGAGTGCTCCACAGTCGGAGTGCTCATCAGTACTTACGCTCCATCGGCTGGTAGCGGGTCGTGACGACCGGCTTGTAGTCGAGGCGGATGGAGGTGCTGCCGTCGGCGGCGACCTCCTGGTACGCCATGGTGTGCTGCATGAACTTCACGTCGTCACGGGTCGGGAAGTCCTCGCGGTAGTGGCCGCCGCGGGACTCCTCGCGGGCCAGCGCGGAGACGGCCAGCACCTCGGCCAGGTCGAGCAGGTTGCCCAGCTCGATGGCCTCCAGGAGGTCCGTGTTGTAGCGGAAGCCCTTGTCCTGGATGGAGACGTGCTTGTAGCGCTCCCGCAGGGCGGCGATGTCCTCGACGGCCTGCTTGAGGGTGGCGCCGGTGCGGTAGACCATCGCGTTGGCGTCCATGGTCTCCTGCAGCTCCTTGCGGATCTGCGCCACGGACTCGGTGCCGGTGGACTCGCGGAGCCGGTCGACCATGCCCTGGACCAGCGCCTCCGGGTCGTCCGGGAGCGGGACGAACTCGTTCGCGTTGGCGTAGTCGGCGGCGGCGATGCCCGCGCGACGGCCGAACACGTTGATGTCCAGCAGCGAGTTGGTGCCGAGGCGGTTGGCGCCGTGCACGGACACGCAGGCGACCTCGCCGGCCGCGTACAGGCCCGGGACGACGTCGGTGTTGTTGCGCAGGACCTCACCCTCGACGTTGGTCGGGATGCCGCCCATGGCGTAGTGCGCGGTGGGCTGGATCGGGATCGGGTCCGTGTAGGGCTCGATGCCGAGGTAGGTGCGCGCGAACTCGGTGATGTCCGGGAGCTTGGCGTCCAGCTGCTCCGGCGGCAGGTGGGTCAGGTCCAGGTAGACGTGGTCGCCGTCCGGACCGCAGCCGCGGCCTTCGCGGATCTCGGTGTAGATCGCGCGGGAGCAGACGTCACGGGACGCGAGGTCCTTCATGACGGGGGCGTAGCGCTCCATGAAGCGCTCGCCGTCCTTGTTGCGCAGGATGCCGCCCTCGCCGCGGGCGCCCTCGGTGAGCAGGATGCCCATCCGCCAGATGCCCGTCGGGTGGAACTGGAAGAACTCCATGTCCTCCAGCGGGAGGCCGCGGCGGTAGGCCACGGCCTGGCCGTCACCGGTGAGGGTGTGGGCGTTGGAGGAGACCTTGAAGAACTTGCCGGTGCCGCCGGAGGCGAACACGACCGACTTGGCCTGGAAGACGTGGATCTCGCCGGTGGCCAGCTCGTAGGCGACGACGCCGGCCGTCTTGCCCTCGTTGAGCAGCAGGTCGAGGACGTAGTACTCGTTGAAGAACTCGACGCCGTGCTTGACGCAGTTCTGGAACAGCGTCTGGAGGATCATGTGGCCGGTGCGGTCGGCCGCGTAGCACGAGCGGCGGACCGGGGCCTCGCCGTGGTTGCGGGAGTGGCCGCCGAAGCGGCGCTGGTCGATCCGGCCCTGCTCGGTGCGGGAGAAGGGGAGGCCCATCTTCTCCAGGTCGAGGACGGCGTCGATGGCCTCCTTGCACATGATCTCGGCGGCGTCCTGGTCGACCAGGTAGTCACCGCCCTTGACCGTGTCGAAGGTGTGCCACTCCCAGTTGTCCTCCTCGACGTTGGCCAGGGCGGCGCACATGCCGCCCTGGGCCGCGCCGGTGTGGGACCGGGTCGGGTAGAGCTTGGTCAGGACCGCGGTGCGGCTGCGCTGCGTCGACTCGATGGCCGCGCGCATGCCGGCGCCGCCGGCGCCGACGATGACGGTGTCGTACTGGTGAATCTGCATGGGGGGTTAACTCGCCTCTGGCCTCTGCCGATGGTCGATGGTGCTCGCGGCTCAGATGTTGGGGTCGAAGGTGAAGATCACCAGGGTGCCGAGCAGCACGGTGAAGACCGTGGCGGTACCCATGAGCCCCTTGAGCCAGAGCCGGGTCGAGTCCTTCTCGGCGTAGTCGTTGATGACCTGACGCATGCCGTTGGCGCCGTGCAGCATGGCGAGCCAGAGCATCAGGAGGTCCCAGCCCTGCCAGAACGGCGAGGCCCAGCGACCGGCGACGAAGGCGAACCCGATCTTGGAGACGCCACCGTCCAGGATCAGCATGATCAGCAGGTGGCCGAGGATCAGCACGACCAGGACGACACCGGACAGGCGCATGAAGAGCCAGGCCAGCATCTCGAAGTTGGTGCGGGTGCGGCGCGGGGTCTTCCCGGTCCGCTTGCGCGGCGGCTCGATGACGAAGGCGTCGGCGGGGTTGCCGGTGCCGATGCCCTTGCCGGTGTGCGCCTGCTTGGAGGGGACGACGATCGCGTCGGAGTAGTCCGTGGACATCAGTCAGCTCACTTCCCGAACCAGGAGATCAGCGTGTGCTGCAGGATGCCGTAGAAGGAGCCGGCCATCAGGACGACCCAGACCCCGACGACGGTCCACAGCATCTGCTTCTGGTACTTCGGGCCCTTGGACCAGAAGTCCACCGCGACGACGCGCAGGCCGTTGAGCGCGTGGAACAGGATGGCGGCCACCAGGCCGTACTCCATCAGGTTCACGAGCGGAGTCTTGTACGTCTGAATGACGGTGTCGTAGGACTCCGGCGACACTCGCACGAGGGCGGTGTCCAGGACGTGGGCGAACAGGAAGAAGAAGATGAGGACGCCGGTGACTCGATGAGCCACCCAGCTCCACATGCCTTCCCGGCCGCGGTACAGCGTTCCAGCCGGCACGGAAAAACCCTCCGGAAGCGATTGGGGGCTCGGCCGGCTTCGGTGTCGGTCAGCCCGGCCGGGTACGGTCCACCGGCCGCCAGCATCCTATCGACGCCGCGTCGGGAACCGCCTCCGGGGTACCCAGGTGTGATCAATCAGGCACTTCTGGCCTAGTGGGGCGGGAACCGGGGCCACTTCGGTCACACTGGGTGATTGCCTTGGGGCTCAACGGTGACGGGCGGCGATCGGATTCACCCGTGGGGATGAATCGGGGCCGGCCGCGCCGCCCCGGCGCGCCGGGGCGGCGCGGCCGGGGTGGCGGGGGCTCAGCGCGCTCCGGCCTCGGAGTGGGTGGCGACCAGGTGCTCCAGCCTGGTGAGGGCGATCCGCCGGAGCTCGTCCGCCGCGGTCAGCCGCTCCTCGTCCGGGTCGTTGGCCAGCCGGGTGCGGATGGAGGAGAGTACGGCGTCGAGCATCTCCTCCGGGGCGACGCCGTCCAGGCAGACCACGAAGACGTGGCCGAACCGGGCCTCGTAGGCGGCGTGGGCGGCCCGCAGCGCGGTGTGCGCGGCCTGGCTGCCGGGTGCGCGCATGCCGAGCAGCGGCTGCGGCATCCAGCTCTCGTCGGCCAGGGCCTCGGCGAGGTCCGCCGGGCGCAGGTCGTAGGAGGCCTCGCTGGCGGCGGCCAGCAGGGACCCTATGTCGGGGTAGGGCCGGTGGGCGGTGAGCCGCAGGGCCCAGCGGTGGCTGCCGCAGCAGGCCAGCAGGGCCTCCTCGGCGGCGCCGGCGTCCGCTTCGTTGAAGCGGTGCAGGCCGAGGAGGGTCGGGTCGCTGCTGGCGTCGGGCCGCTGTGACGGGATGTCGCTGGCCAGCGGGTCCTCCTCGGAGGGCGGGAAGCGGCTGGTGTGGGTGGTGGAGCAGGTGAAGTATGGGGCTGCGGAGGGGGCGCGCGGCGCCGTTCTGGCAGCCCCTCAAACGTAGTTGAGTGCTCATCAGTTGGGGAGGGCGCGCGCGGAATTCATCCGGACGAGCTATCAAGTTGTGACGTTGACACCTTCGTGTCAGCGCCCTCCCCGTACGGATCTGCTACCGGCTCAGCCGCAGCGGGTGCCCTCGGCCGGCATGGTGCCGTCGGTCAGGTAGGCGGCCATGGCGAGGTCGGTGCAGGCGCTGCCCTTGCCGAAGGCGCCGTGGCCCTCGCCCACCCGGGTGAGCAGGGTGGCCTTGGCGAAGCCCTTGGCCAGCTTCTCGGCGGAGGAGTACGGGGTGGCCGGGTCCCCGGTGGTGCCGACCACCAGGATCGGGGCGGCGCCCTCGGCGCGGATGGTGTGCGGCTTCTCCTGGGTCTTGAACGGCCAGTAGGCGCAGCCGGGCTCGGCGTAGTCGTCGACCGTGACGCCCTTGGAGAGCAGCGGCGCCTCGGTCCGCAGCCGTTCGACGGCCTGCCGGGCGTGCTCGGGGGTCGGCGCGGGGCGGGCCGCGTCGGCGCAGCTGATCGCGCTGTTGGCCTCGTCCATCGGGCTGTAGTGGCCGTCCTGGTCACGGCCGTTGTAGTCGTCGGCGAAGGCCATCAGGTAGTCGCCCTTGTCGCGCTTCATCGCCCAGCCGAGGCTGGCCCGCAGGTACTGCCAGGAGGTCTTCTCGTCCCCGTACAGCAGGGAGATGACGCCGGTCCAGGCCATGTCACGGCCGAGCTTGCGGCCGTCCTTGGTGGTCAGCGGGTGGTCGTGGAGGCCGTCCAGGAAGTCGGCGGCCTTCTTGGCGGCCTTGGTCCGGTCCGTGCCGAGCGGGCACTCGTCGGGGTGGTTGTCCACGCAGTCGGCGGCGAAGCGCTCGAAGGACTTCTCGAAGCCGACCTGCTGGTCGACGCCGTGGTCCAGGTTGTCCTGGGCCGGGTCGACGGCGCCGTCCAGGACCAGCCGGCCGGTGTTCTGCGGGAACTCCTCGGCGTAGAGGGCGCCGAGGTAGGTGCCGTAGGAGATGCCGAGGTAGTTGAGCCGCTGGTCGCCGACGGCGGCGCGCAGCACGTCCAGGTCGCGGGCGGTGTTGCGGGTGCCGACGAAGGGCAGCAGCCTGCCGGACTTGGCCTGGCAGGCGGCGGCGTGGTCGGTGGACTGCTTGACGTGGGCGGCCTTGCGCTCGGCGGGGTCGTCCGGCGCGTCCTCCTGGTTGGCGGCGTCGAGCTGCTTGTCGTCGTAGCAGACCACGGGGGAGCTGTCGCCGGTGCCGCGCGGGTCGAAGCCGATCACGTCGAAGCGGTCGTGCAGGGTGCCGGCGAAGTCCTTGGCGCCGTACTTGACCATCTCGACGCCGGAGGCGCCGGGGCCGCCGGGGTTGACCATCAGCGAGCCGATCCGCTTGCCCTGGTCGGCCGCCGCGTACTTGACCAGGGCGAGGTCGATCGCGTCGGTGGCGGGGTTCGCGTAGTCGAGCGGGACGTGCAGCCTGCCGCACCGCATGCCGGAGGTGTCGATCTTCGCCTTCTCGGCCTTGGGGTCGGCCGGGCAGTCCGCCCAGGTGATCTGCTGGCCGTAGAAGGCCTTGAGCGCCGGGTCGGCCTCGCCCTTGGGCCTGGCGGTGGGCGTCGGGGTGGCCGTCGGGCTGCCGGCGGCGGGCGCGGTGGGGCCGGAGGCCTTGTCCTGAGCCGTCGTCACGGTGTCGTTGCAGGCGGCGGTGAGCAGGAGGGTGCCGGCCGCGAGGGCGGTCAGCAGCACCCGTGGGCGGGCGGCCCGGAAGATCGTCATCGCACGTGTGTACCACTCGTGTACGACACGTGTTCGATCGGGGTGTCCTCGGGCCGCCCGCCGGAAGGGCCGGTCAGCCGCGGTGGACCTTGTGGTTGGCGGCCTGCGCCCGCGGGCGGACCACCAGCAGGTCGATGTTCACGTGCGAGGGCCGGGTGACCGCCCAGGCCACGGTGTCCGCGATGTCCTCCGAGGTCAGCGGCTCGGCCACGCCCGCGTACACGGCGGCGGCCTTCTCCTCGTCGCCGCGGAAGCGGGTGACGGCGAAGCCCTCGGACTTCACCATCCCGGGCGCGATCTCGATCACCCGGATCGGCTCCCCGCACAGCTCCAGCCGCAGCGTCGCCGCGATGGTGTGGGCGGCGTGCTTGGCCGCGACGTACCCGCCGCCGCCCTCGTAGGCGGCCAGCGCGGCGGTCGAGGAGAGCACCAGCACGGTGCCGTCACCGGTGGCGCGCAGGGCGGGCAGCAGCGCCTGGGTCATGTGCAGCACCCCGAGCACGTTCACCTCGTACATGGCCCGCCAGTCGGCCGGGTCGCCGTGCTCGACGGTCTCCGCGCCGATCGCGCCGCCCGCGTTGTTCACCAGGACGTCCACCCGGCCGACCTCGGCCGCGAAGGCGTCCACGGCGGCCCGGTCGGTGACGTCCAGCGTGACCGCCCTGGCCGAGCCGCCCCGCTCGGCGATCTCCTTGGCCAGCGCCTCGATCCGCTCGGTCCGGCGCGCGGTCAGCACCACCTCGAAGCCCTCGGCGGCCAGCCGGCGGGCGGTCGCCGCGCCGATTCCGCTGCTGGCACCGGTGACCACGGCCACCTTCTGCTCGGTCATTGCCACTCCCTGGGGCTCATCCGGTCGTTCGTCCGATCATCTCAACCGGGTGCGCGGAGCGAGCGCTCCGGTCCGGCCGTCACCCGGGCGCCGGGCGCACTGCAGGGGGGACAGCCACCGAACGGGCCTGCTGAGCGGCCGTCAACGGGCCCGGGCGTCAAGCCGGTGGCGGCCGTGACCACCGGCCAGGGTGATCGTTGCACAGGGCAAGCAACCCGGGGAAGGCGGCTGAAACGAGATGTCATACCCACCTGTCCGGCCGGTATGCGCCCATCCGGGGACTGGTTTTCCGGAAGTCGGGCCAAATCCCCCCAACGGGCCTACTCTTGGGGAGATGAACCGTCCTGAGCCCGCTCAGCCGGGCGCCACTCTCGCCGCCGCACGCCCCGCCGCCGAACTGCGCGCCCGGGTCCGGGGGCTGGAGCCCGAGCTGATCGCCTTCCGCCGTGATCTGCACCGGCACCCGGAGCTGGGCCGCCAGGAGTTCCGCACCACCAACCTGCTGCGCGACCGGCTGGTCGCGGCGGGCCTGGAGCCGCGGGTGCTGCCCGGCGGCACCGGGCTGCTGGTCGACCTCGTCCCGGCCGGCACCGCTGCGGGCGCCGAGTTCCTGGCCTTCCGCGCCGACATCGACGCGCTGCCGATCGACGACGCCAAGACCGACGTGCCGTACCGCTCGACCGTCCCCGGCCGGGCCCACGCCTGCGGCCACGACGTGCACACCTCGGTGCTGCTCGGCACCGGCCTGGTGCTGGCCGGGGCGCTGCGCTCCGGCGAGCTGCGCCGCCCCGTCCGGCTGGTGTTCCAGCCGGCCGAGGAGGTCATGCCCGGCGGGGCGCTGGACGTCATCAACGCGGGCGGGATGGACGGCGTCGGCCGGATCTACGCGGTGCACTGCGACCCCAAGGTGGAGGTGGGCCGGATCGCCCTGCGGGTCGGCGCGATCACCTCGGCCTGCGACCGCCTGGTGCTGCACCTGGACGGCCCCGGCGGGCACACCGCGCGCCCGCACCTGACCACGGACCTGGTGACCGCGATCGCCCGGATGGCCGCGGACCTGCCGGCCGCCCTGGCCCGCCGGATGGACCCGCGCTGGGGCGTCAGCCTGGTCTGGGGCCGGATCGCCTCCGGCTCCGCGGCCAACGTCATCCCGCAGCACGCCGAACTGGAGGGCACCGTCCGCTGCCTGGAGCTGGACGGCTGGCGCGAGGCGCCGGACCTGCTGCACGAGCTGATCGCCAAGCTCGCCGAGACCTACCGGGCCAAGTGGACCCTGGACTACCACCGCGGGGTGCCGCCGGTGGTCAACGAGGCGGTCTCGGTCGCGCGGCTGGAGGAGACGATGACCGCCCGGTTCGGCGGGGACGGCGCCCAGGTGGTGGAGGGCACCGAACAGAGCCTGGGCGGCGAGGACTTCTCCTGGTACCTGGAGCACGCCCCGGGCGCGCTGGCCCGGCTGGGCGTCCGGGCCCCCGGCGACACCACCGTCCGTGACCTGCACCAGGGCCGCTTCGACGTGGACGAGCGGGCGATCGGCGTGGGCGTGGAGCTGTTCTCGGCGCTGGCCCTGGAGGATGACCGGATCTGACCGTTCCGAGGGGGTTTGTGGGCGACGCGTGCGCAGGTTGTCGAGCTCCGGAGTTTCGGAACAGTTCCGTAGACTGGGCGGACCAAGTCTCGGATTCACCGTCCGCGCACGGGAAAAGGGGCTCGGGGAAGGCCGTCAGACCACGGTTTGATAACAACCCGAATGCTCCGGCAGCCCGTAACCCAACCGTGTTCTACGCGCGTTACGGTGGCGTCCGACCACGCTAATCGGGTGCGTGTGAGAAGGAGAAACTCCCTTGCGCCGTTCAATGAAGCTCGCCGCGGTTGTGCTCTCGGGTTCCCTGGGCATGGCCTCGCTCGCCGCTTGCGGCGCAAAGAGCACTGACACCAACGCCTCCTCCGGGTCTTCCGACGCTCTCAAGGTCGGCATGGCCTACGACATCGGCGGCCGTGGTGACCAGTCCTTCAACGACTCCGCCGCGCGCGGTCTCGACAAGGCCAAGGCCGACCTGGGCGTCTCCGTGACCGAGGCCGAGGCCAAGTCGGGCGAGGCCGAGGCCGACAAGGAGACCCGCCTCAAGAACCTGGTCGACGCCGGCTACAAGACCATCATCGCGGTCGGCTTCGTCTACCAGCCGGCGGTCAACAAGGTCGCCAAGGACAACCCGAACGTCAAGTTCGCGATCATCGACTCGAACGACAAGGACCAGCCGTCCAACGTCACCTCGCTGCTCTTCGCCGAGCAGGAGGGTTCGTACCTCGCCGGCGTCGCCGCCGCGAACAAGTCGAAGGCCCACCACATCGGCTTCATCGGTGGTGTGCAGTCCGAGCTGATCAAGAAGTTCGAGGCCGGTTACAAGGCGGGTGCCAAGTCCGTCGACCCGAACATCCAGGTCGAGACCACCTACCTGACCACGCCTCCGGACTTCACCGGCTTCAACTCGCCCGACAAGGGCAAGGAGGCCGCGCAGGGCCAGCTCGACAAGGGCGCGGACGTCATCTACTCCGCCGCCGGCTCCTCCGGCAACGGCTCCATCGAGGCCGTCGCCAACGCGGGCAAGTGGGCCATCGGCGTCGACTCCGACCAGGCCAACCAGCCGGCCCTGGCGAAGTTCAAGAACAGCATCCTGACCTCGATGGTCAAGAACGTCGACAACGCGGTGTACGCGTACATCGACTCGGTCAAGAAGGGCACGCCGTTCACCGGCATCAAGCTCTTCGACCTCAAGGCCAACGGTGTCTCGCTCGCCACCACCGGCGGCAAGATCGACGACATCCAGGACAAGCTCAAGGCCGCCAGTGACGCCATCACCAGCGGCGCGACCACCATCCCGACCGCGCCGACCTCCTGAGGACGGCGCGTCCCGGACGCGACCTGACGCTGCCGCCTGCCCGGTAGCGCGATGATCGACTCGATCAACGGGAGGGGCCCGGCAGGGTGCGCTCGACGCACCCCCGGGCCCCGTTCCGTCTCCACGTTTCCCCTGTCCCCCCTTGGCCCTCCGAGCGCAACGACGCGCCTCCAGACCACCAGGAGACCGCCATCACCGCATCAGACCCCGTCCCCCTGCGCAAGGACGGAACCCCCAGCGCGGGGACGGCGACCCCGGCCGTCGAACTGCGCGGCATCACCAAGCGCTTCCCCGGTGTCGTGGCCAACCACGACATCAACCTCACCGTCCGCACCGGCACGGTGCACGCCCTCATGGGCGAGAACGGCGCCGGCAAGTCGACGCTGATGAAGATCCTCTACGGCATGCAGAAGCCGGACGAGGGCACCATCGCGATCAACGGCGAGCTGTGCGAGTTCCACACCCCCGGTGACGCCATCGCGCGCGGCATCGGCATGGTGCACCAGCACTTCATGCTGGCCGACAACCTCACCGTGCTGGAGAACGTCGTCCTCGGCGGCGAGAAGCTCCACGGCATCGGCGCCAAGGCGAAGGCGAAGATCAAGGAGATCTCCGACCAGTACGGCCTGGGCGTTCGCCCGGACGCCCTGGTCGAGGACCTCGGCGTCGCCGACCGCCAGCGCGTCGAGATCCTCAAGGTGCTGTACCGCGGCGCCAAGATCCTGATCCTCGACGAGCCCACGGCCGTACTCGTCCCGCAGGAGGTCGACGCGCTGTTCGACAACCTGCGCGAGCTCAAGGCCGAGGGCGTCACCGTCATCTTCATCTCGCACAAGCTGCACGAGGTGCTCGCGGTGGCCGACGCGATCAGCGTCATCCGGCGCGGCACCACGGTCGGCGACGCCGACCCGAAGGCCGTCACCGCCCGCCAGCTGGCCGAGCTGATGGTCGGCGCCGAGCTGCCCTCCCCGGAGAGCCGCGAGTCGACCGTCACCACCACCGAGATGCTCAAGGTCGAGGGCCTGCGGATCGCCAAGACCGACGCCGAGGGCATCGAGCGCGTCGTCCTGGACGACATCTCGCTGCGCATCCACAAGGGCGAGATCCTCGGCATCGCGGGTGTCGAGGGCAACGGCCAGGCCGAACTGGTCGAGGCCATCATGGGCATGCTGCCGCTGGACGGCGGCACCGTCACCCTGGACGGCAAGGACCTCTCCGGCACCCTCACCCGGGCCCGCCGCGAGGCCGGCATCGGCTACATCCCCGAGGACCGCCACAAGCACGGCCTGCTGCTGGAGGCCCCGCTCTGGGAGAACCGGATCCTCGGCCACGTCACCGAGGAGCCCAACTCCAGCGGGGTGCTGCTCAAGCCGGCCGCCGCCCGCGAGGACACCGCGCGGATCGTCCGGAAGTACGACGTCCGCACCCCCGGCATCGAGGTCACCGCGGCCTCGCTCTCCGGCGGCAACCAGCAGAAGCTGATCATCGGCCGCGAGATGAGCCACCAGCCCAAGCTGCTGATCGCCGCCCACCCGACCCGCGGTGTGGACGTCGGCGCGCAGGCGCAGATCTGGGAGCACATCCGGGTCGCCCAGCGGGAGGGCCTGGCCGTCCTGCTGATCTCGGCCGACCTGGACGAGCTGATCGGCCTCTCCGACACCATCCGGGTCATCTACCGCGGCCGCCTGGTCGCCGACGCCGACCCGGCCACCGTCACCGCCGAGGACCTCGGCACCGCGATGACCGGTGCCGCCGCAGGCCACATCGAGTCCGAGCCGGAGGCCGTCGCCGAGGCGCAGGCCGTCGCCGCCGAGGGCACCGAGGCCGCGGCCGAGCACCCGCACACCGACACCGCCGACGACCCGCAGGCGGGGGAGTAACCCATGACCAGTCCCAACCCCGCCGCCAAGCGCAGCCTGGCGCAGCGGATCAGCGGTGAGCGGATCGTGCTCGCACTGGCGGCGCCGGTGCTCGCGGTCGTGCTCTCCGTCGCGATCTGTTCCGTCCTGCTGGCGACCTCGGGCAAGAACCCGTTCGACGCGTGGAACGTGATGATCACGTACGCCACCAAGTCGGACGGCCAGGTGAACATCCTCAACCGGACCACCACCTACTACCTGGCCGCCGCGGCCGCCGCGTTCGGGTTCCGGATGAACCTGTTCAACATCGGCGTCGAGGGCCAGTACAAGGTCGCCGCGCTGTTCGCGGCCTTCGTCGGCGCCCAGGTCGACCTGCCGGCGATCATCCAGATCCCGCTGCTGCTGGTCACCGCGATGCTGGTCGGCGGCCTGTACGCGAGCATCGCCGGTCTGCTCAAGGTCTACCGCGGTGTCAGCGAGGTCATCTCGACCATCATGCTGAACTCGATCTCGCTCGCGATCGTCGGTCTGCTGCTCGTTCCCGGCATCTTCGCCCCGAAGGTCAGCGGCACCAGCAACTCGATCCAGACCGACCCGGTCTCGCAGTCCAGCCACTTCTTCAGCATCCCCACCGCCGGTGGGAACCTCTGGGGCTTCATCTTCGTCGCCGCCCTGGTCGGTGTGGTCTTCCAGTTCACCCTGACCCGCACCCGCTTCGGCTTCGACCTGCGCGCCACCGGCCGCTCGGAGTCCGCCGCGACCGCGTCCGGCGTGAACGTCAAGCGCATGGTGGTCATCTCGATGGTGGTCTCGGGCGCCATCGCCGGTCTGATCGGCCTGCCCGAGCTGCTGCAGAACTCGTACTACTACGGCCAGAGCTTCCAGCCCGGCCTCGGCTTCCTGGGCATCTCGATCGCCCTGCTCGGCCGGAACAGCCCGATCGGCATCGCCTTCGCGGCCCTGCTGTTCGCCTTCCTGGACGCCACCGGCTCGCAGCTGCCGCTCCAGGGCGGGTTCCCCTTCGAGATCGTCGACGTCATGAAGGGCACCATCGTCATCTGCGTCGTCGTCGCGTACGAGCTGGTGCGCCGCTACGGCTTGAAGCGCCAGCAGCAGAAGGTCGGCGCCCAGCTCGCCGCCCAGGCCGCCGCAGCTAGCAACAAGGAGGTTGCGGCATGAGCCAGAACTTTACGGCCGATTACTGGAAGAGGGTCGTCTTTCCGCTCGGAGAGCCCACGGGCAAGCCCGCGAAGAAGCGCAAGCTGTCCTGGCCCGTGGTGCTCCTGCTGATCGCGGGCGCCCTGGTCCTGTTCGCCGCCGTGGGCATGGCCACCGGCAACCACTCGCTGACCTCCTCCGGTCAGGTCGCCGCGGCGCTCGGCTCCGCCGTGCCGATCGGCATGGCCGGTCTGGGCGGTCTCTGGTCCGAGCGGGCCGGTGTGGTCAACATCGGCCTCGAAGGCATGATGGTCGCCGGCACCTTCTGCGGCGCCTGGGCGGGCTACCTGGTCAACCCGTGGGTCGGTCTGCTGGCCGGCATGCTCGGCGGTGCGCTGGGCGGTCTGCTGCACGCGGTCGTCACCGTCACCTTCGGCGTCGACCACATCGTCTCCGGCGTCGGCATCAACCTGCTGATCCCCGGCATCTGCGCGTACGTCAACCGGATCTACTACAAGGACTACATCTCGGCCGGTGCCGGGGCGAACCAGTCCCCGCCGGCGGACCCGCTGCCGTACATCACCGTCCCGGGGCTGTCCTCCGGCTTGAAGACCATCGAGAACCACCACTGGTTCCTGGTCTCCGACCTCGCCGGCGTGCTCGGCGGTCTGGTCACCAACCTCTCGGTGGTCGTGGTGCTGGCCGCCGTGCTGATCGTGGTCAGCTACTTCCTGCTCTGGCGCACGGTGTTCGGCCTGCGGCTGCGCTCCTGCGGTGAGAACCCGACGGCCGCCGAGTCGCTGGGCGTCAACGTCTACAAGTACAAGTACCTGGCGGTCATCGCCTCGGGCGCCTTCGCGGGCCTCGGCGGTGCGTACCTCTCGCTGGTCGCCGCGCACTTCTACAAGGACGGCCAGACCCTGGGCCGCGGCTTCATCGGCCTCGCGGCGATGATCTTCGGCAACTGGATGCCCGGCGGCCTCGCCATGGGCGCCGGCCTGTTCGGCTTCACCGACAGCCTCCAGCTGCGCGACCCGGAGTCGGTGCACGTGCTGATCCTGGTCGTCTCGATCGCGATGGCGCTGTTCGCCCTGTGGCAGCTGTACCGCCGCAAGTACACCGCGACCGTGGTCTCCTTCGTGGTGGCCGGCGGCCTCGGCGCCTGGTACGCGCTGACCGACGAGGTGCAGCGTCCGCTGATCGTCGCCACGCCGTACCTGATCACCCTGGTGGTGCTCTCGCTGGCCTCGCAGCGCCTGCGGATGCCCAAGGCCGACGGTCAGGTCTACCGCAAGGGCCAGGGCAAGTGACGGCCCCCGCGGTCGACTGGGAGCGGCTGCGCGAGGCGGCGCGCGAGGCCATGGGCCACGCGTACGCCCCGTACAGCAAGTTCCCGGTCGGCGCGGCGGCGCTGGTCGACGACGGTCGGCTGGTCAGCGGCTGCAACGTGGAGAACGCCTCGTACGGGCTCGGGCTGTGCGCCGAGTGCGGGCTGGTGTCCGCGCTGCACGCATCCGGCGGCGGCCGGCTGGTCGCCTTCACCTGCGTCGACGGCGCGGGCGAACTGCTGATGCCGTGCGGGCGCTGCCGCCAGCTGCTGTACGAGCACGGCGGACCGGGACTGCTGGTCGACCTGGCCTCCGGCGTGAAGCCGATGAGCGAGGTCCTGCCCGACGCGTTCGGCCCGGAGCGGCTCTAGCTTCGGCAATTGTTACGCGCGTAGAGTGTCGCGAGTGGGCCGGAACCCGGTCATCTCGCGGCACTCTTCGCATTTCCACGCATCTTCTCGACGCATCTGTACGACGCATCTGAAACCCCTCTTGGAGCACGCATGGACGCCATCTCCGTCATCAGGACCAAGCGCGACCGCGGCGAGCTGAGCGACGCTCAGATCGACTGGGTCATCGACGCCTACACCCGTGGCGAGGTCGCCGACGAGCAGATGTCCGCGCTGGCCATGGCGATCCTGCTGAACGGCATGAAGCCGCACGAGATCAGCCGCTGGACCGAGGCCATGATCCGCTCCGGCGTCCGGATGGACTTCTCCTCGCTGCCGCTGCCCACCAGCGACAAGCACTCCACCGGCGGCGTCGGCGACAAGATCACCCTCCCGCTCGCCCCGCTGGTCGCCGCCTGCGGCGCCGCCGTCCCGCAGCTGTCCGGCCGCGGGCTCGGCCACACCGGCGGCACCCTGGACAAGCTGGAGTCCATCCCCGGCTGGCGCGCCCTGCTCTCCAACGACGAGATGATGGACGTGCTGCGCGACGCCGGCGCGGTCATCTGCGCGGCCGGCGACGGCCTCGCCCCCGCCGACAAGAAGCTGTACGCGCTGCGCGACGTCACCGGCACCGTCGAGGCCATCCCGCTGATCGCCTCCTCGATCATGTCCAAGAAGATCGCCGAGGGCACCGGCGCGCTCGTGCTGGACGTCAAGGTCGGCTCCGGCGCCTTCATGAAGAACCTGGACGACGCCCGCGAGCTCGCCCGCACCATGGTCGGCCTGGGCACCACCGCGGGCGTCAACACCGTCGCCCTGCTCACCGACATGTCCACCCCGCTCGGCCTCACCGCCGGCAATGCGCTGGAGGTCCGCGAGTCGATCGAGGTGCTGGCCGGCGGCGGTCCTGCCGACGTCGTCGAGCTGACCCTCGCCCTGGCCCGCGAGATGCTCGCCGCAGCGGGCGTGCACGGCAAGGACCCGGCCGACGCGCTGCGCGACGGCTCCGCGATGGACCACTGGCGCCGCATGATCGCCGCCCAGGGCGGCGACGTGGACGCCCCGCTCCCGGTCGCCCGCGAGCAGCACGTCATCCCGGCGCCCGCCTCCGGCGTGCTCACCGAGCTGGACGCCTACGCGATCGGCGTCTGCGCCTGGCGCCTGGGCGCCGGCCGCGCCCGCAAGGAGGACCCGGTGCAGGCCGGCGCCGGCGTCGAGATGCACGCCAAGCCCGGCGACACCGTGGTGGCCGGCCAGCCGCTGCTGACCCTGCACACCGACACCCCCGAGCGCTACGACTACGCCATCGAGGCGCTCGCGGGCGGCATCACGGTCTCCCCGGAGGGCACCGCGTTCACCCCGAACCCGATCGTGCTCGACCGCATCGCCTGACCGTGGTCGTGAACAGGTCCGCCCGCCGGTGCTCACCGCCGGGCGGACCTGCGCTTCCACCGGTCAGGGACGGCCGAAGATGTCGTGGGTGCCGATCCGGCGCCAGACGATGTGGGGTTCGCCGTCCTGGACGGGCACCCCATAGCTGAACGTGGCGCGGCCGTCCGGAGCCCACGTCATCTCCCACACGTCCGGGTGGCCCTGCATCTTCTTCACCCGAAGGCCCCGACGGAAGCCCCGTCCGGCGTGGAGGTCGGCGACGAACTGGGCCACCGCGACGAGGAACGCGGTCTTCTGCGCGGCGGTCAGACTCTTCCAGTCGCGCAGGAAGTGGGCCAGCGACTCATACGTCGGCACGTCGCTTGATCTCCCCCACGTCCAGGCCGGCCTCGTCGGCGAGCGACTGCAGGAAGGTGTCACCGTCCTGGAACACCTCGCCCCGCTCGCCCGCCGCGATCGCCTCGTCGACCTCGTGCTCTTTCTGCTGCCAGGCAGCGCTCCAGAACCATGCCTGGTCGTCCGGGATGACGGAGGCGGGGGTCAGGACGATGCGGCCGTCCTCCACCGCAACCACCAGCTGGTCACCCTCTTGGAGGTCCAGCTGCTCTCTTATCTCCTGCGGGATGGTGACCACGCCCTTCTTCCGCACGGGCGTGGACACGAGGTGGGGACGGCGCCGGCGCTTGAGGTCTGCCATGAGGAAAGTCTACCTCGCAGAAAGTCTGCCCAATCTTGCTCGCCGGGCTGTGTGCGCCTGGTGGGTGGCGTAGAGGGTGACGGCGGCGGCGAGGGCCATGGCGGTGAGGCCGACGGTGGCGGCGCCGGGCCAGCCGGTGGAGTGGTAGGCGTCGGCGCCGAGGGTGCCGCCGAGGCTGTTGCCGAGGTAGTAGGCGATCAGGTAGAGGGCGGAGGCCTGGGCGCGGCCCTCGGTGGCGGTGCGGCCGACGGCGGCGGAGGCGGTGGCGTGGCCGGCGAAGAAGCCGGCGGTGATCAGTACCAGCCCGAGCAGCGCGCAGACCAGGGAGTCGGCGAGCGAGAGCAGCAGCCCGGCGGCGGTCACGCCGATGGCGACGTAGAGGGTGCCGCGGCGGCCGAGCCGGCCGGAGAGGCGGCCGGCCGCGGCGGAGGTGCCGGTGCCGACCAGGTAGACCACGAAGATCGAGGCGGCGACCGACTCCGGCAGGTGGAAGGGCGCGGCGATCAGCCGGTAGCCGACGGTGTTGTAGACCGCGCCGAACACCGCCATGAACAGCATGCCGAGCGCGTACAGCCGCACCAGCAGCGGGTTGCGCAGGTGCCGGCCGACGGTACGGGCGAGCGCGCGGGCGTCCACCGGGGCCGGGGTGAAGTGCCGGGCGGCGGGGATCAGCAGCCGGAAGGCGAGCGCGGCCAGCAGGGCGAGGGCGGCGGAGGCGGCGAGGCCCCAGCGCCAGCCGAGGGCGGCGGCGGTCCAGCCGGAGACCAGCCGGCCGCCCATGCCGCCGATGCTGTTGCCGGCCACGTACAGGCCCATCGCGGAGGCCAGCGCGCTGGGGTGGACCTCCTCGGCGAGGTAGGCCATGGCGGTGGCGGGGAGCCCGGCGAGGGCGGCGCCCTGGAGGACGCGCAGCGCGACCAGGGTGGTGAGGCCGGGCGCGAGGGGCAGGGCGACGGCGAGGGCGGAGGCCGCGAGGACGGAGGCCGTCATCACCGCGGTGCGGCCGTACCGGTCGGACAGCGCGCTGGCCGGGAGCAGCCCGAGGGCGAGGCCGAGGGTGGCGGCGGAGGCCGTCCAGCTGGCCTGGCCGGGGGTGAGGTCGAGGTCGGCCGAGAGGACCGGCAGCAGGCCCTGGGTGGAGTAGAGCAGGACGAAGGTCGCGACCCCGGCGGCGAACAGGGCGAGGTTGGCGCGGCGGAAGCCGGGTCCGCCCGGGCGGTGGCGGTCGTCCCGGTCGAGGGTGTGCGCGGCGGAGGCATCCGGGGTGCCCGCGGATGCCCTGGTATCGGAGGGCTGCATGGCATCGACGCTAGGCCCGGCACGGTTGATGCGTCCAATGCATGAAGAGTGGATGATCGATGCACTGGCGTATGGGTCGAGGTGGGACGGGGATGGCCGTGGCGGATGTGTCGGACGGAGCGGAGCAGCCGTACCGGGCGGCCGAGTTGGGGCCCCGGGAGCCGGCCGTGCTGCTGGCGCCCAGGCTGGCCCGGTTCGCCGCGGTGGCCCGGCTGGAGCACGTGACCCAGGCGGCCGCGCTGCTCGGGGTGCCGCAGCCGACGCTGTCGCGCGCGGTGTCCCGGCTGGAGGCGGAGCTGGGGGTGGAGCTGCTGGCCCGTCAGGGCCGGACGGTCCGGCTGACCAGGGCGGGCCGGCTGCTGCTGGCCTCGGTGGAGCGGGCGCTGGCGGAGCTGGAGCGGGGCGCGGAGGCGGCCCGGGCGGAGGCGGACCCGGCGGCGGGGCGGGTGGCCTTCGGCTTCCTGCACACGATGGGCCCGGACGCCGTCCCGGCGCTGCTGCGCGGCTTCCGGGTGGCGCACCCGAGGGTGCGGTTCCAGCTGGTGCAGGACTACGGCATGGCGATGCTGGAGCGGTTGCGGGCGGGCGAGTTGGACCTGTGCCTGGTCGCGCCGCTGCCGGACGACCCGGCCTTCACGGCCCGCCCGCTGGACGAGCAGCGGCTGCACCTGGCCGTCCCGGCGGACCACCGGCTGGCTGGGCGGCGGCGGATCCGGCTGGCCGAGGTGGCCGAGGAGCCGTTCGTCGGGCTGGAGCAGGGCTACGGGCTGCGCATGATCACGGACGGCTTCTGCGGGCAGGCCGGCTTCGTGCCCCGGCTGGCCTTCGAGGGGGAGGAGACCGAGACCCTGCGGGGGCTGGTGGCGGCCGGGCTGGGGGTGGCGCTGCTGCCGCCGGCGCTGGTGCCGCGGCCCGGGGTGGTGGAGCTGGAGGTGACCGCGCCGCGGACCCGGCGGGCGATCGGGCTGGCCTGGGCGACGGGGCGGCCGCTGACACCGCCGGTGGCGGCGTTCCGGGACTTCGTGCTGTCCCGGCGGGGGCGACTGCTGCACCACGACTGAGGTGCGGGGCGCGGACGACTGCGGTGAGGGGCGCCACGACTGAGGTGGGGGCGCAGCGACCGCGGTGGGGGGGCGCACCGCGGTGGATTTGGCGGATCCTATGGACCGGGCGGTGGAATTCCGGTCCTGCTTTGGACCATCCGGTGGTGTTCCCGGTGGTGGGTCTACGCGCGTAGGGGCTATATTTCCGCAATGGAGAAGCAGATCCCCGTCACCACCGCGGGCACCGGCCCGCGCATTCCCACCCCCGACCAGATCCGCCGCGCGCCGAAGGTCCTGCTGCACGACCACCTCGACGGCGGACTGCGCCCCGAGACCGTCGTCGAGCTCGCCGCCGCGAACGGCTACGAGGGACTCCCCACCACCGACGCCAAGGAGCTCGGCGAGTGGTTCCGTGAGGCCGCCGACTCCGGCTCGCTGGTCCGCTACCTGGAGACCTTCGCCCACACCTGCGCCGTCATGCAGACCCGCGAGGCCCTGATCAAGGTCGCCGCCGACTGCGCCGAGGACCTGGCCGCCGACGGCGTCGTGTACGCCGAGGTCCGCTACGCCCCCGAGCAGCACCTGGAGGGCGGCCTGAGCCTGGACGAGGTCGTCGAGGCCGTCCAGGAGGGCTTCCGCCTGGGCGAGGCCAACGCCCGTGCGGCCGGCCACCGGATCCGCATCGGCACCCTGATCACCGCGATGCGGCACGCCGCCCGCTCGCAGGAGATCGCCGAACTGGCCAACCGCCACCGGGACTCGGGCGTCGTCGGCTTCGACATCGCGGGCGCGGAGGCGGGCTACCCCCCCACCCGCCACCAGGCCGCCTTCGACTACCTCAAGGGCGAGAACAACCACTTCACCATCCACGCGGGCGAGGCCTTCGGCCTGCCGTCGATCTGGGAGGCCCTGCAGTGCTGCGGCGCCGACCGGCTCGGCCACGGCGTGCGGATCGTCGACGACATCACGCTGAACGAGGACGGCACCGTCGAGCTGGGCCGGCTGGCCGCGTACGTGCGCGACAAGCGCATCCCGCTGGAGATGTGCCCGACCTCCAACCTCCAGACGGCGGCGGCCGCTTCGTACGCCGAGCACCCGATCGGGCTGCTCAGCCGGCTGAAGTTCCGGGTCACCGTGAACACCGACAACCGGCTGATGAGCGGTACCAGCATGAGCCAGGAGTTCGGACACCTGGTGGACGCCTTCGGCTACACCCTGGGCGACATGGAGTGGTTCACGGTGAACGCGATGAAGTCCGCGTTCCTGCCCTTCGACGAGCGGCTGGCGATGATCAACGACGTGATCAAGCCGGGCTACGCCGAGCTCAAGGCGGAGTGGCTGTTCAGCGTGGGCACCGCCGGCAGCTGAGCCGACGACCCGCCCCTGCGGTCGGATGAACGCGGCTTCCGGGCACGGAAGTTGGCGTTCATCCGACTACTCACTCGAGTGAGTGAACGCCCTTTGGTTCTCACGCGATCCTGTCACTACGGTGTGCCAGTCAATGCTGACAGGCCGTGGCGGCAATCGCCCGTCCGCCGCCCCGCGCGATGTCGGCCACCGACGAGGACTCAAGGGGACGAACCATGAAGCAGGCTCTCAAGGCCGCCGGTACCGCGGCGCTCGGCATCGCCATCGCAGCGGTCGGCGCCGGCACCGCCTCCGCGGCCGGCCAGGCGGCCGGCGGCCTCGGGCTGCCCACCGGCGCGGTGACGAACCCCGCGGTGACCGGTGCGGTCACCGACACCGCGGCCAAGCTGCCCGGCGGCGACAAGGTCGCCGGCACCCTCGGCACCCTGACCCCGAGCGCCGGTCAGGCCGCTCCCGCCGCCGACGCCGCTCCGCTCGCCGGCGTCACCCAGCAGCGTGGCGCCGTCCCGAGCGTCCCCGGCCTGGACAAGACCCCCGTCGGCGGGCTGACCGGCGCCCTGCCGCTGCCGGGCCTGACCGGCTGACCCCGGCCGCCGTACGGCGACGGGCCGCCCGCCCCCGGAGACCCCGGGAGCGGGCGGCCCGTCGTCGTGCCCGCCGGTACGGCCTCACGGCTCCTGGGGGAGCAGCACCCACAGCGCGAGGTAGACCAGGAACTGCGGGCCGGGCAGCAGGCAGGACAGCAGGAAGATCAGTCGTACGGTCCACGGGGTGAGGCCGAAGCGCTCGGCGATCCCGGCGCAGACGCCGGCGATGACGCGGTTGTGGCGGGGGCGGGCGAGGCGCGCACTCATGGGAACTCCTTGGCTGGCTGCCGGTGCCGGGTGGTCCGGCGGGCGTACTTCCATACTCCGCCGCCGGCGGCCCGGAAACCTCCACCCGCCAGGCGATCCTCGACCCTGGCCGGTCACCGGGAAGACGTAGACCCGGATCGGGGTCCGCCTCAGGGATGACCCGGAGATCCGGGTACGAAACCCGTTCGCGAAGGTGTCCGGGCTGAGGGATATGATTCCGCGGTCGCTGATGGTGGGGGGAAAAACCGGCGGCGCCGTCACGGCCTCAAGAGGCCCCTCACGCCTGCGATTTCGCACTCTTCTCGGGCTGTGCCCGAATTCTCCCGTGAGGTCCCCTTGCGCAATCAGCCCCGCAGAATCCTCGCCGTGGCCGCCGCGGCCGCGCTGGCCTCCGGCGTCGCCCTGGCCTCGGCCCCGGCGGCGCTGGCGGCCCCGACGGCCGGTCCGACGGCTCCCGTCTCACCGCCGCAAGGCCTGGCCTCGCCCATCGTGATCACCACGAGCGCATTCCCGACCACGGTCGAGGCGGGCACCTCGGTCGAGTTCACCTCGACCCTCAAGAACACCGCCGACCACCAGCTGGACGTGCAGACCGACTTCGTCGTCACGACGGTCCGCGGCAGCGGCCCCCGGCAGAGCCAGCTCAGGTTGGAGTACCAGCGCCCCGGCGACACCCAGTGGCATGACGCCAAGGTGCAGGGCAACGACGCCGGCGGCGCTTGGGCGTTGGACCAGTTCGCCACCGAGCTGCATCTGGCGGCCGGCGCCGAGTTCACCTACCGGCTGCGGCTGACCTTCGCCGCCGACGCCGCCCCCGGCCCGGCCTCCGCCGCCCTCAGCGCGGTGGCCTTGGATCCGACCCTGCCCGCCCCGGGGCAACGCCCCACCGTTGCCTGGGGCGGCACCCCGAACTTCACGGTCGTTCCGGTGGGTGGCCCGACCACCCCGGCCCCGGTCGGGCTCCCGGACGTGAAGGTCGAGGGTGTGCCCGCCTCCTTCACGGCCGGCGGCGAGGCCAAGGCGTTCAAGGTGGTCTACAGCAACCACACCGGCAAGGACCTCCAAATCGTCCCGGCGGTCGTCCTCCAGGGCGAGAACGCGTTCCTTCCCGCAGTGGTCAGGCTCGAATTCCAGACCCAGCAGGGCCAGTGGCTGGCCGGCACTCCGTCGCCGCTGGGGGACCTCCCCAGCACCCAGTTGGCTGTGGCGCTGTACACCGGCAACAAGAGCACCGACATCATTCCGCTGCCCGACGGCGAGACCCGTACGGTCAACCTGCGGCTGGCCTGGACCAAGGACGCACCGGTGGGCACCGAGTCGGTGTTCGCCAACGGCTACAGCCTGGCCGGTCCGGGCGGGACCGAGCGGGGGACCTCCAGCCCGAAGGTGGACTTCCGGATCGAGGCCGCCACGGCGGGGTCCGGCGCCCCGGCCCCCACATCCTCGGCCACTGGTGCGCCGACCACCCGGGCCACTGCCGATCCGTCCAGCGCCGCCGTCCCGGCCGCGCAGGTCACCACCGGCGCGCCGAGCCCCGCGGCCGACACCCCGCAGGCCGCCGCTGCCGCCGCCCCGGCCCCGGCGGTCGTGGAGACCACCCGGCTCGCCTCCACCGGCGGCGGCTCCTCGGCCGCCCCGATGGCGATCACCGGCGCGACCGCGATCGCCCTCGGCATCGGAACCCTGGTCGTCGCCCGCCGCCGACAGCGCGCCGGGAACTGAGCCCCGACAGCACAAGGCCCGTCCGTCCCCGCTCGAAGGCGGGGACGGACGGGCCTTCCGGCGTTCCGGGGCTCAGCCGGCCGGCTGCTGCGGCGGCTGCGGCTGGGCGTACGGGTTGTCCGCCACCGGCTGCGCCGGAGCGCTCGGCTGGTTCGGCACGGCGCCCTGCGGCGCCACCGGCTGGCCCGGCTGCCCGGCCTGCGGGGCGTTCGGGTTGAACGCGGCCGCCTGCGGGGCGGCGGCGTTGGGGTTGTACGGCGCCTGCGGGGCGTTGGGGTTGTACGGCGCGTGCGGGGTGTACGGCGTGACCGGCTGCTGCGGCGCGTTCTTGGCGTTGCTGCGCTCGACGACCGCCTTCACCGTGGTGACGATCATGGCGATCGGCAGGATCAGCGCTTGGAAGAAGATCCGGTAGGTCCCGCCCTCGAAGACGAACGCGAGGTAGTAGGCGTAGCCCGCGAACGCGAGGCCGATCGCGATGTTGAGGATCCGCATGCCGACCTTGAGCCCGCGCAGGGGCAGGACGCCGAGGACCAGCATGATGGTGCCGCTGAGCGCCAGCAGGACGACGTACCAGGAGAAGCCGGGCTCGTTGCTGAAATCGAGATTGTTCAAGGGATTTCCTGTGGGAGGGGAAAAGCGACGGGAACCGTCCGGGGACGACAGCGCACAGTACTGGAGGGGGCCGACAGTCGTCGTCGCCTTTTCATCACGGTGTCGTTGCGCTGAGTCGCAGTGGTGCCGGAGCGGTAATTGACGAGGTGGGAAATGACTGACTATGAGGTGCTGCGGGTCTTTTGCGGGCCGGACGGGCGGCACGGCAACGCCCTCGGCGTGGTGCGGGACGGCGCCGCCGTGCCGGGGCGGGCGGCGCGGCAGGCCTTCGCCGGTGAACTCGGTTTCAGCGAGACGGTGTTCGTCGACGACGCGGAGCGCGGGGAGATCGACATCTACACCCCGAGCGTGCGGCTGCCCTTCGCCGGCCACCCGTGCGTGGGCGCCGCCTGGCTGCTTGGGGTGGACCGGCTGGTGACCGCCGCGGGGGAGGTGGCGGTGCGGCGCGAGGGCGGGCTGACCCGGATCGAGGCCCGGCCGGAGTGGGCCCCCGGGCGGACCCTGCGGCAGTACGGCTCGGCCGCCGAGGTGGAGGCGCTGGAGGTGCCGCCGCCGGGGGAGTGGGTGTACGCCTGGGCCTGGCAGGACGAGGCGGCCGGTACGGTCCGGGCGCGGGCCTTCCCGGGCCGGGGTGACGGGATCGACGAGGACGAGGCGACCGGCGCGGCGGCGTTGCTGCTGGCGGCCCGGCTCGGGCGGGCGGTGACCGTCACCCAGGGCCGGGGTTCGCAGCTGCTGGCCGGTCCGCGGCCGGGCGGGCTGGTCGAGGTCGGCGGCCGGGTGGTGCGGGCCTAGCCGGCGGGCGGGGTGGGTCCCGCGTAGGCGCGCGGACGGGCCGCGGCCGCCATGGTCACCGTCGGGGTGACGGCGGCGGCCACCGGCGGGGCGGCCAGGACGGCGGCCCGCCGGGCCCGCGCCGCCGCCCGGTGGTCCCGCAGCAGGCGGCGCAGACCGGGGACGAGGGCGAGGTGGGCGATCATCACGCCGAGCACGGCGAACAGTATGTGGTCCACGTTGAGCACGTGTCCGGGCGTCCAGGAGGAGAGGAACTCCAGGCCGGTCGCCAGCAGGGCGGACACGCCGGTGGTGCGCAGGAAGGACGGCAGCCAGGGGGCCCGGACCCGGCCGCCGGCCAGCGGCAGCAGGACGCCGAGTGGGGCGAGCAGCAGGAACTCGCCGATCACCTGCCAGGTGGTGGAGGAGCGGAGCGAGGCCAGCGGCGTCAGGTTGGCGTCGTACACCCAGGCCACCGGCAGGGGTCTGAGCACCAGCCAGAGCACCAGCGTCAGGTGGAGGGCCAGGCCCGCCAGTCCGGCGTGCCGGAGGGGACGGTGGACGCCCGCCGCCGGCCTGTTCTCGGTCCGTGCGCCGGAACGCTCGTCGCGTGTCCTGGTGCCATCTCGCTGCACGGGGGGAAGGACGTGGGCCGGTGGCGCGGCGGTTCCACACCGGGCCTGAACATTCCGGGACGCGCCCCCGTTTCCCGTCACACGGGGTCGGACGGGCGCGTCCCGGCCGGAGCAGGCCCTACCGACAGGGCGCCGCCGTGGGCACCGCACTGAACACGTTGTCGGGCGGCGGCGAGCCCGGCGCCACCGGGGTGGGCGAGGGGCTGGCGCTCGCCTTGGCCGCGCCGCGGGCCGGGGTGGCGGCCGGGGCCGGCGGGGTCGGGGTGGCCAGCGCGGTCGGTATGTGCGGGGCGCTCGGGCAGGCCGTCCGGCTGGCGGGCGCGCCGGCGTCGACCGGTACGGCCGTCGGACGGATGCCGCAGCCGGAGGCCAGCGCGAGCAGGAGCAGCACGCCGGCGGCGCGGCGCAGGGTGGAGCGGCGCAGGGCGGTGCGGGTGGGGGCGGTCACGTGGCGTCCTTGAGCTCGGCGTCGCCGGCGGGGCCGCGCTCGGCCCCGCCCGCGGACGGCGGCGGTGGCGGGGTCAGCGGCAGCGTCAGGGTGAACACCGCGCCGACCTCCCCGTTCGCCGCCGTGATGGTCCCCCCGTGGATCTGGGCGTTGGCCATCGCGATGGACAGCCCCAGGCCGCTGCCCTCCGAGCGGGCCCGGCCGCGGTCGGCCTTGTAGAAGCGGTCGAAGACGTGCGGCAGCACGTCCTCGGGGATGCCGGGGCCGCTGTCGGAGACCTCTACCACGACCGAGTCCGCGGACTGCCGGACCTTGACCCGCACCGGTGAGCCGCCGTGCTTGAGCGCGTTGCCGATCAGGTTGGCGAAGACCACGTCGAGCCGGCGCGGGTCGACCACGGCCAGGATGCCGCGCGGGGCGTCCAGTTCGACCGCGTCGTACCAGGCCCGGCCGTCGATGCAGGACATGATCAGGTCGGCGACGTCGACCTCGTCGGCGACCAGCTTGGCGGTGCCGGCGTCGAAGCGGGTGACCTCCATCAGGTTCTCGACCAGGTCGGACAGCCGCCTGGTCTCGCTCACCACGAGTCGGACGGCGGGCTCGATCATCGGGTCCAGCGACTCGGCCTCGTCCTCCAGGATGTCGGTCACCGCGGTCATCGCGGTCAGCGGGGTGCGCAGCTCGTGCGACATGTCGGCGACGAACCGCCGGCTCTGCGCCTCGCGCGCGCTCAGCTCCTCGACCTGCTCGTGCAGCGACTCCGCGGCCCGGTTGAAGGTCCGGGCCAGGTCGGCGAGTTCGTCGGAGCCCTCGACCTCCAGCCGGGTGTCCAGGTGGCCCTCGCCGAGCCGCTTGGCGGCCTCCCCGAGCCGCTTGACCGGCCGCAGCACGGTCGAGGAGGCGGCCTGGGCGAGCAGGGCCGAACCGATCAGCGCGAGCAGGGTCGCGATCGCCAGCGACCAGCCCAGGGTGTTGAGGTCGGCCCGTTCGTTCTCCAGCGACTTGAACATGTACGCCGTCGGACCGTTCGGCAGCACCTTGGTGCCGCCGATCACGAACGGGCGGCCCTCCAGGTTCTGCCGCTGCCAGTACAGGTGGTACGGGTACGGGTTGCTCTCGGTGACCTCGCGCGGCTTGGCGACGGTGGACTGCAGCGCCGCCGGGACGTCGGCCAGGGTGAAGTGCGTCGGGGCCGAGGAGGCCGGGCACTCGGGGTGCGCCGGGTCGACCACGACCACGTCGTAGGACAGGCCGGAGCTCGCCACGTTGGCGGCCAGCGTGGCGAGCTCCGGGCAACTGGCGTTCAGCGGAAGGTCGGAGACGTTGCGGCTGAGCGAGACCCGGAAGTCGTTCAGCGCGGTGTCCTGGGCGCGCTTGAGCACCGCGTCGCGGTTCAGCCAGTACGCGATGCCGGAGGCCGAGACGGCGGCGAGCAGCGCGACGGCCGCGAACACCGCGATCAGCCGCACCCGCAGGGAGCGCAGCCGTCGCCACGGACCGGACGAGAACCGCCGGGCAGTCTGCTGATGGTCAGTCACAAGAGCCTGTCGTCGTACGGGAGTTCAGGAAGGTGGGCGGGGGCTCAGGCGGGCGGGTCCAGTCGGTAGCCGACCCCGCGCACGGTGCGGATCAGCGTCGGCGCGGACGGCACGTCCTCGACCTTGGCCCGCAGCCGTTGCACGCAGGCGTCCACCAGGCGGGAGTCGCCGAGGTAGTCGTGCTCCCAGACCAGCCGCAGCAGCTGCTGACGGGAGAGCGCCTGGCCGGGGCGGCGGCTGAGCTCCAGCAGCAGCCGCAGCTCGGTCGGGGTGAGCTGGAGGTCCTGACCGTCCTTGGTGACGGTCATCGCGGCCCGGTCGATCACCACGCTGCCGTACGCGGAGGAGTCCGAGCTCTCCCGCTCGCCGCGCCGCAGCACGGCGCGGATCCTGGCATCCAGCACGCGTGGCTGGACCGGTTTCACCACGTAGTCGTCCGCGCCGGACTCCAGGCCGACCACCACGTCGATGTCGTCGGAGCGGGCGGTGAGCAGGATGATCGGCAGCTGGTCGGTACGGCGGATCCGACGGCACACCTCGAAGCCGTCGATTCCGGGCAGCATGACGTCCAGCACGATCAGGTCGGGCCGCTGCTCCTTGAAGAGCCTCAGACCGTCCTCGCCGGAGGCGGCGGTGGCCACACGGTGGCCCTGGCGGGTGAGGGCGAGTTCGAGGCCGGTCCGGATGGCGTCGTCGTCCTCGATCAGTAGGAGGAAAGGCACGGCCCCATTTTGGCCCACCGGGAACGCCGAATCACCCCCAGGACCGGTCACCGCCCGTACGGGAACCGGAAGGATGCCCACCGGCGTCCGGAACGGCGGGAGGAGGCACGGGTCGAAAGGCCCGGCCCTGTGACACCCCTGTGACAGTCGGCGGACAGCGCCATCACAACCGGCGGGCAGGATTTTCCATGTCGCCGCAGGACAGCGGGCCGCAAGGGCCGGCTGGAGGGCGGCAACAGGAACCGCTCGTACCGAACCAAGGGGGCGCACGATGAACGCCATGCTTCAGACCCGGACCAACCCGGCTGTCCGCACCGCGCGTTCCTCAGCGACCACCCACCGGACCCGGTACGAGATCAGGACCGACGAGAACTCCGGTGCCGTGACCGTACGGGGGTGCGCGCACAGCACCGGTGGAAACCCTGTCGCACGCCGGGTGAGCGGCGGCGGCAGGACGGGGGAGCTGTACGGGATCGGCCGACTGGGGAGTGCGGTCGACTCCGGCAACACCCTCGCGCTGCGGGGGATCCTCCCCGTCCGCGTCGAGGGTACGGACGCCCGGGGGGGCGACCAGAGGAAGAACGGTCTGCGCACGGTCGGCTCGGGGGAGCCGGCCGGTCGCGGGGCCGCCGGTGCGACGCTGCTGCGGCTGAACCCCGCGCCGGCCCGCACCACCGAGGCGGGACAGGGAGACGCGCAGGGGGAGCACCCGGCCGTCGCGGAGGACCACATCACGGAGTTCACCGCGTACGTGCGCGAGCGCCGCGCCTCCCTGTACGCCACGGCGTACCACCTCACCGGTGACCGCTACGAGGCCGAGGACCTGCTGCAGAGCGCGCTCTTCAGCACCTACCGGGCCTGGGGCCGGATCACCGACAAGGCCGCGGTCGGGGGCTACCTCCGCCGCACCATGACCAACCTGCACATCTCCGCCTGGCGGCGCCGCAAGGTCAACGAGTACCCGACCGAGGAGCTGCCGGAGACGGCCGGCGACACCGACGCGATGGGCGGCACCGAGCTGCGCACCGTGCTCTGGCAGGCGCTGGCGAAGCTGCCGGAGAACCAGCGGACCATGCTGGTGCTGCGGTACTACGAGGGCAAGACCGACCCGGAGATCGCCGACGTGCTCGGGATCAGCGTCGGCACGGTCAAGAGCAGCATCTGGCGCGCGCTGCGCCGGCTGCGCGATGACGAGCACCTGAACAAGTCGGGCGACACCGCCCGGGCGTTCGGCGAGCTGGTCGCCTGACGGCGGTCGGCAGGGAGCAGGGGAGCAGGGGACAGGACTCCCGTCGGGGGACGGGTAGCGGACGGTTGCGGTTCGGGGGCACCGGCTCGGGGGAGCGGTGCTCGTGGGGAGCCGAAGCCGTTCGGCGGGCGACGGGCCCGGTGCGGGGGAGACGCACCGGGCCCGTCGTCGTGTTCGTCCGCAGGTGGAGCGGACCGGCTCAGAGCGCGGACCGGCTCAGACCGCGGACAGCTCCCGCCGCCCGGCGGCGGCGCGGATCCGCCGCTCGGCCTCCGGCCCGGCACACGGGTACGAGCCCAGCTCGACCTGCCGTCCGACGATGGCCCGCTCGGCCCGCATCAGCCGCAAGCCCCGGCGCAGCAGCACCGGAAGCGACTTGCGGCCCTCCCGGACGTCCCGGCGCAGTCGGCGCCAGGCTGTGGTGAGCGCGCCGTTGCGCAGGCACAGAGCGTCGCCGAGCAGGCCCTCGGCGGTGCACTCGGTGACGATCTCGGCGGCGAAGATGCCCTCGGCGATGAACGCGGTGGCGCCGTCCAGGTCCAGGGCGCGGGTGGAGATCCGGCCGTTGTCCGGGATCGAGTACACCGGCACCTCGGTGCGCCCGTGCTCGTACAGCGCGCGGATGGCCGCGACGGCCTGGTCGCGGTGCCAGGCGAGCGGGGAGTCCCAGTCCACGGCGCCGTCGGGCAGCCGGGGGAGGGTGGGGTCGTCCCCGTCCTTGTAGAAGTCGTCCAGCTGGAGCACCGGGAGGCCGCTGCGTTCGGCCAGCGAGGACTTCCCCGATCCGGAGGGCCCGGAGAGCAGGATCACCCGGGCGTGGGCCGTCGGCACGGGGTTCATGGGGGAGTCACTCACGGGACACCAGTCTGACGCATCCCGGCCGGTTGCCGAAACCGTTGTGCATCACACCTTCCGGTCACGCCTGCCGGAAGTGGGGGCCGGCGAGGGCGAGGTGGACCGCCGGGAGGTAGCGGCTGTCGACCTGGAGGTACACCTGGCGGCCGCCGCCGGGCGGCCGGTAGCCGGTGGCGGCCCAGTCCTGGGAGTGCCAGGTGTCGGGCTCGGGCTCGTGGAAGGTGCCCCCGGTGGGCAGTTCGAGCGGGCCGGCCCCGCGGGCGCGGAAGGTGACCGCGGCGGCACCCGGGGTGATGTCCAACCGGCCGTTGGCGTAGTGGCGTTGCCAGCCAGGCCTGTCGGACCGGGCGGAGCAGGGCACTCGGACGGCCTTCCCGGCGGTCAGTCGGCGGCCGACCCGGGCGACGTGCCAGCGGCGGACGAAGCCGTCCGTGAGCAGCGGCATCAGCTCGGCGATCAACTCTCCCACGGCGCCTCCTCGGTGGTGTCGGTACCGGGGATTCTGGTCCGGACGCACACGCACGGCGAGCGCCGAAAGTCGGCGCGGGCGGTGACGAAAGTCGACGGACCCGCACCAGGGGGGGAGAGGTGCGGGTCCGTCCAATGACCGTCCGGGCCCTGGGGGGAGAGGGCACGGGGGACGGCCAGTCTGTGGAGTTGTGACGCGATACCGACGGAGGGTCAGATACCCATCGGGTGCCAGACCGTCTTCGTCTCCAGGAAGGAGAGTAGCCGGTTGGTACCGGGCGCATCCGTCCAGTCCTGGGCGAACGGGTCCAGCCCCGGACGGACCACCCGCTTCAGGGTATCGGCGGCGGCGGCCTCCAGGGCGGTCGCCGCGCCGGGGCCGTCTGCGGCGATGGCGCCGGTGAGGTCCAGCGCGTTGACGTCCTGGTGCGAGGCCAGGGTGGGGGCGATGTCCGCGGTCCGGCCCGAGATGATGTTGACCACGCCGCCCGGGAGGTCCGAGGTGGCCAGCACCTCGCCCAGGGACAGCGCGGGCAGCGGGGCGTCCGCGGCGGCCGCGACCACGACCGTGTTGCCGGTGGCGATCGCCGGGGCGATCACCGAGACCAGGCCGAGCAGCGAGTGCCCGTACCCGGCCTGCGGGGCGACGATCCCGACCACGCCGGTCGGCTCCGGGGTGGAGAGGTTGAAGTACGGCCCGGCGACCGGGTTGGCGCCGCCGGCGATCTGGGCGATCTTGTCCGTCCAGCCCGCGTACCAGACCCAGCGGTCGATCGCGGCGTCCACCAGCGCGGCGGCCTTCTTCGGGCCGATGCCCTCGGAGAGCGCCACCTCGGCGGCGAACTGCTCGCGCCGGCCCTGCAGCATCTCGGCGACCCGGTAGAGCACCTGGCCGCGGTTGTACGCGGTGGTGCCGGCCCAGCCCTTGACCGCCGCGCGGGCGGCCAGGACGGCGTCCCGGGTGTCCTTGCGGGTGCCCAGCGGGGCGTTGGCGAGCCACTCGCCCTTTGAGTCGGTCACCTCGTACACCCGCCCGCTCTCGGAGCGCGGGAACTTCCCGCCGACGTACAGCTTGTAGGTCTTGAGGACGTCAAGACGCTGGATGGTCGTGTCAGACATCTCGGGCCTCGACATTCAGGTAGGGCTCCAGACCGTGGCGGCCACCCTCGCGGCCGTAACCCGACTCCTTGAAACCGCCGAACGGCGAGGTCGGGTCGAACTTGTTGAAGGTGTTGGCCCAGACCACACCCGCCTTGAGCCGGTTGGCCGTCCAGAGGATGCGCGAGCCCTTCTCCGTCCAGATGCCGGCGGAGAGGCCGTACGGGGTGTTGTTGGCCTTCTGGACCGCCTCTTCGGGGGTGCGGAAGGTCAGCACCGACAGGACCGGGCCGAAGATCTCCTCCTGGGCGATCCGGTGGGCCTGGCTGACGCCGGTGAACAGGGTCGGCCTGAACCAGAAGCCGGTGCCCGGGAGTTCGCACTCCGGCGACCAGCGCTCGGCGCCCTCGGCCTCGCCGGCCGCGGTCAGCTCGGTGATCCGGGCCAGCTGGGCGGCCGAGTTGATCGCGCCGATGTCGGTGTTCTTGTCCAGCGGGTCGCCGACCCGCAGGGTGCCCATCCGGCGCTTGAGGGCGTCCAGCAGCTCGTCCTGGATCGACTCCTGGACCAGCAGGCGGGAGCCGGCGCAGCAGACGTGGCCCTGGTTGAAGAAGATGCCGTTGACGATGCCCTCGACCGCCTGGTCGATCGGCGCGTCGTCGAAGACGATGTTGGCGGCCTTGCCGCCCAGCTCCAGCGACAGCTTCTTGCGGCTGCCGGCCAGCTGCTTGGCGATCGCCCGGCCGACCGGGGTGGAGCCGGTGAAGGCGACCTTGTTGACGTCCGGGTGCGCGGTGAGCGCGGCGCCGGTGCGGCCGTCGCCGGTGACGATGTTGACGACGCCCTTCGGCAGACCGGCCTGGCGGCAGATCTCGGCGAAGCGCAGCGCGGTCAGCGGGGTGGTCTCGGCCGGCTTGAGGACGACGGTGTTACCGGTCGCCAGCGCGGGCGCGATCTTCCACGCCAGCATCATCAGCGGGAAGTTCCACGGGATGATCTGGCCGGCCACGCCCAGCGGGCGCGGGTTGGCGCCGAAGCCGGCGTAGTCCAGCTTGTCCGCCCAGCCCGCGTAGTAGAAGAACCAGGCGGCGACGGTCGGGACGTCGAAGTCGCGGGTCTCACGGATCGGCTTGCCGTTGTCCATCGACTCCAGCACGGCCAGCTCGCGGGCGCGCTCCTGGATGATCCTGGCGATCCGGAACAGGTACTTGGCGCGCTCGCTGCCCGGCAGCGCCGACCAGTCGGCGAAGGCCTTGCGGGCGGCGGCGACGGCGCGGTCCACGTCCTCGTCGGTGCCCTGGGCGAACTCGGCGAGCACCTGCTCGGTGGCCGGGTTGACCGTCTTGAGGGCCTCGCTGCCGGAGGAGTCGACGAACTCGCCGCCGATGAAGTGGCCGTACGAGGTCGCGAGGTCGCCCGCGGCGGCGGGGGACTCCGGGGCCGGGGCGTAGGTGAAGAGGCCTCCGGCCGGCTGGGCCGCGGGCTCCTCGGTGTTCTTCTTCTTGGCCATGGTGATCAGTCCACCGTCACGTAGTCGGGGCCGGAGTAGCGGCCGGTGGCGAGCTTCTGGCGCTGCATCAGCAGGTCGTTGAGCAGGCTGGAGGCGCCGAAGCGGAACCAGTGCGGGGTCAGCCAGTCGTCGCCGAGCGTCTCGTTGACCATCACCAGGTACTTCATGGCGTCCTTGGTGGTCTTGATGCCACCGGCCGGCTTCACGCCGACCTGGACGCCGGTGGCGGCGCGGAAGTCGCGGACCGCCTCCAGCATCAGCAGGGTGACCGGCGGGGTCGCGTTGACGGTGACCTTGCCGGTGGAGGTCTTGATGAAGTCGGCGCCGGCCAGCATCGCCAGCCAGGAGACCCGGCGGACGTTGTCGTAGGTCTGCAGCTCGCCGGTCTCGAAGATCACCTTGAGGTGGGCGTAGCTGCCGTCGGCGCGCTTGCACGCCTCCTTGACGGCGACGATCTCGTTGAAGACGTCGAAGTAGCGGCCGGAGAGGAAGGCGCCCCGGTCGATCACCATGTCGATCTCGTCGGCGCCCGCGGCCACCGCGTCGGCGGTGTCGGCGAGCTTGACCGGGAGGGCGGCGCGGCCGGCCGGGAAGGCGGTGGCCACCGAGGCGACCTGGATGTCGGTGCCCCGGAGGGCGTCCTTCGCGGTGGCGACCATGTCCGGGTAGACACAGATGGCGGCGACGCGCGGGGTGGTCGGGTCGGTCGGGTCGGGGGTCCTGCCCTTGGCGCACAGTGCGCGCACCTTGCCGACCGTGTCCGCGCCCTCCAGCGTGGTCAGGTCGATCATGGAGATCGCCAGGTCGATGGCGCGGGCCTTCGCCGTGGTCTTGATCGAGCGGGTCCCGAGGGACGCGGCGCGGGCTTCGAGGCCGACCTGGTCGACGCCGGGCAGGCCGTGCAGGAAGCGGCGGAGCGAGGCCTCGGACGCCGCAACGTCCGCGAGGCCGCTGCCCGCAACGCCGGGGGCATTGGCTGCAACAGTGGACATAGTCACCAGACCAGCATATCTACGCGCGTAGCCGACCGCTAGAGCGGCCACCTTTCCGGCCGCCTTTCGTGGCCGGACCGAGACCTCGGCCGAGCGGGGCCGCCCGGCGGGGGCCCGGACGAGGGCGGGGTGCCGGCCGGGGTGCTGGCGGGGCGCCGCCTGGGGGGCCATTCGTGGCCGGACCGAGACCCGCCGGCGAGGGGTGCATGGGGCAGAATCGACGCCATGACCGAATCCGACGGCAAGCCCCACCAGGGCCCGGCCGCCCCCGACGGGGAACCCGAGTACGCGGACCGCGTGTACCGCTCCGTCCCCGGCGTGATCTCCGGAGTGTTCCTGCTCGCCGTCGCCGCCTGGCTGATCGGCGACGCGGCGGTGACCGGCACCGGCAAGACCCCGTACGTCGCGCTCGCGGCGCTGCCGGTGTTCGCCTTCCCGGTGATCGCCTACACGCTGCGCCCGGCGGTGTTCGCCGGCAGCCGGCGCCTGGTCGTCCGCAACCCCTGGCGCACCATCACCGTCCCCTGGGCCTCGGTCGACGCGCTGCGGGCCGGGTACTCGGTCGAGCTGCTGTCCGGCGAGAAGAAGTACCAGGTGTGGGCCGTCCCGGTGTCGCTGCGCCAGCGCAAGCGGGCCAACCGGGCACTGAGCCGCGGCAACGCCGAGCACGCCTCCCGGACGGGCCTGGGGCTGGGCCTCGCCGCCCGGACCAACCCGGTCGTCCAGGGGTCCTCGGACCCCACCCGGGCCTGGTCCGACCAGGTGACCGACGTCCTCCAGGGAATGGCCGAGCGCAACGGCCGCCGACCCGACGCCGCCGGCCCGGTGGTCGTCCGCTGGTGCTGGTGGGTGATCGCCCCGACGCTGCTCGGCCTGGTCGCGCTGATCACGGTGATCGCGGTCTGACGACGACCGCACCACGCAGGAGCCCGCCGGAAACGGCGGGCTCCTTCGCATTGGGGGAGGCGCGGCGCGGGGAGGTGCGTTGGGGGAGGCCCGTCCCTCGAAATAGGTTTTGTACGGTCGTAAAACCTGTCCGGTCCATCCGCCTTTGGTCACTTGTCGGTCCAAGATCACATAAATAGGCTGGCGCGGGTGTTGTGAAGCTTCCGAAAAGGCACATTCGTGATGACCGTCGCTTGGTGCGTCCAGAAGTGACGCCCGTTGACAGTGGGGGAAATGTGGCCAGTGGGGAAAGTCTGACAGCCGGCGTGGACCGGGTCGTCGTCATCGGCGCCGGGCACATGGGCGCCGCGATCATTTCCGGACTCCTGAGGAAAACTCCGGACCTCCCGCTCGAAATCGTGGAGACGGCCGAATCCCGGGCGCTCCTGGTACGTACGGAATTCGGCCTGGAACCCGTCGTCCGGTACCGCCCGCGGCCCGGGGACGCCGTGATCCTGGCCATCCAGCCGCAGGCCTTCGAGGGCTTCGCGGCCGACCAGGAACCGGGCGCGTTCGAGGGGGCCCTGGTCATCTCCGTGATGGCCGGGGTGAGCATCGCGGCCATGGCGGCGCTGCTGCACACCGACCGCGTCGTCCGGGCGATTCCCAACACGCCGTCCGAGGTCGCGCAGGGCATGACCGTGCTGTGCCCCGGCGCCACCGTGCCGGCGGCCGACGTGCGGACCGCCGAACGGCTGCTGTCGTCGATCGGCCGGGCCCTCACCGTGCGCGACGAGGCCCTCATCGACGACGCCACCGCGCTCTGCGGCGGCGGGCCGGCCTTCGTCGCGCACATCGCCGGGGCCTTCATCGACTTCGCCGTCACCGCCGGGTTCGACCGCGCGCAGGCCCGGTCGATGACCACCCAGGTACTGCGCGGCACCGCGGAACTCCTGGATTCGACCGAGCACTCTCCCGAGGAACTCTGCCGGCAGGTCATGACCCCGGGGGGAACGACCGAACAGGGAATCTTCCATTTCCAGGAGCTGGGGCTCCAGGAGGTACTGGTGGGGGGTTTGACCCGGTCCGCCGACCGGTCGCGTGAACTGGGCGGCATCGGCAGGTGAAAGCGCGTGCCACGGCGGCCGCCACCCCGGTGAATGCGGTGCGGCCGGGGAACCGGCCGAGAACCCGACCGAAAATTCCATTAGAGGGGGAATCATGCTGGGCGTGATCCGGCAGCACAATCCCGGCGACAGAACCGCGGCGGTGCATTCCGAGGACTTCTACGAGGTCTACTTCGGGCTCGGGCACAGCCTCCGACTGCAGGACCGCCCGGGCGTGTTCAAGGTCAGCCCCGCCGGGCTGAGCCTCGGCGACGTCCTGGTGCGCACCCTCGACCGGTCCGTCCTGGAGGGATCGGTCCTCGACATGGGCACCGGCAGCGGGGCCCTGGCCCTGCTGATGCGGAGCCTGGGCGCCCGCGACATCGTGGCGACGGACGTGTCGATCCCCGCGTTGAAGACCGCCGCGGAGAACGAGCAGCTCAACTTCGGCGACCAGATCGTCCGGTTCGACTCGGGCAGCCTGTTCCAGAGCCCGGCCGCGGACCGCAGGTTCGACCTCGTCGTCTTCAACCCGCCCGGCTGGCGCACCCCGTCCGCGGACTGCCGGCGCGAACTGCGGCAGCAGGGGCTGGCCGACCTCGAACTGTCGGCCATGTTCTCCGGCGAGGAGGTCCTGCTCGGCTTCCTGCGCGACCTCCCGGACCACCTGACCGACACCGGGCGCGCCGTCGTCGGCCTCAACTCCATGACGGGCATCCAGGACGTGCTCCGCCGACTCGGCGGGCCGGCGGGCAGCGCCGGCCCACTGGAGTTCCGGCTGATCGAACGGCACAGCTTCCCGCTGTTCCTGTACACCAGGGAGTGGCACGCCTCCAGACAGGTCCTCACCCGGGAGTTCCACCACTGGAAGGAGCACCACGGCGCGGCCTTCAGCATCGCCGGCGACGGGACCCTCTACTGGTCGTACGAGATCGTCGAATGCCGCCTGGCCCGCCGGGGGGAGAAGAGGCGGGCGGATGGGTAGCGTGCGCGGCCGGGGCGCTCCGGCGGGCCTGGCCGCGATCGCGGTCGCCAACGTCATCCTCGGCTCGTCCTCGCTGTTCTGGCGGGCCCTGGCGCACGTACCGCCGGTGACGCTGCTCGGCTATCGCATCCTGGTGTCGCTGGCGACGCTGTGCGCCGCGCTCGCCCTGCTGGGGCGGTTCCGGGCCGCGGCCCGCACGGCCGCCACCCCGAGGCTGGTGCTGGTGCACCTGACCGCGGCGCTGCTGGTCTGCGTCAACTGGCTCACGTTCATCTGGGGTTCGATCCACGGGCGGGTCATCGAGACCGGCCTCGGCTACCTCATCGCCCCGGCGGTGACCGTCGTCCTCGGGACGCTGGTGATGCGCGAACCGCTCGGACGGCTGCGCCGGGCCGCGCTCGGGCTGTGCCTGCTGGGCGTCGTGCTGCTCGTCGTGCGCAGCACCGAACTCGACTGGTGGGTGTACGTCACGATCGGCCTGACCTGGGGGGTGTACACCTTCCTGAAGAAGCTCACCACCGCCGACCCGGTCACCGGGCTGACCCTGGAGACGGCCCTGCTGGCGCTCGGCATCGGGATCGCCGTCCTCACCACGGGCTACTCGCTCGACCCGGGGCCGGCCGCCGGGCACACGGACTTCGTGCTGCTCGCGGTGTGCGGCCTGGTCTCCGTCACGCCGCTGTGGCTGATCGCCTTCGGCGCGAAGAAGGTCAGCCTGACCGCGACGGGGTTCATGCAGTACGTGCTGCCGACCACGCAGCTCGTCGTCGCGCTGGTCTGGTACCACCAGCGGCCGTCCGCCAACACGCTGATCTGCTTCGCCGTGGTCTGGCTGTCGCTGGTCTCCATCGTCATCGAATCGGCGCTGCGCGTCCGCAGGGCGCGTCCGCAGTCCGGGCCGGTCGCGGCACCGGTCGAGAAGGGGGTACGGCTGTGAGAACGGGCGACGTACTGGTCATCGGCCTCGGGGTGTTCGGCGCGGCGGCGGCACAGGCTCTGGCCGAACGGGGCGCGCGGGTGCTCGCCGTCGACGCCCACGGCCCGACGCACCGGTTCGGCTCCTCCCACGGCGAGACCCGGATCTTCCGCCGGGCCTACTGGGAGGGGACGGACTACCTCCCGCTGCTGGAGCGCGCCCACGAGCGGTGGACGGACCTGGAGGCCGCGTACGGGGACACCCTGCTGATGCGCACCGGCGGGGTGTTCGTCGGGGCCGAGTCCAGCGGCGTGGTGGACCTCAGCCGGCGGACCGCGGAGGCCGGCGGCATCGCGCACGAGGTCTGGAACGCCGAGCAGCTCAACGGGCGCTTCCCGTGGTTCGGCGTCGGGGCCGACATGAAGGCGCTGTACGAACCCGGTGCCTACACCGTCCTGGCCAACCGCGCCCGGCTGGCGATGGTCGACGAGGCGGTCCGCCGGGGGGCCTCGATCCGCTTCGGCGAGGAGGTGGTGGACCTGCGGTCCGACGCCGGTGGCGTGACCGTACGGCTGCGCTCCGGCGGGACGCTCTCCTGCGACGCCGTCGTGGTCGCGACCGGCCCCTGGATGAAGGGGCCGCTCACGCCGTCCCCGGCGCGGCACCTGAGCCCGATGCGGGTCCCGGTGTACTGGTTCCGGGCGGACCCGAAGCTGGGCACCGAGGGCTTCCCCGCCTTCCTGTACGAGAGCGCCGACGGGCAGGTCGTCTACGGCGTGCCCGAGTGGGGCGAGGGCGGCCGCGAGGTCAAGATCGGCTTCCACAACCGCCAGCAGGTGCCCGGGGACCCGACGGACCTGGCACGCCGCGAGGTCTCGACGGCGGAGCGGGAGGAGATGGCCCGCATGGTGGCCCGGATCTTCACCGGCGTCCGGCCGGAGGCACCCCGGGCGCGCTACTGCTACTACACCCTGACCCCGGACGGCAGCTTCATCATCGACCGCTCGCCGGCCGACCCGCGGATCGTCCACACCTCGGCCTGCTCGGGGCACGGGTTCAAGTTCGCCCCCGCGGTGGGCGACTGCGCGGCCGCCCTGGCGCTGGGCGAGCCCGTCGGCATCGACCTGGCGCCCTTCGCGGGCGACCGGTTCGGCGCGGGAGCGGCCGACGACCGCTGACGGACGACCGCTGACGTCCACCCCGGACGCGCCCGTGCCTCCCCGCCCCCGAGGGGGTGGGGAGGCACGCGTGCGGTGGGGTCAGGCGGAGATGCCGGCGGCCGCGCCGAGGTCCCGCTTGATGTCGGCGAGCAGCCCGGCGGCCCGCTCCCGGGCGGCGGCCAGGTCGGCCGCGCTGCCGACCGGGAGGACGACCTCCAGGTAGCACTTGAGCTTGGGCTCGGTGCCCGACGGGCGGACCACGATCCGGGCCGAGCGCACGGTCTCGCCGGCCAGGTAGTAGCGCAGGCCGTCGGTGGGCGGCAGTTCGGCCGAGCCCGCCGAGAGGTCGTCGGCGCGGGTGACGGTCAGCCCGGCCAGGACGGTCGGCGGCTGCTCGCGCAGCCGGCGCATGGCGTCGGCGATCAGCGAGAGGTCCTGCACCCGGACGGACAGCTGGTCGGTGGCGTGCAGGCCGTGCTCCAGCGCCAGGTCGTCCAGCAGGTCGGTCAGCGTGCGGCCGGACTTCTTGAGCGTCGCGGCCAGCTCGGCGACCAGCAGGGCGGCGGTGATGCCGTCCTTGTCCCGGACGCCCTCCGGGTCGACGCAGTAGCCGAGCGCCTCCTCGTAGCCGTAGCGCAGGCCCTCGGCGCGGGAGATCCACTTGAAGCCGGTCAGCGTCTCGGCGTAGCCCAGGCCGGCGGCCTCGGCGATCCGGCCGAGCAGGGTGGCGGAGACGATGGTGGTGGCGAAGGTGCCCTCGGCCTTCTTCGCGACCAGCGCGGAGCCCAGCAGCGCGCCGACCTCGTCGCCGCGCAGCATCCGCCAGCCGGAGGTGCCGTTGCCGCTGCCCACGGCGTTGCCGTTGACCGGGACGGCCACCGCGCAGCGGTCGGCGTCCGGGTCGTTGGCGATCACGATGTCCGGGCCGACCGCGGCGGCGGTGCGGAAGGCGAGGTCCATCGCCCCCGGCTCCTCCGGGTTGGGGAAGGCCACGGTCGGGAAGTCCGGGTCGGGCTCGGCCTGCTCGGCGACCACGGTCGGCGCGGGGAAGCCGGCCCGGCGGAAGGCGGCGACCAGGGTGTCGCGGCCGACGCCGTGCATCGGGGTGTAGACCACGTCCAGCTCGCGCGGACTGTGCTCGTCGACGATCGAGACGGCCCGGGTCAGGTAGGCCTCGACGACGTCCTCGCCGAGCACCTCCCAGCCCTCCTCGGCGCGCGGGACGTCGTCCAGCGAGCCGATCGCGTCGATCTCGGCGGCGATCCCGGCGTCGGCCGGCGGGACGATCTGCGAGCCGTCGCCCAGGTAGACCTTGTAGCCGTTGTCCTGCGGCGGGTTGTGGCTGGCGGTGACGGTCACGCCGGCGGCCGCGCCCAGGTGGCGGACGGCGAAGGCGAGCACCGGGGTCGGCAGCGGGCGCGGCAGCAGCGCGGCGCGCAGACCGGCGGCGACCACCACGGCGGCGGTGTCCCGGGCGAAGTCGTACGACTTGTACCGGGCGTCGTAGCCGATCACCACGAGGTCGCCGAGGCCCTGCTGCTTCACGTACGCGACCAGGCCGGCGGCGGCCCGGATCACCACGGCGCGGTTCATCCGCATCGGGCCGGCGCCGAGCTCGCCGCGCAGGCCGGCGGTGCCGAACTGGAGGCGGTCGGAGAAGCGCTCGGCGAGCTCGGACCAGGCGCGGGTGTTGTCCTCCTGGGCCTCCGCGCCCTCGGCCCGGGCGAGCAGGGCGGCGAGCTCCTCGCGGGTCTGCGGGTCGGGGTCCTCGGCCAGCCAGGTGCGGGCCCGGGCGAGGAGATCGGGGTTGAGTGCCTGCGTCATGTTCTTGCCTGCTCCATCGGGAAGTGCGTCGGGTGACGGCCGGAGGGTTCCACGCAAAGGGGAGAAGAGGTGTGCACATGCGGACGGGGCCCCCGGGATGGCGTGATCAGCGGATCACGCCGCCCGTGGGCCCCGTCGTTCATGATTCTGCGCCCGGCAGGCGTCAGATCCGCTCCAGGACCTTCGCCAGCAGCTCGCCCATGCGCTCGGCCGAGGCCTTGCCGGCCTCCAGGACCTCTTCGTGGTTGAGCGGCTCGCCGGTGATGCCGGCGGCCAGGTTGGTGACCAGGGAGATGCCGAGGACCTCGGAGCCGGCCTCGCGGGCGGCGATGGCCTCCAGGGTGGTGGACATGCCGACCAGCTCGCCGCCGATCACCCGGGCCATGTTGACCTCGGCCGGGGTCTCGTAGTGCGGGCCGCGGAACTGGACGTAGACGGCCTCGTCCAGGCTCGGGTCGACCTCGCGGCACAGCGCGCGCAGGCGCTTGGAGTACAGGTCGGTGAGGTCGACGAAGTTGGCGCCGACGATCGGGGAGTCCGCGGTCAGGTTGATGTGGTCGCTGATCAGGACCGGCTGACCCGGGGTCCAGCCCTGGCGCAGACCGCCACAGCCGTTGGTCAGCACGATGATCCCGCAGCCGGCCGCGGCGGCGGTGCGCACGCCGTGGACGACGGTGGCGACGCCGTGGCCCTCGTAGTAGTGGTTGCGGCCCAGGAAGATCAGGGCGCGCTTGTCGCCGATCTTCACCGAGCGGATCTTGCCGGCGTGGCCGGCCACGGCGGGGGCGGGGAAGCCCGGGAGCTCGGTGACCGGGAACTCGGCCACGGTCTCGCCCAGGGCGTCGGCGGCCGGCACCCAGCCGGAGCCCATCACCAGGGCGACGTCGTGCCGCTCGGCACCGGTCAGCTCGCGCAGGCGCTCGGCGGCGGCCTGGGCGGCGGCGTAGGGGTCGGCGGAGACGACCGACTGAGGAGAAGCGTTCACGGGTCCGAGGATAGACGGCTTTCGGCTACGCGCGTAGAAATTCCGCTCCGGCATGTCGGATCGTTACCCGGTTGACCCGAAGACACAGCTCGGTGGCGCTTCCGGGCGACCGGGTTCGTCGATTCGTACGGAAAGCGGACCGGCGGTCAGCACGGCCGCCGGCGCAGCTCCATCACGTAGTCGTGCGGGGCCCCGGCGCTCTCCGCGGCGTCGGCGATCAGGCCGAGGTAGCGGGCCGCGGGCAGGCCGCCCTCGTAGTCGTTGAGCACGTACGTCCAGACCGGGATGTCGCCGTCCAGGGTCTGCGCCCGCAGCTTGATCTTGCGGTAGATGCCGAGCTGGACGCCCTCCCAGCGGTCCAGGCCCTCCTCGTCCATCGGCGCGATGTCGTAGAGGGAGACGAAGACCTGGTCCTTCTCGTCCTCCACGACGGTGGCCAGCGAGCCCTCCCAGCCGAGCTGCTCGCCGCCGAAGGTGAGCCGCCAGCCGTCCAGCCACCCCGTGCCGCGGAGCGGGGAGTGCGGGGCTCGGCGGGTCATCTGCCGGGCATCGAGGTTGGTGGCATACGCGGCGTAAAGGGGCATGGGTGCAGCGTAGCCCGGTCGGCCCACGGGGCGGGGCGAGTGGACGAGGAGATCGAGCCCGGACCCAGTTGTGGCGCCGCTCCCGGCGTGCGGGACAATGGGGTACGTGACTCGGATCGTGATCATCGGTGGCGGACCCGGCGGCTACGAGGCGGCCCTGGTGGCCTCTCAGCTCGGCGCGGAGGTGACCGTCGTCGACCGCGACGGTCTGGGCGGATCGGCGGTGCTCACGGACTGCGTGCCGTCGAAGACGCTGATCGCGACCGCGGAGGTGATGACCACCTTCGACAGCTCGTACGAGGAGCTGGGCATCACCGTCGACCAGGGCACCGCCGAGGAGCGGGAGTCCAAGGTCATCGGCGTGGACCTGGGCAAGGTCAACCGCCGGGTGAAGCGCCTGGCGATCGCGCAGTCCCACGACATCACCCAGTCCGTCACCCGCGCCGGGGTCACCGTGCTGCGCGGGCGCGGCCGGCTCGGCGCCGGCGGGCAGGCCGTGGACGGCTCCCGCGAGGTGCTGGTGGACACCCCCGACGGCAGCGTGCAGTCGCTGCGCGCCGACGCGGTGCTGATCGCCACCGGCGCCCACCCGCGCGAGCTGCCGGACGCCCAGCCGGACGGCGAGCGGATCCTCACCTGGACCCAGGTGTACGACCTGGAGGAGCTGCCCCGCGAGCTGATCGTGGTCGGTTCCGGTGTGACCGGTGCCGAGTTCGCCGGCGCGTACCAGGCGCTCGGCTCCAAGGTCACCCTGGTCTCCAGCCGCGACCGGGTGCTGCCGGGCGAGGACCCGGACGCCGCCGAGGTGCTGGAGGACGTCTTCCGCCGCCGCGGCATGAACGTGATGGGCCGTTCGCGGGCCGAGAGCGCCAAGCGCATCGGCGACCGGGTTGAGGTCACCCTCGCCGACGGCCGGGTGATCGAGGGCACCCACTGCCTGATGGCGGTCGGCTCGATCCCCAACACCGCCGAGATGGGCCTGGAGGAGGCCGGGGTCAAGCTCAACGACTGGGGCCAGATCCAGGTCGACCGGGTCTCCCGCACCAGCGCCCCGGGCGTGTACGCGGCCGGTGACTGCACCGGCGTCTTCATGCTCGCCTCGGTGGCGGCCATGCAGGGCCGGATCGCGATGTACCACGCGCTGGGCGACGCGGTGCAGCCGCTGAACCTCAAGACCGTGGCCTCCAACGTCTTCACCGACCCGGAGATCGCCACCGTCGGCTACACCGCCGCCGACGTGGAGTGCGGCAAGATGGACGCCGTCGTGGTCAAGCTGCCGCTGCGCGGCAACCCGCGGGCGAAGATGCAGGGCATCCGGGACGGCTTCGTGAAGCTGTTCTGCCGCCCGGGCACCGGCATCGTGGTCGGCGGCGTCGTGGTCGCCCCGCGGGCCAGCGAACTGATCCACCCGATCGCGCTCGCGGTGGACGCCAATCTGACGGTCGAACAGGTGGCCAGCGCCTTCACCGTCTACCCGTCGGTCTCCGGCTCGACCGCCGAGGCCGCCCGGCAGCTGCACGTCCGGAAGCGGGCCGGCGGCGAATCCTGAGCTCAAGGCGCACAGTTGGGGCGGCTGCCGGTCGGCGGCCGCCCTTCGCGCGGGCATGATCGTCACCCGGACGGCGGGCGCAGTTCCGGGGTGTTGACGGCGCGTATTGTACGGTCACGCGCCGCTCTTGCGTGAGCAATTCCCGCTACCAGCTGCAAACGCCTGAAAGCAGACGGTCACGCAGGTTACCGTCGGTTCTGTGTTTGCAGCAGAACGTCGCCAGTTGATCCTCGAAATGGTGCGCGCCAACGGAGCGGTCTCGCTCCGGGAGTTGGCCCGCGTCGTCCAGACCTCCGAAGTGACCGTGCGTCGTGACGTGCGGGCGCTGGAGGCAGAAGGGCTCCTCGACCGCCGGCACGGCGGCGCGGTGCTCCCCGGCGGCTTCAGCCGCGAACCCGGCTACCCGCAGAAGACCCATCTGTCCGCGGCGGAGAAGAGCGCCATCGCGGACGCCGCCGCCGGACTGGTGGAGGAGGGCGACGCGGTGGTGGTCGGCGCCGGCACCACCACCCAGGAGCTGGCCCGCCGGCTGGCCCGGGTGCCCGGGCTGACGGTGGTCACCAACTCGCTGCTGGTCGCCCAGGCGCTGGCGCACGCCAACCGGGTCGAGGTGGTGATGACCGGCGGTACCCTCCGCGGCTCCAACTACGCCCTGGTGGGCAGCGGCGCCGAGCAGTCGTTGCAGGGGCTGAGGGTCACCAAGGCCTTCATCTCCGGCAGCGGGCTGACCGCCGAGCGGGGGCTGTCGACCGCGAACATGCTGTCCGCGAGCGTGGACCGGGCCATGGTGCTGGCGGCCGCCGAGGTCATCGTCCTCGCCGACCACACCAAGCTCGGCGCGGCCGGCATGTTCCAGACCGTCGCCACCGAGACCATCACCCGGCTGGTCACCGACGAGCAGGCCACCGCGGACGACGCCTGCGCCCGCGAACTGGACGCGCTCGCCGACTGCGGGGTGCAGATCGACCTGGCGCCGCTCGGGGCCGCGCCGAGCGGCGACGCCCCGGTGCACGGCACCGGCAGCGGCCCGGTGCACCAGACCCAGCCGGGCCCGCTGGGCCGCCGTCCCGGCCCGCCCGGCGGCGCCCCGCTGCCCGGCCAGCGCCGCCCCGGGGCGCACGGCGGCGGCCCGGTCGGCCCCGGCGGGATGCCGGTCCGGCTGGCCGAGATGGGCCTGCCGCGCGGGCGCTGAGCCCGGCTCACGGCGGCGCGGCAAACGCGACCGGTCCGCACCCCCGAAGGGAGTACGGACCGGTCGAAGATTGACGAACCGGTCGTCAGTCCTTGATCTCGCAGAGCGCGGCGCCGCTGCTGACGCTCGCGCCGACCTCGGCCTTGAGGCCGACCACGGTGCCCGCCTTGTGGGCGTTCAGCGGCTGCTCCATCTTCATCGCCTCCAGGACCACGATCAGCTCGCCCTCGGCGACGACCTGGCCCTCCTCGACGGCGACCTTGACGATGGTGCCCTGCATCGGCGAGGCCAGGGTGTCACCGCTGACGGCCGAGCCGGCCTTCTTGGCGCCCACCCGGCGCTTGGCCTTGGCGGCGCCGGTCGCACCGGCGGCCGGGGCCGCCGCGACGCCCAGCGAGGACGGCAGCGAGACCTCGATCCGCTTGCCGCCGACCTCGACGACCACGGTCTCCCGGGTCTCCGCCTCCTCGCCCTCGCCGGCACCGCCGGTGAAGGCCGGGATGGTGTTCTCGAACTCGGTCTCGATCCAGCGGGTGTAGATCGTGAACGGGCCCTCGCCGCCGTTCACCTCCGGCGCGAACGCCGGGTCGGTGACGACCGCCTGGTGGAACGGGATGGCGGTGGCCATGCCCTCGACCCTGAACTCGCTCAGCGCGCGCCGGGCTCGCTCCAGGGCCTGCTTGCGGTCGCGGCCGGAGACGATCAGCTTGGCCAGCAGCGAGTCCCAGGCCGGGCCGATGACCGAGCCGGACTCCACGCCGGAGTCCAGGCGCACGCCCGGGCCGGACGGCGGGGCGAACAGCGTCACGGTGCCGGGCGCGGGCAGGAAGTTGCGGCCCGGGTCCTCGCCGTTGATGCGGAACTCGAAGGAGTGGCCGCGCACCTCCGGGTCGCCGTAGCCGAGCTCCTCGCCGTCGGCGATCCGGAACATCTCGCGGACCAGGTCGATCCCGGTGACCTCCTCGGTGACCGGGTGCTCCACCTGCAGACGGGTGTTGACCTCCAGGAAGGAGATCGTGCCGTCCAGCGCGACCAGGAACTCGCAGGTCCCGGCGCCCTCGTAGCCGGCCTCCTTGAGGATGGCCTTGGAGGCGCGGTACAGCTCGGCGTTCTGGGCCTCGGTCAGGAACGGCGCGGGCGCCTCCTCGACCAGCTTCTGGTGCCGGCGCTGCAGCGAGCAGTCACGGGTGGAGACGACCACCACGTTGCCGTGCTTGTCCGCGAGGCACTGGGTCTCCACGTGCCGCGGGTTGTCCAGGTAGCGCTCCACGAAGCACTCGCCGCGACCGAAGGCGGCGACCGCCTCGCGCACCGCGGACTCGTACAGCTCCGGGATCTCCTCCAGGGTGCGGGCGACCTTGAGGCCGCGGCCGCCGCCGCCGAAGGCCGCCTTGATGGCGACCGGCAGGCCGTGCTCCCGGGCGAAGTCGACGACCTCGTCGGCGCCCGAGACCGGGTCCGGGGTGCCGGCCACCAGCGGGGCGCCGGCGCGCTGGGCGACGTGACGGGCGGTGACCTTGTCACCGAGGTCGCGGATGGCCTGCGGCGGCGGGCCGATCCAGGTCAGGCCCGCGTCGATGACGGCCTGGGCGAAGTCGGCGTTCTCCGACAGGAACCCGTAGCCGGGGTGGACGGCGTCCGCGCCGGAGTCCTCGGCGGCCTTGAGGACCTTGGCGATGTCCAGGTAACTGGTGCCGGGGGTGTCACCGCCCAGCGCGTAAGCCTCGTCGGCCGCGCGGACGTGCAGCGCATCCCGGTCCGGCTCGGCGTAGACGGCGACGCTGGCGATACCGGCGTCCGAGCAGGCCCTGGCGACGCGGACGGCGATTTCCCCGCGGTTGGCGATGAGCACCTTGCGCACTGTGGCTCCCTTCTTGAACCTCGATGAGTTTATGGATTCCTGGGCGGTACCGGCGAGTAGCCCCGGGTTGTGAACTATCCCACACGCTCGGTGATGGGATTCCCCGCCGCCGGGACGGGGTTGGGAACGACTGCGCAGGTCGTGGCCGGTGCGCTCGGGCGGGGGTGGTCGACGGTGGGTGACCGTGGGGCGGCGTGGCGGGTCGGTGGGATGGGACACACCTTCCGCGCCCCGCTCATGCCGCGGTGCTTCCGGCCGGTGCCGCGGCGGTCGGGCGGCGCACCGCCTCGGCCGTCACGTCGGCGACCGGCTCGACCATGTCCGGCCCGTACGCCTCCGGGTTGACCACCCGCAGGACGAGGGCGAAGGTGCCGTTCCGGCCGTGCTCGCGGGCCAGTTCGCGGTGGTGCGCGACCAGGTAGCGCACGCCCGCCTGGTTGGCCGTGCCGGTCTGGCCGGAGACCAGGAACACCGGGCGGCCGCCCTCCGGGGTGGCGATCCGGGCCAGCAGGACGTGGGTCCGGTCGGGCTCGACGGTGAACTCCCGGTCGCCGACCGCGATCACGTTGCTGCCCGGGTCCGGGCCGGAGGTGACCCCCACGCCCGGCAGGCCCCAGGCCAGGTGGGCGGCCATCCGCTCGTTGCTGACCGGACCGCCCAGGCACAGCTCGGTCTTGGCGCCCAGGCCGCGGTGCGCGGCGTCGTGGGCGACCAGTTCGGGCCGGGCGCCGCACTCCTCGACCAGCCCGGCCAGCCACATCAGGGCGTAGGCGTCCCGGCGGGTCACGGTGGTGGCGTGCGAGCCCGTCCCGATGCTGCGGGGCACCACGATCAGGCACTCGCTGCCGGCCGGGAGCCCGAAGAACTCCCGTACCCGCTCGACCTTCCGGCGCCGCCGCAGGGTCTGGGCCAGCCAGCCGATCCCGGCGCTGATGGCGCTGGCCACCAGGCCGAGCACCACGTTGAGCACGTTGTCGTTCATCGCCCGCGTTCCCTCCCCGTTCGAACGCCGGTCAGCTTAGGGCGTGTCTGACACGCCCTAGAGGTACAACCGGACGGAGCAGCTGGTCAGTTGGTCCACAGATCGGTGATGCGGACGTCCAGGTCGGCGAGCAGCCGGCGCAGCAGCGGCAGGGACAGGCCGATGACGTTGCCCGGGTCGCCGTCGATGCCGTCGACGAACGGCGCCGAGCGGCCGTCGAGGGTGAACGCCCCGGCCACGTGCAGCGGTTCGCCGGAGGCGACGTAGGCGGCCACCTCGGCGTCGTCCGGGGTGCCGAAGCGGACGGTGGTGGAGGCGGTCGCCGAGGACTGCCGGCCGGTCGCGGTGTCGATCACGCAGTGCCCGGTGCGCAGCACCCCGGCGCGGCCGCGCATGGACTGCCAGCGGGCCAGCGCCTCGGTGGCGTCGGCCGGCTTGCCGAGGGCCAGGCCGTCCAGTTCCAGGACGGAGTCGCAGCCGATCACCAGCTCGCCGTCGGTCAGTTCGGCGGCGACCGCCTTCGCCTTGGCCTCGGCCAGGACGAGGGCGAGCTCGCCGGGGGTGGCGGCGGTGATCGCGTCCTCGTCGACGCCGCTGACCACCACGCGCGGGTCGAGCCCCGCCTGGCGCAGCAGCCCGAGGCGGGCGGGGGAGGCGGAAGCGAGGACGAGGGAGCGCTGGTCGGTCATGCCCACCAGGGTAGGGGGTGGGTGGTTGAGCCGTTCCGGTGAACGACTCAGGTGAAGTACCGGCTGACCATGATCAGTACGGCACCCACCAGCACGATCGCGGCGAGCACCTTGCCGGCCCGCTGCATCCGCTCCTGCATGCGACGGGCCTCGGGCGAGGGCTCGTCCTCGGGGTCTGACCAGAGCACCCGTCCAGAGTGCGGTGCGGGTGGGCCCGGCCGCCTGAGTATCCGTACTCAGGTTTCCGGCGGAGCGGGCGGCCGGGCGGGCCGTGGAGCGGGAAGCCGGGCCGGCCGGCCTCCCGCTCCGAGCGGTCGGCTCAGTGCGCCCAGCCCGAGGTCCGCCAGGCGTTGACGCCCGGGCGGACGGCGGGGCGGAGCAGCCGGGAGCGGTCGTTCCAGGGGGAGGCCGGGCCGACACCGGCCAGGCGCGCCGCCTCGGCGGCGGCCTGCGCGGCGGCGGCCCGGGCCTGGACCACCGCCAGGACGGTGGCGAGCTCCTCGGGGGTCGGCTGCCCGTGCAGCACGTGGATCGGGGACATGGCTGGTTCTCTCCCGAGAGGGGTGGTGCCTACAGGGGGATGTTGCCGTGCTTCTTGGGCGGCAGGACCTCGCGCTTGCCGCGCAGCGCCCGCAGGCCCCGGACGATGTGCCGGCGGGTCTCGCTCGGGGCGATCACCGCGTCGACGTAGCCGCGCTCGGCGGCCAGGTACGGGTTCAGCAGGGTGTCCTCGTACGAGGCGATCAGCTCGGCCCGCTTCTCCTCGACGGTGCCGGCCGCCTCGGCCTCGGCGATCTCCCGGCGGTGCAGGATGTTGACCGCGCCCTGGGCGCCCATCACCGCGATCTGCGCGGTCGGCCAGGCCAGGTTGAGGTCGGCGCCCAGGTGCTTCGAGCCCATGACGTCGTACGCGCCGCCGAAGGCCTTGCGGGTGATCACGGTGATCAGCGGGACGGTCGCCTCGGCGTAGGCGTAGATCAGCTTGGCGCCGCGGCGGATGATGCCGTCCCACTCCTGCTCGGTGCCGGGCAGGAAGCCGGGCACGTCCACGAAGGTCAGCACCGGGATGTTGAAGGAGTCGCAGGTGCGGATGAACCGCGCGGCCTTCTCGCTGGCGTTGATGTCCAGGCAGCCGGCCAGGTCCATCGGCTGGTTGCCGACGATGCCGACCGGGTGGCCCTCGACCCGGCCGAAGCCGGTGATGATGTTGCCCGCGTACAGCGGCTGGGTCTCCAGGAACTCGCCGTCGTCGACGACGTGCTCGATCACCTTGTGCATGTCGTACGGCTGGTTCGCCGAGTCCGGGACGATGGCGTCGAGTTCGAGGTCCTCGTCGGTGACCGAGAGGTCGGCCTGCTCCGGGTAGGACGGCGGGTCGCTCAGGTTGTTGGAGGGCAGGTACGACAGCAGGTTCTTGACGTACTCGATCGCCTCCTTCTCGTCCGAGGCCAGGTAGTGGGCGTTGCCGGACTTGGTGTTGTGGGTGCGGGCGCCGCCCAGCTCCTCCATGCCGACGTCCTCGCCGGTCACCGTCTTGATCACGTCCGGGCCGGTGATGAACATGTGCGAGGTCCGGTCCGCCATCACCACGAAGTCGGTGATCGCGGGGGAGTAGACCGCGCCGCCCGCGCAGGGGCCCATGATCAGCGAGATCTGCGGGATGACGCCGGAGGCGTGCACGTTGCGGCGGAAGATCTCGCCGTACAGGCCGAGCGAGACCACGCCCTCCTGGATCCGGGCGCCGCCGGAGTCGTTGATGCCGATGACCGGGCAGCCGGTCTTCAGCGCGAAGTCCATCACCTTGACGATCTTCTCACCGAAGACCTCGCCGAGCGAACCGCCGAAGACGGTGAAGTCCTGGGCGAAGACGGCGACCTGGCGGCCGTCGACGGTGCCGTAGCCGGTCACCACGCCGTCGCCGTACGGGCGGTTCTTCTCCTGGCCGAAGTTGGTCGAGCGGTGCCGGGCGAACTCGTCGAACTCGACGAAGGAGTCCTCGTCGAGCAGCTCCAGGACCCGCTCCCGGGCCGTCTGCTTGCCCTTGGCGTGCTGCTTCTCCACGGCCTTGGACGAGCCGGAGTGCACCGCCTCGTCCAGCCTGCGCCGCAGGTCGGCCAGCTTCCCGGCGGTGGTGTGGGGGTCGTACGGCGCCTCGGTCATCCGGTGGCTCTCCCTGATCATGGGCCGCGACCTGTTCGATCGCGCGGGCCGGGATCGGGGGCTCGCGCACGAGGGCAGGGCGGCGCTGCGAACTACCGCTGCGTAGCGTAACCAGCGCGCAGGGCGATGCGGCACGTCCTGGCGTTATGGCCATCGACACAGTGTGTCAACGGGTGTTCTGCGGGACGATGGGGCGGACTGCGCCTCTGTGGCCGGTCCTGCCGCGGGCGGGAGCTTGAGGACGGGCCCTAGGGTGGCCACCATGACCGCACCCGAGACCCCCCGCCGCAGCGGACTGCGCGGCTTCGGCCGCACCGGACCGTCCCCCTGGACCGACCTGGACCGGCCGCCGCTGGACCAGGAGGCGCTGCGCCGCGACCTGGTCGTCCCGGGCGGGCTCTGGACCTCGCTGGACGTCGTCACCGAGACCGGCTCGACCAACAGCGACCTCGCCGAGCGGGCCCGCGCCGGCTCCCCGCAGGGCGCGGTGCTGGTCGCCGAGGCGCAGAGCGCCGCGCGCGGGCGGCTGGACCGGCAGTGGACCGCCCCGGCCCGCTCCGGACTGTTCCTGTCCTTCCTGCTGCGCCCGGAGGAGGTGCCGGTCGAGCGGTACGGCTGGCTGCCGATCCTGGTCGGGGTGGCCGCCGCCAGCACCCTCGACCGGGTGGCCGGGGTCGAGGTCGGGCTGAAGTGGCCCAACGACCTCCAGGTGGAGATCGACGGCGCGGAGCGCAAGCTCGGCGGCATCCTCACCGAGCTGAGCGGCGGCGCGGTGGTGGTCGGGATCGGCCTCAACGTCTCGCTGCGCACCGCCGAACTGCCCGTCCCCACCGCCGCCTCGCTCGCGCTGGCCGGGGCCTCGACCACCGACCGGTCCGTCCTGCTGCGCGCCCTGCTGCGCGAGTTCGCCGGGCTCTACCGGGAGTGGACGGCCGCCGCGGGGGACCCGCACGCCAGCGACCTGCTGCGTGCGTACGCGGACCGCTGCAGCACCCTCGGCCGGCCGGTCAAGGTGCACCTGCCGGGCGACCGCGAGCTGGTCGGCGAGGCGGTCGCGATCGACGGCGACGGCCGCCTGGTGGTCCGCACCGCGGACGGCGCACGCCGGGCGGTCGGCGCGGGGGACGTGGTCCACGTCCGCCCCGAGCCGCGCTGAACGGCAGTCTTCACCTCTCCTTGACTCGGGCGGATGCCCCGGATCACGCGATTCCGTGCGAACATTCCACCTGGCAGCGGTGTGAGGCGCGCCACTGCCCGCCCGGGTGGCGGGCGGTGCGCCCGGACAGGTAGGACACGAGGCAAGTGCGGCGACCGCACGGGGACGGACCGGTGGCAGAGGACGGCAACGGCGGGACGGCGGGCAGTCACGACCCCACGGTCGCGCTCGAACTGGAACGCCTGATCCTGGACGCACCACGCCGCTACACCCCGTACCAGGCCGCGCGTGCCGCCGACGTCCCGATGGAGCTGGCCACCCGCTTCTGGCGGGCCATGGGCTTCCCCGACATCGGCCAGTCCCGGGCGCTCACCGACGGTGACGTGATCGCGCTGCGGCGGCTGGCCGGACTGGTCGAGTCCGGGTTGCTCAGCGAGTCGATGGCGATCCAGGTGGCCCGCTCCACCGGCCAGACCACGGCCCGGCTGGCCGGCTGGCAGATGGACACCTTCCTGGAGAACCTCACCCAGGCCGTCGAGCCCGGACTCACCCGCGCCGACGTCGCGTACCCACTGGTCGAACTGCTGCTGCCGGAGCTGGAGCAGTTCCTGGTGTACGTCTGGCGGCGCCAGCTGGCCGCCGTCACCGGCCGGGTCGTCCAGGCCGCCGAGGACCACGAGATCACCAGCGGCCGGCTCGCGGTGGGCTTCGCGGACCTGGTCGGCTTCACCCGGCTGTCCCGGCGGCTGGAGGAGGAGGAACTCGGCGAGCTGGTCGAGACCTTCGAGAACACCTGCTCCGACCTGATCGCCGGGCAGGGCGGCCGGGTGATCAAGACCCTGGGCGACGAGATCCTCTACGTCTCCGAGGACCCGGCCACCGCCGCCGAGATCGCGCTCAGCCTGATCGACGCTCTCGCCGAGGACGAAACCATCCCGGCGCTGCGGGTCGGCATGGCTTTCGGGACGGTCACCCAGCGGATGGGAGACGTCTTCGGCACCACCGTGAACCTGGCCAGCCGGCTCACCTCGATCGCCCCCAAGGACGCGGTGCTGATCGACGGCGAGTTCGCCGCCGCCCTGGAGCAGAACGGCAGCGTCGCCGCCGCCGACTCGGAGGGGCCGGGCCTGGCCGAGGCGCTGTCGGTGGCGGCCGGGATGCCCGCCTCCGGGCTGCCGGTGCCGGGGCCGGACACCGGGGCGCGGTTCCACCTCCAGCCGATGTGGCGGCGGCCGGTGCGGGGGCTGGGGCTGGTGGAGCCTTGGCTGCTGTCGCGGCGGATGAAGGCGGAGTAGGCGGAGTAGCCGGACCGGTCGGAACGGCTGGACTGGTCTGACTGGTGGGAGCGGGCTGGTCGGGTCTGGCTGGTCGGGGCGTTCGGTGGGGCCGGCTGGGGGTGATCCGGGTGGCCGAACGGTTGAAGGTCGTACGGTCCGTTGCGGGTTCATCCGGGCAAACGGGGCATAACCGAACGAAATCGCCATAGTCTTGGTGCAAGCGGCCAAGGGGTGCGGCCGACCGGTGGGGGTCCGGTAGGACCGAGCACAGGGAGCGAGGCGAGCCGGTGAGCGGTGAGGCGACCATGACGGACCGCGGCTGCGAGGGCCCGCACCGCGCCGACCCGCTGCCCGACCTGCGGCTCCAGTCGGTGGTCGAACTCGCCCAGGACATGGCCGGGGCGCTCACCCCGCTGGAGGCCGTCCGGGCCGCCGCCGCCCGGGCCACCGAGGCGCTCGGCGCCACCATGGCCGCCGTCTCGGTCTGGGACCGCGAGTCCGGCCGCCTCCGGGTGCTGGTCAACCACGGCGAGCTCGCCCCCGGCGAGGAGGAGCTGCCGCAGGACGAGTCCTACCCGGTCGCGGACTTCCCGGAGATCGTCACCTACCTGGAGGAACGCTGGACCACCGGGCGGCTGCCCCGCGCCTGGCTGCAGACCGCCGAGAACGACGCGCCGCACGCCGGGCACGCCCACCCGACCGCCGGCGCGTACTGCCAGGAGCGCGCCGCAGCGCTGCGCCGGCGCGGCCGGGCCTGCTGCGTGGTCGCGCCGATCGTGCTGCACGGGCAGGCCTGGGGCGAGCTCTACCTCGCCCGGTCCGTCGGCCTGCCGGTCTTCACCGAAGCCGACGCCGACTACGCGACCCTGCTCGCCGCCCAGATCTCGGCCGGCCTCGCCCAGACCGAACGCCTCGCCGACCTGCGCAGACTCGCCTTCTCGGACCCGCTCACCGGCCTCGCCAACCGGCGGGCCGTCGACGCCCGGCTGGAGAGCGCGCTGGAGGCCCACAACCGGGACAACACCGTGGTCTCGCTGGTGGTCTGCGACGTCAACGGGCTCAAACGGGTCAACGACCAGCTCGGCCACGAGATGGGCGACCGGCTGCTGGAACGCTTCGCCCACCAGCTCTCGCTGGCCGCCGCCAAACTGCCCGGCAGCCTGGCCGCCCGGCTCGGCGGGGACGAGTTCTGCCTGCTCGCCGAAGGACAGAAGGCCGACGAAGTGGTCGCCGTCGCCGAGGAGCTCTGCGCCCGGGCCCTCGCCCTCGCCGAGGGCGAGGGGGTCGCCTGCGGTGTCGCCTCCACCGGGGACTCCATCGGACCGGTCACCACCCCCGACCGGCTCTTCCGGCTCGCCGACGCCGCCCAGTACCGGGCCAAGGCCGCCCGCGCCGCCCACCCCGTCGTCGCCGGACGCAGCCACCGACCCGGCTTCTCGCCCGACCCCACCGTGCTGCTCGCCGACGCCGCCGACCCCCACCACCGCGCCGACGGACGCCGTGGGCCCGGCGGCCGGGCCGGCACCGCCGACCGGCGGCGGTTCCGCGGCGCCGCCCACAGCGCCGACCCCGGGCAGCTGCTCACCGCCGTCCTCTCCGCCCTCGACCAGGCCGCGGACGCCCGGGCCGTCCACCCGGCCGACACCCTCGGCAAGCTGGTCGTCGTCGCCGAGACCTCCGCCCGGCTGCTCGACGCGGTCGGCTGGTGGGTCTCGTACGTGCCGCCCGGCTCCCAGCTGATGCGCACCGCCCAGCACGCCGTCTACCGGATGACCAGCGGGCCCAGCAGCACCCGGGCCGAGACCCAGCGGGCCCAGATCGAGGCGCCGGACGCGGTGTTCGACCTCCGGCACTACCCGATGACGCGGCGGGCCGTTCGTGGCGGGGCGTTCGCGCTCCGCGCGGGGGCGGCGGGGAACGACCCGGCGGAGGAGGCGATGCTCGTGGTCTCCGGGTACCGGGGGATGGTCGCGGCGGGTGGGCAGAATGCGGCGGGGGGGTGGTTGGTGGAGCTCTTTGCGGATGATGCGACGTTGCCGTTGGGGCAGGTGGCTGGTGCGTTGAGGGCTTTGGTGGCGGTGGGGGTGGGGGGAGCTGCGTCGGTGCCGGGGGGCTGATGCGGTGGGGGCCGCTGCGCGGGGCTTTGGTTGGGGGGTGGGCTTTCGGGAGGGTGGGTTGGTCCGGGGGCGGTTCCGGGGGGGGGCGCTCCGGGGGCTGGATGATTTTCAGACCGCCGACCCTCATGGGGGGGTGTTG
>NZ_JBEZXE010000026.1:14571-114123 GCF_040637885.1 Kitasatospora sp. NPDC028055 | reverse complement strand
CTTCCAGCGGGCCCTCCGGGCGCTTCGTTCTTTCGTGTTTCCAGCTTATCAGATGTTTTCCGCTCCGTTTTCCGGGGCTTCGTCATCCAACTCGCTGGTGTCTTCTGCGGCTTGACGCCCTGTCCGACGTTTCAAACTGTAGCCGATCCCCGCTCCGAAAAGCGAATCCAGCCGCAATCCGATAAAACGCGCACGCCGAATAAGCGCCGAGCCGAGACGCGAAAAAGCGAAACGACCGGCACGAAGCCGGAAGTGGTGTTTCAAGGGATTGGCTGCCTCGGGGCCGTCCGCGCAGATGCGTGTCCGGTGCTCCATGACAGGCAGCTCGAAGAACACTAGACCTCTGGAGTGGCCGAGTCAAGCACGGCAAGCGAATTTTCGGTGCCGCCCTCGGTGCCCTCCGTCCCCTCGTCCGCCGGCAGCTGGAAGGCCAGGACGGCGACGTCGTCGTCGTGCTCCGAGGTCACGCCCATCGCCCGGAGGAGCCGGGCGCAGATCACCTCGGGGGCGCCGACCGCGCCGGTGAGGGTGCGGGCCAGCAGGTCGAGGCCCTGGTCGATGTCCTCGTCGCGGCGCTCCACCAGTCCGTCCGTATAGAGGACGCCGGTGGTGCCGGGGAGCAGCCGCAGGGTGTGGGAGACGTGCAGGCCGTCCCCGGTGCCGAGCGGGGGGCCGTTCTGTTCCTCGCTGCGCAGGATGGTGCCGTCGGGGCAGCGCAGCAGCATGGGGAGGTGGCCGGCCGAGGCGTAGGAGAGGGTGCGGCGGCTCGGGTCCCAGACGGCATAGGTGCAGGTGGCGATCTGGTTGGCGTCGATCTCCATGGCGAGGCCGTCGAGCAGGCGCATCACCTCGTGCGGGGGGAGGTCGAGGCGGGCGTAGGCGCGTACGGCCGTGCGGAGCTGGCCCATCACGGCGGCGGCCCGCAGGCCCCGGCCCATGACGTCGCCGATGACGAGTGCCGTGCGGCCGCCGTCGATGGCGATGACGTCGTACCAGTCGCCGCCGACCGCGGCCTCGGCGCCGCCCGGCTGGTAGGTGGCGGCGACCCGCAGGTCGGCGGGCTGGTCGAGCTTCTGCGGGAGCAGGCTGCGCTGGAGGGTGACGGCGGCCTCGCGCTGGCGGCGTTCGGCTTCGCGCAGGCGGGCGGCGGCGAGCACCTGGTCGGTGACCTCGGCCGCGAAGATCAGGACGCCGGCGGGCGGGCCCTCGGCGGGGGTGTCGCCGGTGTCGCCCGGGCCGAGCGGGACGCAGGAGACGTTGTAGTAGCGGTTGCCGGTGAGCCCGAGGATGCAGCGCGCCTTGACGCTGCGGGGGCGGCCGCCGCGGATGACCTGGTCCATCAGGGGCAGGACGCCCATGGTGCCGAGTTCGGGGAGGGCCTCCCCCGCGGGCAGGCCGGTGGGGCGTTCGCCGAAGAGTTCGCGGTAGGCGCGGTTGGCGTAGCCGAGCTGGTGGAGCGGGCCGTAGGTGACGGCGACCGGGGCGGGGATGCGGTTGAGCACCTCGCGCAGGTTCTGGGGTTTGTGGGGGTCGAGGAGTTCGGCGGTGGCGGCGGGGCTGGTGGGGTCCCGGGGGCCGGGGACGACGATGCCGTCGGTGGAGGGCGTGCCCTCGTCGGTGCCGGCCCCGTTGGGTGGGGCGGCACGCCAGGGGACTCCGGTGATCCGCGCGCTCCAGCGCATGAGGTTCAAACGACGGCCGCTTCCTCGTTTTCCAGGCATATCATCACTTTTTGTGTGCACAGCAACACATGGGGTAATGACCAGTTCGGGCTGATCCTGTCAGGCGGAGGCCCGGTTCCGGAAGTCGCGCGCCCGGCGTGGCCGTCGGTTGGGCTCCGGACCCGGGACGGCGGGGTCGCTCATCGGGGGGCCTCCGGCCCGGCACCGGACGGCCGCTCCGGCCCGGAATCGAAACCGCCCTCGAAGGACGAACGCGGGTGCGCCATCGCCCCCAGCGAGACCACCTCGCGGGAGAACACCCCGCCGAGCACCCAGTCCATCAGCACCCGGACCCGTCGCTCCGCGCTCGGCAGCCGCCGCAGGTGGCGGGCCCGGTGCAGCCACCACGCCCGCCGTCCGGTGAGCCGGCCGCCGCGCCGGGTGTGGGCGACGGCCCGGTGCAGCCCGAGCGAGGTGGAACAGGCGGCCGGCCCGGGGCGGTACTCGACCAGGCCCGGTGCGTGCGGCCCGCCGGCCAGCGCGACCGCGATGTTGCGGGCGAGCAGCTCGGCCTGGGCGAAAGCGTGCTGGGCGTTGGGCGCGCAGGGGGCGCCGTCCGCGTTCGGATCGGGTACGGCGGCGCAGTCGCCGGCCGCCCAGACCCCGGGCAGCGCCCGCCCGTCCGGGCCGACGGCCTGGAGGGTGGCCAGGCAGCGGACCCGGCCGGCCGTGTCCAGCGGCAGGTCGGTGTCGCGCAGCAGCGGCGAGGGCCGGACGCCCGCCGTCCAGACCAGGGTGCGGGCACCGAAGCGGCTGCCGTCGGAGAGCGCGGCGACCCCGCCGGCGGCGGACTCCAGGGTGGTGCGCAGGCGGATGTCGACGCCGCGTTCGCGCAGCTGGCCGAGGGTGTGCTCGGCGAGGTCGGAGGACTCCTCGGCGAGGATCCGGTCGCCGGACTCGACCAGCACCCAGCGCAGGTCCTCGGCGCGGACGTTGTGGTAGCTCCGCACGGCGGTGCGGGCCATGTCCTCCAGTTCGGCGAGCGCGCCGACGCCCGCGTAGCCGGCGCCGACGAAGACGAAGGTGAGCGCGGACTGCCGCAGGGCCGGGTCGCGGGTGGCGGAGGCGAGGTCGAGCTGTTCCAGCACGTGGTTGCGCAGGTGCACCGCCTCGCCGACGGTGGAGAAGCCGAGCCCGTGCTCGGCCAGGCCCGGTACCGGGGCGGTGCGGGAGACCGATCCCGGGGCCACCACCAGGACGTCGTAAGGGAGTTCGAGCGGTGCCGGGGTCTCGCCGGGGCTCGCGGCGTCGGCCAGGGCGCGGCGGGCGGCGTGTTCGATCCGGGTGATCCGGGCGGTCACCACCCGGCAGTGCGGCAGGGCCCCGCGCAGCGGGACGACCACGTGCCGGGGGTCGATCGAGCCGGCCGCGACCTCGGCCAGCAGCGGGTGGTAGGTGGAGTACGCCTGGGGCTCGACCACGGTGATCTCCACCTCGCCGCGCCGCAGCTGTTCCCGCAGGCCGCGCTGGAGGTGGAGCGCGGTGGCCATCCCGGCGCAGCCGCCGCCGACGATCAGGATCCTGATGGTGCACCTCCAGCCGGTGTGACGATTCGTCCCGGCCTCGCGGCCGGGGGTGTCCCCCCATCACGCCCCCCTATGAAGGACCGTCGGAGGTGGTCTTGTCCACAGTCCGTACGGGGCTGGTTGCGACGGAAGTGACGGGCGTGGCCAGTTGTGCTTCCCGGGCGACTTTCTGACGCACTTTCGGCTTCGAAGAGCCGTGAACTATGGTCGGATTGTGTGCCGGAGCGGCCACCGCCATGACAACCGGCGGCGACGCACCGTGGAGCGGCCACTACGGCCAGTTCCAGCGTTGGCGCGAGATCCCGACTGGGGGAGAGTCATCCGGGGAAGGGTAGTTCCCGGACGAGGCCCCGGTCGGTGCCGACGCGCCGAGCCGGACCCCGAGGCGGTTCGGCGGCACGACCGTGGTCACCGGAACGCGACGGGCGGCACGAGCAATGGGTCATCTGGTCACTTCTGACGGGCTGGGCTGCACCGGGGGGTGCAGGGGCGGGCGACGACAGGGTCCGGTTTCGGACGCCTGCGGGGGAGAGTTGGGATGATGGAACAGAAGCAGGCATTGGGGCGGGCGAGCACACCGCACGCCGGACAGGGCATGGTCCCGGAGCAGCGCGGCCCGGTGGACCTGCCATCGGGCGGGATGTCGTACGCGGCCGTCCCGTACCGGGCGGAGTCCCCGCAGGCCACCGCGCCGGTGCCCGGGGCCCGGCTCCGGGTCGACGCCCGGCGGAACCTGGAGAGCGTGCTGCGCGCGGCCCGGGAGGTGTTCGGCGAGTTCGGCTACGGCGCTCCGATGGAGGAAGTGGCGCGCCGGGCCGGGGTCGGGGTCGGCACGGTCTACCGGCGTTTCCCGAGCAAGGAGGTGCTGGTCCAGCGGATCGCCGCCGAGGAGGTGGCCTGGCTGACCGCGCAGGCGCGGGAGTCGCTGTACGGCGGCGACGGCGCCTGGGAGGCACTGGCCGGCTACCTGGCCCGGGCGGTCGGCACCGGAGCCGGGCGGCTGCTGCCACCGGAGGCGTTCCGGTACGCGGAGGAGCTGGGCCGGGTGCCCGAGCAGCGGGCGGCGGAGGCGTCGGCGGCCGTCCGCTTCGACCTGCGCGGCGAGGAGGCGCGGTCCGGGGCACCGGTCGAGCCTTCGGCGGCGGACGCCGATCCGCGGCTGCTGCTGCAGCTGTTGGCCGCCCTGGTGGCGCGGGCCGGTGCGGCGGGTGAGCTGCGGCCGGGCGTCACGGTGTCGGACGTGGTGCTGGTGCTGACCGCGTCGGTGCCGGTGCACGCGGCGCGGCCCTCGGTCACGGCGCCGCCGTCGGCCGGGTTCACGGCGGCCGGCCCGCAGCCCGACGGTCAGCCGGCTCCGGGGCCGTCGGACCGGCTGCTGCAGCTCCTGTTGGACGGTCTGCGGGCCCGCTGACCCCGGCTCGGACCGCCCCGGGGAACGGGGCAGTGCCGGTCGCGTCGGTACAGGCACGGTCGACGCGCCCGACGGGCACGGGAGTTGGACGGGACACCGGCGCGCGGACAGGTAACGCGCGCCGGGTGCGGGCGTCGTGCGACCCCGCGCAACACGCTGGGAGAACACGACGCGACCGCCCCTCGGAAGAGTGGGTACCGGCCGGTCCGGCTACCGCCCACCCCTGCGCTATGCCATCCTTTGCCCGTGGTTGGAGCCAATGTCCCGATGCGCGCCCTTCGCGCGCCGTCGGCGCCGTACGCCGGGGAACCGTGCGCCTACGCACTCCCGCGCGCCCTGCCACACTACGGGGGCTGTCGTGGAATCTGGGGTCCGTTGTGAGCGCCGAGGAACAGAACGACTACGGGTACGGCCTCGACTTCGGGGGCTACTCCGGTAGCGCGGCCGAAGGGTCCGCCGCGGGCCTCGGCGGCACCGGCGCCGCCCAAGTACCCGGCGCCGCAGCCGGTTCCGGCTCGGCCTCCGGTTCGAGCCCCGGGGCCGGCCCCGGTTCGACCTCCGGTTCGAGTCCCGGACACGTCCCCGACCAGGCCGGGATGCCCAGCCGCGAGACGCTGTCCGCCGCCGCCGCGCTGCCGCCCGGCCGGGTGCCCGGCCAGGCTCCCGCCGGCCGCGGCCGCGTCGCCCCCGAGGCCTTCGTCGGCGACGGCCGGACCGCCCGGCCCACCGTCCCGGCCCCCGCCGACCCGGTCGACGGCGACCGCCCGCCCTCCGACGCCGAGTTGACCGCCCGGGTCCGGGCCGGCGACGACCGCGCGTACGAGGAGATCTACCTCCGGCACGCCGACTCGGTGCGCCGCTACGCCCGCACCTGCTGCCGGGACAGCTTCACCGCCGAGGACCTCGCCGGCGAGGTCTTCGCCCGCACCCTGCAAGCGCTCAAGGCGGGCAAGGGGCCCGAGTTCGCCGTCCGCGCCTACCTGCTGACCGCCGTGCGCAACGTCGCCGCCGCCTGGACCCGCAGCGAGCGGCGCGAACAACTCGTCGACGACTTCGGCGTGTTCGCCCAGACCTCGGCCGCCGTGGTCGACTACGACCTGGCCGACCCCGGCGCCGACGCCTGGGCGATGGCGATGGCCGACCAGCGGATGGTCATGCAGGCCTACGCCGAACTGCCCGAGGACGACCGGGTGGTGCTCTGGCACACCGAGGTCGAGCAGGAATCGCCCAAGACCGTCGCCGTGATGCTCGGCAAGACCGCCAACGCCACCGCCGTACAGGCCCACCGGGCCCGCGACCGGCTGGCCGCCGCCTTCCTCCAGGCCCACGTCTCCGGCGGCCAGGCCAGCAGCTGCGAGGCCTACGCCAACCGGCTCGGCGCGTACGCCCGCGGCTCACTGCGCAAGCGGGCCTCGGCCGAGGTCGGACGGCACCTCAAGGAGTGCGACCGCTGCACGGCGGCCTGCCTGGAACTCACCGAGATCAACACCGGCCTGCGCGCGCTGCTGCCCGGCGGCGTGCTGGTCTGGGTCGGGGTCGGCGGGTTCAGCGCCGTCGCGGCCGCCGTGGGCGGGGCCGCCGCCGTCGGCGGAGCGGCCGCGGCGGGTACGGCGGCCGCCGCGGCCGGGTCCTCGGGCACCTCCGCGGGAACGGCCGGGGCGGCCGGCGCCGCGGGTGCCTCCGGCGCGTCCGGCGGCGGCGGGGCCGGCGCGGGTGCCGTGGCCGGCGAGGGCCTCGGCACCGCTGCCAAGGCCGGGATCGCCGCCGCCGTGGCGGTCGCGGCCGCCGCCGTGGCCGCGTACGCGCTGACCGGCTCACCCGAGCCGAAGCCCCCGGCCGCCGCTCCCCCCGTCACCACCGCACCGGTCGCCCCCGCGCCGGTCGCCCCGGCCCCGGTGGCCCCCGCGTCCGCACCGCCCGCTCCGGCCCCCAGCAGCGCCGCCCCGGCGCCGGAGCCGCCCGCGGCCAGTCCGAGCGCCGCCCCCACCCCCAGCCCCAAGCCCAGCGCCAGGGCGAGCCGGCCGCCGGCGGCCACCCGGGCACCGCGGAGCGAGCCGCCCGCGGTCACCCCCGAACCGCCCGCCGTCCCCACCCCGACCATCCCGCCGGTGCCGACGCCCGAGGTGCCCGTCGTCCCGACGCCGACCCTCCCGCCGGTGCCCGAACCGACCGTCCCCACGCCCACCCCGCCCGCGCCCAGCGACTACTGGGGCGACTCGCTGCCCGTGGTCAAGCCCGGCCACCACCGGGCCCCGCCCGAGGGGCCGAGCATCCGGCAGCAGGGCAGCGACCGGTTCTGGCAGCGCGACGGCGGCTGGATCGGCGGCGAGTACCAGCGGCACGCCATCACCGTGCACGCGCCGGCCACCACGCTGATCGACCTCAACCGCAGCTGCACGTCCTTCGACGCGGTCGCCGGGGTGGACGACGCCACGCTCAGCCCCGGCGGGGTGGTCTTCACCGTCCAGTCGGGCGACGGCGGCACCCTGTGGCGCTCCCAGGTGCTCGCCGCCGGGGACGACGCGGTGCCGGTGCACGTGCCGCTGGCCGGGCAGAAGTCGATCCGGCTGGTGGTCACGCCGGCGAGCGGGATCTGGTCGGCGCTGAACGTCGCGGACTGGGCGCAGGCCCGGTTCCGGTGCACGTGACGGCCTGAGAGGCGTGACGTTCGGGATGTGAAAGGGCCCGGGGCCCGTTCCGGCTGGTTGCTCGGAACGGGCCCCGGGCCCTTTGTCACTCGGCTGCTGTGCGGCGAGCGTCGGGTGACGGGCGACGCCTGGCGCCGGGTGTCGGAGCACCGGAGCGCCGCTGCGTCAGATGGCGCAGGAGCCGTCCGCGCAGGCCTCCCCGGCCGGGGCGACCTGCACCGGCGCCGGGCGGCGCTCGCCGATCTCGGCGGCGACCTGCTCCAGCACCTTGCGGAAGGTCTCGGCCTCCTGCCCGCCCTGGACCGCCCACTTGCCCTCGAATACGAAGGTCGGCACGGCCGTGATGCCCAGCTCGCGGGCCTCCGCCAGCTGCGCCCGGACCTCGGCGGTGCCCTCGTCGCCCGCCAGGTAGGCCGTCACCCGCTCGCGGTCCAGGCCCGCCGCGACGGCCACCTCGGCCAGCGCCGCGCGGTCGCCGACGTCCACACCGTCGGTGAAGTGCGCCTTGAGCAGCGCCTCCTTGAGCAGGCCCTGCACCTCGGCGCCGTACTCGGCCTCGGCGAGGTGCAGCAGGCGGTGGCCCAGGAAGGTGTTGGCGTGCAGGGCGGCGTCGAAGTCGTAGGTGATGCCCTCGGCCAGGCCCAGCTCGGCGACCCGCGCGTCCATCGCGACCGACTGCGGGCCGTAGCGCTCGGCCAGCCAGGCGCGGTGCGGACTCGCCGTCGCCGGAGCGTCGGGGACCAGCTGGTACGGGCGGTAGACGACCTCGACGGCCTCCTTGCCGGGGAAGTCCGCCAGGGCCTGCTCGAAGCGGCGCTTGCCGATGTAGCACCAGGGGCAGGCGATGTCGGACCAGATCTCGACCTTCATGATTCGGGGGGCTCCAAGGGGCGTCTCGTGGCGGATGTACGAGATAGGTGAACGATGAACCATCTCGGTACATTCCCGGCACCGCGCCCGGGGCCGCCGGGGCGGTCAGTCCTCGGTCCGCCCTCGGTCAGCCTTCGGTCAGCCCTCGGCCGGCGCGGGGACCACCAGGACCGGGCAGGCCGCGTGGTGCACCACCGCCGAGCTCACCGAGCCCAGCAGCAGCCGGACGAAGCCGCCGTTGCCCTGGGTCCCGACCACCAGCGTGTGCTGCCGGGTCGACGCCTCCAGCAGCACCTCGATCACGTTGCCCAGCACCACGTGCAGCGACAGCTCCCCCTCGTACGGCCGGACCCGCTGCCGCAGCACCGTCCCCACCGCCCGGCGCAGCCCGTCCGCCATGCTCTCGACCAGCGTCTCCACGCTCTCCTGCACCAGCTCCGCCATGCCCGGCGGGTAGCCGGCCGGCGCCGGGTTCACCACGGCCAGCACGTACAGCGGAAGCCCGAACAGCTCCGCCTCCGTCATCGCCCGGTCCAGGGCCCAGAGCGAACCGTCCGACCCGTCACAGGCCGCCAGCACCCCGGGCGGCCTGCCCGTCGGCGGCCGCCCCAGCACCGACAGCACCACGGGAACCTCCCGCCCCGGGCCCACACCGCCCACCGCACACGCTCCTCACCGCGGACACACAGCCCCGCCATCATCCCGCCCGGCCCGCTCCCCGCCCGGCGACGCCGCGCCGAGCGGGAAGCGGGCCGGGCCGGGGGCGGGGCGGGGACACCCCGGCGGCCCGTCCCTGGCGGGCCGCCGGGCGCCGCCGACACCTACGCCCACGCCACGGACAGAGCCCCGGCACGTCCGCGCCCGGTCGGCCAGGGGCCGACGGGGTGGGGACGGGGCGAAGGGTGCGGGCCGTCAGCGGGCGCCCGCCGCCGCCCGGCGCTCGGGCACGGGGGCCGGGACGAGGGCCGAAGCGGCTGCCGGGGCCGAGGTCGCCGAAGCGGTGGCCGGGCTGGTCCGCCGGGCCGGGACCGTGTGCTCGGCCGCGGACTCGGCGTGGCGGCCCGGGCGCTGCGGGGGTGGTGGACCGGGGCACGGGGGCCGGCGGGCAAGGGCGGAGGTCAGGGGGTGAGGTCCAGCCCCCGTCGTGGCGGCAGAAGGAGCGGGACAGGAGGTCGGGCCGACCGACTTCTGGTGACCGCGCAGGCCCGGAACGGGCTCGGCCGAGACGGACGGGTGCGCAGCGGCAGGCAGACCAGGCGCAGATGAAGGGCCCCAGAGCCCCGGAGCAGCGGGCACGCGCGAGCGGGAACCGCACCGAGGGATCGCACGGGGAGGGGGCCGTGCACCAGAAGTCGGAGCGGCCGACTTCCAGTGCACGGGAAGGTGCCCGGCGGGACGGGACGTCGGCCAGGGTGACCGGAAGTCAGGGGGTCAAGGCCGGGGGCTGGGGGCTGGGGATGGGCGAGGCCGGTCCAGCAGGCCCCGGGCGGCAGAAGGGGCGGGGCGGGAGGTCGGGCCGACCGACTTTCTGGTGACCACGCAGGCCCGGAATGGGCTCGGCCGAGACGGACGGGTGCGCAGCGGCTGGCAAACCGGGCGCAGAAGAAGGCCCCAGGTCGGCGGGCACGGGCATGGGCGAGTGGGGACCGCACCGAGGGGATCACACGGAGTGGGGGCCGTGCACCGGAAGTCGGAGCAGCCGACTTCCGGTGCACGGGAAGGCGCGCGACGGGACGGGACATCGGCCAGGGTGACCGGAGGTCAGGGGGTCAGGGCCGGGGCCTGGGGATGGGGGAGGCCGGTCCAGCAGGCGCCGTGGCGGCGGGCGCGGAGGCGGCGGAGCCAGAGTTCGGTGGAGACGAGGTCGGCCAGGCCGGCCAGGGCGGCCGGGGAGAGGGGGGTGGCGGGGTCGGTGGAGTGGGCGAGGCCGGCGCGGACGGCGGGGAGGTCGATGAGGCCGGCCTCGGCGAGCAGGGGGGCGTCGAAGAGCTCGGCGAGGCCGTCGGCGGCGAGGCGCAGGCCGGCCCGGGCGGGGGCGGTGCGGTCGGGGCGAGGGCCGCGGCCCCAGTCGGGGGGCAGGTCTGTGCGGCCGGCGCCGGTGAGGACGGCGTGCAGGAGGGCGTGCCGGGCGCCGGGCTGGAGGCGGACGTCGTCGGGGAGCAGCCGGGCGGCGCGGACCACCTGGTTGTCGAGGAAGGGCGCGTGCAGCCGTTGGCCGGGCTGTTCGGCCGCGTGCAGGAGCGTGCGGAAGGAGCGCGCCTGGCGGTAGAGGGCGTGCCGGGCCCGGTGCGCGCCCGGGTGTTCCTCGGGCGCCGGTCGGCGCGCCGCCAGCCGCAGCCGTAGGGCGACCGAGGAGAGCGCCTCGTCGGAGAGCCAGCGGGCGGCCGGGCCGGGGACGCACCAGGCGAGGTCGACGGCCGAGCGGTCGCCCGCGGTCCCGGCGCCGTCGGGGACGTGCCGGGCGGTCAGCTTGGCGGCGGCCTCGTCCAGTGCCTCGGCGTAGCGGACCCGGGAGAGCCGGTGGGCGGCCCGGACCACGGTGAGCGGGGTGCGCAGCGCGCCGGTCAGCACGCCCGCGGCGGCCCGGTCGGCGCCGGCCAGGGCGGCGACCGGGGGCAGCAGTTCGCGGGGCCGGCCGGCCCGGATCAGGTCGGCGAGCCGGGCCGGGTGGCCGTCCAGGACCTGGCGGGCGCCGTAGCCGGTGAGGTGGTCGGCGCCCCCGGCGTCGAAGCGGGCCCCGGCCCGGGCGGCGGCGACGAGTTCGGGGCCGGGCTCGTCGGTGAGCGGGCCGGACTGCGGGTCGGTGCGCAGGACGGCGTACGGGAGGGTGTCGGGGCCGGGGTCGAGCACGGTGTGCCGCAGCCGCGGGGTGTCGGGGGCGAGCGCGAGGCTGGTGGGCGGTTCGGTCTCGCCGAGCGTGACGGCGGCCAACTGCTCGGGGACGGAGGGGCCCTGGGCGGCCTCCCGGGCCCAGGAGCCCTTGACCGCGCCGCTCCTGGCCCCGGCGGCACCCCGGCCGCCGGTCACGGCCGGCCCGGTCGGCGCGCCGGGAGCCCCGGCCGGCACCGGCGGCAGCGGTACGGCGGCCGCGAGCAGGGCCACGGTGGCGGAGGCCGTCCCGTACGAGAGGTCGACGCCGAGCCGGGCGCGCCCGGCCGGGTCGGTGGCCGGGGCGGGGGTGCGGACCCGGGAGCGGACGGACTCCAGCAGGGTGCGGGTGAGTTCGCGGATGGCGGGGGCCTCGTCGCGGGGCTGTTCGGCGCCGGGCGGCTCGTCGTAGGCGTCGAGGTACGGGCGGCCGCCGCGGATGGCGAGCACGTGGCCGGGCGGCACCCGCTGGACGCCCAGGTACGGCGTGCCGGTGCCGAGCGCCTCCGGGGACTCCGGGCAGGCGAGCCGGGCGGCGAGGTGGCCGGTGTCCAGCGCGGCGCCGACCAGGTCGGCGAGCGGGAGGGCGGCGGTGGCGTATGCGGTGCCGCCGGCCCAGGGGGTGTGGAAGACGGGCTGGGCGCCGGCGAGGTCGGTGAGCAGCAGGGTGGAGCGGGTGCCGGTGCGCAGCACGACGGTGTAGCTGCCGGGCCAGGCGGTGAGGTGGCGGACGGCGCCGCCGCGGGCGCCGGCCAGGCCGGCGGCGAGTTCGGCGTCGGTGGCGCCGCAGTGGCCGAGGACGGCGAGCCGGGTGGTGGCGGGGGTGTCCTCGACCGGGTCGGGGGTGGTGGGGCCGGTGCTGACGGCGGGGCGGGCACCGGGACGGAGGGTGACCAGGCGGATCTCCTCGGGCCGCCAGTCGCCCACGGCCCAGAGCGGGTTGGGGCCGGTCCACAGGGGGCGGGCGGCGATCGGGGCGACCGTGGCGAGGGCCTCGTGCACCGGCGCGCCCGCCCGGGGCGTGCCCGTGCTCCAGCCCGTCAGCCACCGCATCGCGCCTCCACCGGACGAGGACCTGCACTCGCGCGGCGCGTCCGGCGCCGGGCGGGCGGCCGGGTGGGTGCCGGGGACGGCCCGTGGGCGCGTCCGGGCGTGCCCGCGTTCCGGCGCGCCGTCTGGGGACATCGTGCCACCACCGGGCGCTGCCGGGGCCGGTGTTGTCGGTTCCGCTTCCGTTTCGGGGGGCCCGGTGCGCGGTGTCGGGCGCGGTGAGGCGGCGGGAGGCGGTGGAGACGGCGACGGGGGCGGGGTGGGGGTGGATTCGGGCGGGCCGGGCCTCCCCCTCCCTGGCCCGGACCGCCCGGGCGCACGCCCTTGACATGGGCATCGCGAGATGGCCGAAAGGCGTCGCCCCGCCCGGGAGGGCATCCGCATGCCCTCCCGGACTTCGCCGCCGCCCGCGGGGATTGAGGCGGCGGCGTCCCCCGGCCCGCCGGGTCCTCGACGGCGGGCCGACCCACGACCACCAGCGAATCGCCGAGTGGCCGGTCGGGCCAGGGGGCACGGCCGGGCGCACGTGAACACGGGACCGGAGCACGGCGCTCCGGCGCGCGGCGCGGCCGAACCGCTCCGGGTGGTCCGGACCAACCCCCGCGACGATCCGGCGCGGCAGGGCCGGGTGCGCGATCCCGCCATCCGGAATGCGGCCTCTTAACCGTCGGAACGCGTCCGACTACTCTAGGTACAGCAGCTACGGCCCGGTGCCGCCCGGGCCCCGCGCACAAGGCCGCAGGAGGTGCCGCCGCCACCATGACCGTCAGCCCACGAGGACCGAACGAACGGCTCGGCACGCTCCTGACCCTCGCCCAGATCAGCAACGCGGGACTGGCCCGGCGGGTCAACGACCTCGGCGCGCAACGCGGTTTGACGCTGCGCTACGACAAGACCTCGGTCGCCCGCTGGGTCAGCAAGGGCATGGTGCCGCAGGGGCCCGTCCCGCACCTGATCGCCACCGCGATCGGCGGCAAGCTCGGCCGGCCCGTCCCGCTGGAGGAGATCGGCCTGGGCGACACCGACCCGGCGCCCGAACTCGGCCTGGCCTTCCCGCGCGAGGTGGCCGACGCGGTGCGCTCGGCCACCGACCTGTTCCGGGTCGACCTCGACCTGCGCCGCGGGCCCGGCGGCGGCCGCTGGAGCGACAGCCTGGCCGGCACCTTCTCGGTCGCCGCGTACGCGACGCCTGTCTCCCGCTGGCTGATCAACCCGGCGGACGGCTCGGTGGCCCGCGAGGCGCCGCGCTCCCCCAGCGAGAACTCCTCGTACCGGGTGGGTCACTCGGACGCGGTCAAACTCCGCGAGGCCGCCCAGGAGGCCCGCCGCTGGGACTCCAAGTACGGCGGCGGGGACTGGCGTTCGTCGATGGTCCCGGAGTGTCTGCGGGTGGAGGCGGCGCCGCTGCTGCTGGCCTCGTACAGCGACGCGGTCGGCCGGGCGCTGTTCGGCGCGACCGCCGAACTGACCAGGCTGGCCGGGTGGATGGCTTTCGACACCGGCCAGCACGAGGCCGCCCAGCGGTACTACATCCAGGCCCTGCGGCTCGCCCGGGCCGCCGCCGACGTGCCACTCGGCGGCTATGTGCTGGCCTCGATGAGCCTCCAGGCCGGCTACCGGGGCTTCGCCGAGGAGGCCGTCGACCTCGCCCAGGCCGCGCTGGAGCGCAACCGCAGCCTGGCCACCGCCCGGACCATGAGCTTCTTCCACCTGGTGGAGGCACGGGCCCAGGCCAAGGCCCGCAACGCGGCGGCGTGTGCGACGGCGCTCGGCGCGGCGGAGAGCGCACTTGAACGAGCGCGCGCCGGGGACCCCGATCCGGCCTGGATCGACTTCTACGCCTACGACCGGCTCGCCGCCGACGCCGCCGAGTGCTTCCGCGACCTCGGAGTGCCCTCCAAGGTCCGGCAGTTCACCCGCGAGGCGCTGGCCAAGCCCACCGAGGGCTTCGTCCGCTCGCACGGCCTGCGGCTGGTGGTCTCGGCGATGGCCGAGGCCGAGGCGGGCAACCTGGACGCCGCGGTCGCCGCCGGCGAGCGCGCCGTCGAGGTGGCCGGCCGGATCTCCTCGCAGCGCAGCCGGGAGTACGTGGTGGAGATGCTGCGGCGGCTGGAGCCCTTCCAGGGCGAGCGCCGGGTCCGGGAGCTGACCGAGCGGGCGCGGGCGGTGATCGTCGCTCCGGCGTGAGCCGCTCGGGACGCCGTGCGAGGACTTCGCGGAACCCCCGCGATAAATGGGGTGCGCCTGCGGGAGGGGCCTGGATAAGGTCTCTCTCGTCCAGGTGCGCAGGCAGAGGTTACTTCCACTCTTAATGGGCGTGTCGCGGGTTCGAGTCCCGCCACCGGTACTTCTCGTGCCGGTGTAGCTCAGTCGGCAGAGCAGCTATGTCACCTCAGCCGTCCTTGAACTCTGGACACCTACACGTGAATAGAATTCCGCACCTCCCGGTGCGACGGCGGCGGTTACTTCTGTGGAGTGCCCCCTTTTCGGGGCGCGTTGAAGCAAACCCAAAAACCGCAGCCGAATCCATTGATCTCGGGAGGCAACTGCGCTTCGGAGTGCCCGGTGCGCAGGCGGGGGTTACTTCGGATCTTGCGGTTCCGGGTTCAAATCCCGGGCGTGCCGTGCGCGAGCGCGGCCGCTGGCTCAATCCGGATAGAGCACAAGGCATATACCTCCGCCGACGCCGGTCGTCGCACGACGACCGGCACGACCTCGGGCACCCCGGCCGCAGCATGCCTCCCTCCCGCTGACGACCGAGCACGCCGAGGGGGGCTGCAGCATGTCCAGGTTCAACATCCGCAAGACCAAGGCGAGTCCGAAGTCACCGGTGACCACGACCGGGAAGCGCACCGCCAACCACAACGGCGGCACCGGTCACGTCCGGGACGCCAAGTCCGAGCTCTTCCTGCTCGCCGTGGCCAACATGGTCGGCCAGGACACCTTCTACGAGCGCGGCGGCGCCCGCGACGACCGCTACACGGCGCTGGTGCGCGCACTCGCCGTCAGCGACCCGGAGTGGACCCTCGGGCTGCTGCGCTGGCTGCGCCACGGTGCGCAGCTGCGCACCGCCGCACTGGTCGGCGCCGCCGAGTTCACCCGGGCCCGGCTGGACGCCGGTGCCCACGGGCACTCCCGGCAGGCCGTCGACGCCGTGCTGCGGCGGGCCGACGAGCCCGGTGAGCTGCTCGCGTACTGGACCTCGCGCTACGGCCGGGCGCTGCCCAAGCCGCTCAAGCGCGGTGTCGCGGACGCGGTGCGCCGGCTGTACGACGCCCGCGCGCTACTCAAGTACGACACCGTGGGCAAGGGCTACCGCTTCGGCGACGTCCTGGAGTTGACCCACCCGGCGCCGGACCCGGCCAAGCCCTGGCAGGGCCCGCTGTTCCAGTACGCGCTGGACCGCCGGCACCGGCCGGAGGAGGCCGCGCCGCCCGCCGCCGACCGGATGCTGACCGCCAACCGCGAGCTGCTCGCGCTGCCCGTCGAGGAGCGCCGGGCGGCCGTGACGGCGAAGGACGGCGCGGAGCGGCTGGCCGCCGCCGGGCTGACCTGGGAGGCGCTGGCGGGCTGGCTGCAGGGTCCGATGAGCGCCGAGGTCTGGGAGGCGGTCATCCCCTCCATGGGCCCGATGGCGCTGGTCCGGAACCTGCGCAACTTCGACCGGGCCGGCGTGTCGGACGAGGCCGCGGCCGAGGTGGCCCGGCGGATCTCCGACCGGGGCGAGGTACGGCGCTCGCGCCAGTTCCCGTTCCGGTACCTGGCCGCGTACCGGCACGCGCCCTCGCTGCGGTGGGGGCACGCGCTGGAGACGGCGCTCGGCCACTCGCTCGCCAACGTGCCCGAACTGCCCGGCCGGACGCTGATCCTGGTCGACCGCTCCGGCTCGATGTTCGACCGGCCCAGCGCGCAGACCCAGCTCAACCGGGCCGACTCGGCGGCGATCTTCGGCACCGCGTTGAAGGTACGGGCGGCCGAGGCGGACCTGGTCGAGTTCGGCAGCCTCAGCCGGGTGGTCGAGGTCGGCCGCGGGGAGGCGGTGCTGCGGGTGCTGGAGCGCTTCTCCAGCCTCGGCGGCACCAACACCGCCCAGGCCGTCCGGGACCACTACCGGGGCCACGACCGGGTGGTGATCGTCACCGACGAGCAGCCCGGCGCCGGTTACGGGGGCCACGACCCGCTCTCCGCGATACCGGCCCACGTCCCGGTCTACACCTGGAACCTGGCCGGCTACGCGACGGGCCACGGCCCGAGCGGCGGTGCCAACCGGCACACCTTCGGCGGCCTGAGCGACGCGGCCTTCCGGCTGATCCCCCTCCTGGAGGCGGGGGCCGACGCCGGCTGGCCCTGGGAGGTCTGACCACGACGCGGCCGGCCGGGGGGCGGCGGCGCCGCGCGGGGCCGGGGGCCCGGCGCGGCGGTGCCATGGCCGCAGACGAGGTGTGGCGCGCGGAGTCGGGGGACTCGGTGCGCCACACCACGGCCGGTCCGGGGGGACCGGCCGATGCCCCGGGGGGCGAGGTGGGCGGCAGGACACTGCCGCCCACCTCGGCATGCGCCGGGTCGAACGGACGAAGGACGCGTCCCCGCGCAGCGGAGCCTTGACGGGCCGACCGATGCGCGACATCCCACGACGCGCGAGGTCCCACCGACCCGTGACGTCCCACCGACCCGTGGCATCCGCCCGGTCCCGCCCGTCACGCGGTCTCGACCCCCGCCCGGAGCCGTGGCAGCATCTGCGGCGGAAGCCGGGGCGGGGGCGGCGCGCGCCGCCCGTACCGGCCTCGGCGACGGCGACCCGGCGGTGGACGAGGAGCGCAGCGTGGCGGACGACTTCGATGTCCTGGTGGTCGGCGGCGGGATCGTCGGACTGGCCACGGCGTACGCCCTGACCCGGGCCAGGCCCGGACTGCGGCTGGCCGTGTTGGAGAAGGAGAACGGCTTCGCCGCGCACCAGACCGGGCGCAACAGCGGGGTGATCCACAGCGGCGTGTACTACCGCCCCGGCTCGTACAAGGCCCGCTTCGCGGTCGCCGGCGCCGCCGAGATGGTCGAGTTCTGCCGCGAGCACGGCCTCCCGTACGAGGTCACCGGCAAGCTGATCGTGGCGACCGACGACGCCGAGCTGCCCCGGCTGGCGGCGCTGGCCGAGCGTGGGCGGGCGAACGGCATCCCGGTCACCGAGCTGGACCGGGCCGGGATCGCCCGGTACGAGCCGGCCGTGGTCGGGCGGGCCGGGCTGCACGTCGGCACCACCGGCATCTGCGACTTCCCGGCGGTCGCCACGACCTACGCCCGGCTGGCCCGGGAGGCGGGCGCCGAACTGCGGCCCGGCACGGCGGTGCGGGCGGTGGCCCGGCGCCGGGACGGGGTGACGGTCGGCACGGCCGACGGGGAGCTGCGCTGCGGGGTGCTGGTGAACTGCGCCGGGCTGCACAGCGACCGGATCGCCCGGCTGGCCGGGGACGACCCGGGGGTGCGGATCGTCCCGTTCCGCGGGGAGTACTACGAACTGGCCGAGCACCGGCGGGACCTGGTCCGCGGCCTGGTGTACCCGGTGCCCGACCCGGCCTTCCCGTTCCTCGGGGTGCACCTCACCCGGGGCATCCACGGGGACGTCCACGTCGGCCCGAACGCGGTGCCCGCGCTGGCCCGCGAGGGGTACGACTGGCGCACCGTCCGCCCGGGCGACCTGGCCGAGACCCTCGCCTTCCCCGGCACCTGGCGGATCCTGCGGCGGCACTGGCGGTACGAGGTCGGCGAGTTGCACCGTTCGCTGTCCAAGCGGGCGTTCACCGCCGCCGTCCGACGGCTGCTGCCCGCCGTGACCGCCGCCGACCTGGTGCCGACCACGGCCGGGGTGCGGGCCCAGGCGGTGGCCCGGGACGGCTCGCTGCTGGACGACTTCGCCTTCGCCGGCTTCGACCCGGCGGACCCGCGCTCCCCGCGCCGGGCGGTGCACGTGCTGAACGCCCCCTCCCCCGCGGCGACGGCCTCGCTGGCGATCGGCCGCGAGGTGGCCCGCCGGGCCCTGGCCGCCCTGGAGGCCGGCGGCTGAGCCCGGCTGCCCCCGCCCGGGCCGGACCGGGGGCCACGGTCGCCGGGACCGGTGGATGAACCCCGTCACACACCCCTCCGGGCGCCCCGCGCGGCCCCGTAGACTCGGGTGATTGTGACTGCCACCGCCCCGATCCCCCAGCAATCGCCGTCCGCCCGGCTGTCCGCGGCGCCGGCCGCCTACCCCGCGCCGATGTACCCGCACAAGGCCACCGAGGAACAGCACCGGGAGCGGCGGATCCGCAGCTTCCAGCCGCGCCGGGGCCGGATGACCAACGCCCAGGCGGGCGCCCTGGACCGGAGCTGGGAGACGTACGGCGTCCCGATCGACGGCACCCCGCTCGACCTCGGGGAACTGTTCGGCGGTCTGCCGGTCACCCTGGAGATCGGCTTCGGCATGGGCGAGACCACCGCCGCGATGGCCGCCGCCGACCCGTCGACCGGCATCCTGGCCGCCGACGTGCACACCCCCGGCCACGGCAACCTGCTCGGCCTGCTGGAGCGGGACGGTTCGCAGAACGTCCGGCTGGCCGCCGGCGACGCCGTCATCCTGCTGCGCGACATGCTGCCGGACGCCTCGCTGGCCGGCCTGCGGGTCTACTTCGCCGACCCGTGGCCGAAGCCCAAGCACCACAAGCGCCGACTGGTCCAGCCGTCCTTCCTCGACCTGGTGCTGCCCCGACTCGCCCCGGGCGCCCTGGTGCACTGCGCGACCGACTGGGAGCCGTACGCGGAGCAGATGCTGGCGGTGCTGTCCGCCTCGCCCGAGCTGGAGAACCTGCACCCCGAGGGCGACGGGACCGGCTGGCTGGAGCCCGCGGACCACCCGGACGGCAGCGTCCCCGGCTATGCGCCCCGACCGGACTGGCGGCCGGTCACCAAGTTCGAGCGGGCCGGGATCGCCAAGGGCCACGTGGTGCACGACCTGCTGTTCCGCCGCCGCTGACCCGTCGGCAGCCGTTCGAACGGGCCGCGGCGGGCTGACCGGCCGGTCGCGCCCGGGACGAACGGTTCGTCCCGAGTCCTCCCGACGGGCCGCCGCCGTGGCCTACCCTGAGCCGCATGGGCAGCCCGCCCGGCGGCGGGCCCCGGGCGACCGTCCGCACCGCCGCCGACGCACCGGGTACGGTCCCGCGCACCGGCGTCACCCGGACCATCCCGGGGCCGCGGAGGCGCCGGGCCGACCGGCTGCTGTCCCGGCCCGGCAGAGCGGCACCGGCCGCCCCGCCCGCCCTCGTCGCCGGTCGGCTCCCGGCCGGCCCGACCGCGGCGGCCCCGGGCCGCGGCCGCTCGCTGGCGCTCTCCTCCGTCACCACCTCCGCCGTCCTGACCCTGGTCTGCTGCGGGGTGCTGATCCTGCACCTGGTCCAGCGGCAGACCGGCACCGTCGGACTGCTGGTGGGACTGGGCCTGGCGATGGTGCCGCTGCCCTTCGTGCTGGGCGGCCTGGCCTGGCTCAACCTCACCGCCCGGGTGCCGCTGCGGCACACCGTGTTCTGCCTCGGCTGGGGCGCCTGCGCGGCCACCACGGTCGCGATCCTCGCCAACAACTGGACCGCCGACTACCTGACCGCCCACCACCACGCCTTCGGCGGGCTGCTCGGCGCCGGCGTCGCCACCCCGGTGATCGAGGAGAGCGCCAAGGCCACCGCCCTGCTGGTGCTGCTGCTGCCGCTCGGCCAGCGACTGCGCTGCCACGGCCGCCGCTCCGGCCGCCCCTGCGCGCCGCTGCTGCACCGGGCGCCCGCGCCCCGGCGCCCCCGCCCGTACCAGCGCCGCCCGGCCGGGCCGCACGCCCGGGGCCGGCTGCGGCTCCGCCCGTACCTGCGACCACTGCCCTACCTGCGCCCGGCCCCGCCCGCCCCGGCCACCCCGGGCGGCCCGGGTGGCGCGGGTGGCGCGGGTGGCGCGGGTGGCGCGGGTGGCGCGGGTGGCGCGGGTGGCACGCACCGCCGCTCCCGGCCGCGCACCCTGGCCGCCGGGGTGGTGCTCGGCGGGATGACGGCCTGCGGCTTCGCCTTCACCGAGAACGCCCTCTACCTGGGCCGGGCCTTCACCACCGACCAGCGCAACCGGCTGGACAGCATCGGCCTGGGCGATCCGCCCAGCCTGCGCGACTTCGACAGCACCGTGCAGACCTTCGTGCTGCGCGCCCTGCTCTCCCCGTTCGCCCACCCGCTGTTCACCGCGCTCACCGGGATCGGCCTGGCCGTCGCCCTGACCAGCGGGCGGCGCTGGCTGGCCCGGCTGGCCGCGCCCGCCGGGCTGCTGCTGGCGATGGTGCTGCACGGCACCTGGAACGCCGCCGCCGACCTGGGGACGGACGGGTTCCTGGTGGTCTACGGGGTGCTGATGGTGCCCTGCTTCGTGGCGCTGGTCGGCTTCGCGCTCTGGGCCAGAGCCCGCGCCGTGCGGCACGGCGGGCGGTCCGAGGGGCGGTCCGGGGGCCGGCGCTGAGGGTGAGCGGAGGCCGTTCCGCAGAACCGATTTCCCATCTCGGCGACTTCCCCGTAGTGTGGTGTTCACCGACGCGGGGTGGAGCAGCTCGGTAGCTCGCTGGGCTCATAACCCAGAGGTCGCAGGTTCAAATCCTGTCCCCGCTACTCAGTAGCCGTAAGGGCCCGGAGGATTCGTCCTCCGGGCCCTTACGCGTTCCCAGCACGGGTAGAACACGGTCCCGCCACGAAGCGGTAACGGCACCCTTTTTCAAGATCTGCTGTCAGACCGCTCCCCCATACTGAGGAAAAATTCATCCAAGTGGGGGGCGGCGGGACCGTTCCCTGGACAAGGAACGACCTCATGCTGTCGAAGCGCCTGGTGAGCACTGCCACGATCTGCCTCCTGCTGGGGGCCGGCACGGCCGCCTGTGGCGACAACAAGGACTCGGACAAGGCCGCGGCGCCTGCGGCCACCACCGCCGCGGCGGCCGCGACCCCGACCGCCACGCCGACTCCGACTCCGACCGTGGCGAAGCTCGACACCGACAAGCTGACCGCCCAGGAGATCGAGAAGCAGGCCCGGCAGGCGCTGGCCGCCGCCACCTCGCTCAAGATCGCCGGCAAGATCCCCACCGACGACGGCGTCATGACCATGAACATGGCCATGGACACCAAGGGCAACTGCCAGGGCACCATGGCCATGCCCGGCGTCGGCTCCTTCGAGCTCATCAGCGACGGCAAGCAGTCCTTCATCAAGCCGGACACCCAGTTCTGGAAGACGTTCAGCGGGCCCAAGGGCGACGCGGTCGCCGAGCTCTTCAAGGGCCGCTACCTGACCGGCTTCGACGGCGACCCGAAGATGAAGCCGATGATGGACTTCTGCAAGCTCACCTGGGCGAGCGACATGCTCCAGGACGACGCGGGCAGCACCCCGACCAAGGGCAGCGCCGGGACCGTCAACGGGGTCAAGACGTTCAGCCTCAAGGAGAAGGACGACAAGGGCGAGGAGTCGCTCCTCCACATCGCCACCGAGGGCAAGTTCTACCCGGTGCGGATGGAGAAGACCACCGGCGCGGACAAGGGCCAGATCGACTTCACCGACTACGACAAGCCGGTCACCCTCCAGATCCCGTCGCCCGACAACGTGATCGACTACACCAAGTTCCAGGACAAGGTGAAGGGCGCCTGAGCGGCGCCCGCGAATAATCCGTTGCCCTCCCGACAGGGGGCTGCCTACAGTGGCGGCACACTGAAAGGAGGTGATCCTGAATTGAGTTCCATCAGGATGCGTGAGGTGGCTGCTCGCTAGAGCCGCCCCTGCCTGCGCAGGGTGAGGCCCCTGGCCTCCGGCAGGCGAAATCCACAGCAGTCACCCGGCCCGCAGGCTCACCGGTACATCCCCGGTGCCTCGGCGCCAGGCCAGTGCACGGGCCGGCGTCGAGGAGCAGCCTGCGGGCCGTCTGCGTTTGCACCGGCCCGTCGTAGCGGCGGTGCCCCCGGGTCGTTCCCGTGCTGGGGCCGCGGCGCTAGAGTCGGCGCGGCCTCTCGGAGACGACGGGGCGCAGCGGCGCGGACACAGGGGTGGGCGATGGCAAGGGCGCGGCGACGGGTCGGCGGGTCGGCACTGCGGACAGCACAGTGGACGGCCGCCGGGGTGCTGACCGGCACGGGCCTGCTCGGCCTGCTGCTGTTCGCGCTCGGCCGGGCGCAGGCCTGGCAGGCGCTCGGCGGCGGCCTGGTGGTGGCCGGTGCCTCGACGGTGCTCGGCGGCGCGCTGGGCTTCCTGTTCGGGGTGCCCCGGGTGAAGAACGGCTCCGGCGAGCCGCAGGGCTGGTACGCGCCCAACACCAATCTGGAGCAGGTCTCCGACTGGCTGACCAAGGTGCTGCTGGGCGTCGGGCTGACCCAGCTCGGCTCGCTCGGCGAACGGCTGCACCAGCTCGGTACGGCGCTGGCGCCCGTGCTGGGCGGGGAGGACGCCGCGGTACCGTTCGCGGCCGCGCTGGTGCTCTACTTCCTGGTGCTGGGCTTCCTGGCCGGCTGGCTGGTGACCAGGCTGGCGCTGCCCCGGGTGCTGACCGAGACGGACGAGGCGCTGGACCTCTTCCTGGCCGGGCAGGACCGCGACCGGCGCGGCGACAAGGTGGGCGCCGACGACCTGCGGGTACGCGCGATGCAGCAGCTCGGGCTGCTCGGTGGCAGCACGGAGCAACCCGCCGCGCTGGCCGCCCAGTTGCCGCCGTCCTCGGGCTCCCCCGCCGGGCCGGACGGCGTGGTGGCGGAGGTCCGGTCGACCGCGACCCGCTCGGCGCTGACCGCCGACCAGGTGCGGGCCCTGTTCGCGGACGGCTCGGAGGGCCGCCGGATCCAGGCCCTCGCGCTGATGCAGGGCGATCCGTCGCTGGCGGACCTGCCGAGCGTGCTGGAGGCGATCGAGCACCCGCGCTCGGGGTTCGAGCAGTACCACGCGCTGCTGGCCGCCCGGGGCCTGCTCTCCCGGCTGCCCGGAGCGGAGGCGCAGCGGCTGCGGGACGCGGTGGCGGCGCAGTTGGTCGACCCGCGGGGCATTCCGTACGGGTCGGACCGCAGTTGGCTGGCGGAGAAGATACTGTCCCGGCTGCGGGCGGTGGCCTTCGTCCCGGCGCAGCCGACGGGGGCCAGCGCGGAGGGCGCGGAGGGCGCGGGGCCTGCGGCGTCCGAAGCGGTGGCATCCGAGCCGGCGGCGCCCGAGCCCATGGCATCCGGGCCGGCGGCTGTCGACCCGCCGGCGAACCCCTAGACGGTGAAGCGCAGTTCGGGCTGCGACCAGGGGGTCTTGGGCTGCGGCGGGCGGGTGCCGGTGCGCACGGCGCCCATCTGGAGGTAGAAGCCCTCGGCGGGCGGGTGCGAGACGACCTTGACCGCGGCGATCCCGGCGGCCCGGGCCCGGTCGAGCATGTCGGCGATCAACGCCCGTCCGATGCCCAGCCCTTGGGCGTCGTCGGCGACGAACATCAGGTCCAGTTCGGCCGGTTCGTGGATCAGCCCGTAGAAGCCGAGCAGCCGGTCGTCGGTGCGGTCCACGGCCATCCGCACCTCGTGGCGCTCGATGTAGTCGGGCCGCACGGCATAGCCGTCGATCATCGCGAAGTAGTCGCCGCGGTAGGCGGCCGAGGCCTGGATCAGTGCGGTGAGCCGGTCGGCGTCGGCGGGCTGGGCGGGCCGGATCGTGGTCTCGCTCATGTGGGCGAGTATAGGGGCAGACCCGCCCAGTGACCATTACAGAAGTTGTGCCGGTGCGGGCCCCCGTGGTCGCCCGCCGGCGGTTCGGAGCACCAGGATCCTGCGGGTGCGGCCGTCCTCGCGCGGCACCCGGCGGACCTCGCTGGCGATCCGGCGCTCGCCGAGCGCGTACCGCAGCCGGTCGAGGTGGCCGCAGCGGCGGCCCCGGCCGTCGTGCAGCGGCTGGACCCGCACCTCCCCGTCCGCGGCCGTCACCCGGACCAGCTCGGCCAGGGCGGCCAGCTGCCGCTCCGGGCCGAACAGTTCGGGGTAGGCGAAGATCAGGTAGCCGCTCAGGGTGAGCGCGAAGGCGCCGTCCGCGAAGGGCAGCCGGGGCAGCGCGGCGGCCAGGTAGCACTGCGGGTGGGCGGCCGTGTCGGCGGCGAACAGCCGACGGGCGCGGTCCCAGCTGCGCAGGTAGCGCTCCGGGCGGGCGGGGCCGCGCGGGCGGGGCGAGGGGTACAGCTGTGGGCGGGCGGCCATCGCGACGGCCATCGACGCCCGGGCGGCCAGGGCCCGGGCGGCCAGCTCGGGCGGCGGCACCGCGTACGCCGGGTCGACGGCGATCACCCGGCAGCCCAGCTCGCGCGCCTCGGCGGCCAGGCCGGACGCACCGCCCGGGCAGTCCAGCAGCGGGCCGGGCAGGGCGGCGAGCCGGGCGCGGGTCAGGCCGAACAGGGCGCAGTACTCGTCCAGCGGGCGGGAGGTGACCAGGACGTCCGGCGCGGGCACGGGGGTGGGGGCGGTCGCCACCCGGTCATCCGAACACGGGCCCGCCCCACCCGCATCCGGAGCGCGTCCGGAGCACGGGCGGGGCGGGGGCGGCGCAGGGGCGGGAGTACGTGGGAGGTGCGGGAGTACGTGGGAGGACGCGGGGCCGGGCCTCAGCGGCCGAGCAGCCCCCGGGCGGCGGCCCGGTTGACGTTGGTCAGGCCGCGGACCAGCCGCGCGGTGAGGAAGATCAGCAGCACCCCGATCGCCGAGAACGCGGCGATCTGCCAGGTGCCCTCCACGTAGTAGACGTGCCGGACGTGGTGGCTGTCGGTGAAGTCGAACAGCTGGTACCCGCGCCAGGGGGTGTAGCGCGGGAAGACCCAGTGGTAGAGCGGGTAGAGCGCCATCGCCCAGCCGAGCAGCAGGAACGTCAGCGTGAGGCAGAAGCTGAACACCGCCCAGGGGAACATCACCACCTGGTACAGCACGGCCTTCCAGCCCGCCCCGTCGGCCAGCCGCGCGGTGACCGAGCCCCAGCCGCCCGGGCGGACCTGGCGCACCGGCGCCGGGCCGGGCACGTCCAGGGCGAGCATCCCGCGCACCCGGGCCCGCTCGGCCCGGCCGAAGCCCCGGGCGGTGCTGGTCAGGGCGGCCAGCACCGGCAGGCCGAGGACGGTGACGAAGGTGCCGACGCCGAGGCAGAACAGGACGATCGCGAGGACGAAGCCGACGATCGCGACCGGCAGCCCGGTGAGCGCGTAGCCGACCTCGCGGTAGTAGTGCCCGGAGAACGGCGCCCGCCAGAAGCCGGGCGGCTCCTCGGTGCGGTGGGCCCGGGCCGGGCGGGCCCCGTCGTCGCCGTAACCGCCCGGGGCGTCCCATCCCTGACCCAGCGTGCTGCCGCTGCTGCTCATTTCCCGGTCCCCGGCCCCTCGTCGTCCTGGTCTTCCGTACGTGCTGACGTGGTCCAGTCTGGCCGGGGCGCGGCCCGGCAAACATCCGGCCGACCGGCGGATCGGCGGTGGGGTTAACCCCCCTGCGGTGGGCCGGCCGGGCCGGACCACTCGTCGGCGAGCAGTGCGTACCGGTACGAGTCGCGCCAGGCGCCGCCCTTGTACAGGTCGTGCCGGACGCGCCCCTCCAGCCGGAAGCCGAGCCGGGTGAGCACCTTGGCCGAGGCCTCGTTCTCCACGTCGACCCGGGCGGCCAGCCGGTGCAGGCCGAGCACCCCGAAGGAGAGCTCGCAGAGCAGTCCGGCGATCTCGCCCGCGTAGCCGCGGCCCCACACCGGGCGGCTCAGCACGTAACCGAGGTGGGCGGAGCGGTACTTGCCGAGGGTGAGGCTGGCGTGCGCGATCGGCAGCGCGTCCTCCGGGTCCTCGGCGTCCTCGCGCCGGACGACGGCGAGCCGGTAGACGCCCCGCTCCTCGGCCATCGCCTCCTCCAGGTAGAGCTCGAGCTGGTCCGCGCAGGTCTCGCGGTCGCGCGGCTCGAAGGGGAGGTAGCGGGTCACCTCCGGGTCGCCGTACAGCGCGTGCAGCGCGTCCACCTCCTCCGGGGTGTGGCGGTACTCGCGGAGGGCGAGCCTGGGGCCGGCGAGGCGTACGGGGACCATGGCTGCCGACCCTACCGGCGTCCGGCGGCTACCGTTCGGAACATGAACGACGAAGACCTGCGGCTCGCCCCGCGCACCAGGGCCGCCGACCTGCTCGCCTGGGCGGCCGGCCAGGACCGCGCGCCGGTGGCCGAAGCGCCGCTGCGCGCGGTGCTGGCGCTGCTGGAGCTCGGCGGGGGCAGGATGCACGACGGCTGGCCCGAACTCACCTCCGACGAGGTGGAGCACCTGCTGTACGAACGGCTCCACCTCTACGTCCAACCCGCGCCGGAGGAGGACCCGCTCGCGTACGGCGAGGCCGTACGGCTGCTGGTCGACCACCAGCGGGCGGCGAAGCGGCTCAACGCCAAGCGCCAGGAGCGGCTGCACGCCGAGGCCGAGTGGCAGGGCGAGGTCGCGGCGGGGCTGCTGCGCCGCGCCGACCTGGTGACCTGGCCCCGGCTGTACGCGGTGCTGCTGCACGCCCACGGGGTGGACGTGACGGACCCGGCGGCCGTCCGGGACTGGCTGGCCGGCTTCGCGGCGCTCGACGAGGAGCAGCGGCTGGCCGGGTACGAGGCGCTGACGCCGACCGGCTGGCTGGACGACCCGGACGAGCAGGGCTGGGGGCCGGGCCGGGTGCTGTCCGTCGGCATGGCCACCGACGGCGCGCGGCTGCTGCTGGAGCAGGGCCTGATGCGGCGCAGCTACCGCAACCTGGCCGAGCTGAACGCGCTGGGGCGCCCGATGCCGGACGAACTGGCCGGTGGCTTCGAGGAGTTCGAGGCGGCGGCGACCGAGGCGGCGCTCGACCTGCTCGGCGAGTGGACGGTGCCCGGGCTGCCGCGGCTGCTGGTGGAGGAGTTCCCGGAGCTCGCGCCGGAGCCGGGGGCGGCCGAGATCGACGCCTACCTGGCGCAGCTGCCCGCGGACGAGGAGGAGCAGCCGGAGGAGCCGGAGCTGGAGCAGGAGTGAGCTGACGTGGCAGGGCCCCGGGCGCGCCGCCCGGGGCCCTGCCGCGTCATCGGTCCTACGGGGTGAGGCCGCGCTGCTGGAGCCAGGTCTCCGGGTCGACCGGGGCGCCGCCGCCGGGGCGGACCTCCAGGTGCAGGTGCGGGCCGGTGACGTTGCCGGTCGCGCCGACCTTGCCGATCTGCTGGCCGGCGGTGACCTTGCCGGAGCCCTTGATGATCGAGGAGAGGTGGCAGTACCAGATCTCGGTGCCGTCGGGCAGGGTCTCGACGATCCGGTAGCCGTACGAGCCGGACCAGCCGGCCGAGGTGACGGTGCCCTGACCGACGGCGTAGACCGCGGTGCCGGTGTCGGCGGCGAAGTCCAGGCCGGTGTGCAGGTGGGCCCAGTAGCGGGCGCTCTGGCCGTAGTGGGCGGAGAGGTTGTAGTCCTTCACCGGCAGGGTGAGGGCGGCGGCCTTGGCCCGCTCGGCCTCCTCGGCGGCGCGCTTGGCCTCCGCCTCCTTGGCGGCGGCCTTGGCCTCGGCCTCCTGGGCGGCCTGGACCCGGGCGCCCTCCTCGGCGGCGGTGCGCTGGCTGTCGGCCTGCTGCTGGATCCGGGCGGCGAGCGCGAGGCCGGGGTCGGCGGCCAGGGCGACGGGCGTCTCGTCCGGGGCCTCGACGGCGGGTGCGGCGGCCGGGGTCGCGGAGGCGAAGCCGGTGGCACCCAGGGTGGCGGCGACGGCGGTGACGCCGAGCAGCGGGGAGGCCCCGCGGGTCTGACGCGGCATCCGGTGGCGGTTGGCCTCGGCCTCCGGGGCGAACGGCTCGGCCGGTCCGGCGGACCCGCCGTCGCGGGGCTCGGCGCCGTGCGGGCCGGGGTGGTCGAGGAGCTGGGTACCGGCTGCGGGGCCGGCCGGGTGTGCCGGAGTGTGCGTCGACGCCACGGAGGCGCGCTCCTTTCCTTCCTTCGCGCCTACCGGGTTAGCTGACGGGTTCGGAGCAGGAAGGTCTCCTACGGCCGGGCCGGAGCCCCGCCGATTCACCCCAAGGAACGTGGTTCCCCGGCTCCCTGACCTGCCCGGAGGCCGGTCGGCGGGATTAGGCGACGGCGCACGGTGCCGTCTGGGTACGGCGTTGACGACCGCGCTGCGTTATCAAACGTTAATCCTAGGACGCTCTGATTCCAAGCCATCCGCCCGGGGCCACTGTGGAACAGGTGATCGGACGTCAACGAACGACCCCTCAGCCACCGGGTCCATCTGAGTACTCCTACTCATGTGCGACCCGGCCGCCCCATCGCATCCTGGCGCCATGAGCGCACCGATGCAGTCACGGACAACGGCCGCGTACTTCGTCCAGGCCGTCCTCTCCTTCGCCCTCTCCGGCACCGCCCTCGCCGCCGGGATCGCCTACCTGCCGGTGGGCGGCTGGACCCGGGCCTTCCTCGCGATCGGCCTCCTCTACGCCGTCACCTCCTCGTTCACGCTGGCCAAGGTGATCCGGGACCGGCAGGAGTCCTTGGACACCGTCGCCCGGGTCGACCAGGCCCGGCTGGAGAAGCTGCTCAGCGAGCACGACCCCTTCCGGGTCGAGGGGGCGTGAACGGGAAGCGTCCTCGGCATCGGCCGAATGCTTGACGGCTAAGGCTATTAGCCTTAGCTTTATGGCTACAGGCAGAAACGAGCGAGCCGGCGGAGGCCCACCATGAACGGCACCAGCACCCCGAGCACCCAGTTCCTCGACGTCCCCGGCGGCCGCCTCGCGTACGACGACACCCGGCAGGGCGACGGCACCCCCGTCGTCCTCCTCCCCGGGATGCTCGACTCCCGCCACGCCTACCGGCACCTGCACCCGCTGCTCACCGCCGCCGGCCACCGGGTCGTCACCATGGACCTGCGCGGCTTCGGCGACTCCTCGATCGTCTGGGACGACTACGGGCCCGCCGCCATCGCCACCGACGTCCTCGCCCTGCTCGACCACCTCGGCATCGAACGGGCCGTCCTGGTCGGGCAGTCCTACACCGGGGCGACGGTCGTCAAGGTCGCCGGCGACGCACCCCAGCGGGTCGCCGGGATCGCCCTGATCGACGCCTTCGTCGAACACCGGGCCAACGCCCTCATGCGGGGCGTCATGGTCGTCATGGGCGCCGCCATGGTCCGGTGGCCCGGCGTCTGGGGCTTCTACCTGCGCAAGATGGCCTACCCCGGCCCCCGCCCCGCCGACCTCGACGGCTACGTCGACGGGCTCGTCGCCGCCCTGCGCACCCCCGGCCGGCGGACCGCCACCCGCGGCCACGTCACCGGCGACTCCGCACCCGTCGGCTGGTGCGCGGCCGTCCGCTGCCCGGCCCTCGTCCTCATGGGCAGCAAGGACCCCGACTTCCCGAAGCCCGAGGCCGTCGCCGACCTCCAGGCCGAGAAGCTCGGCGCCCGCAAGGTGATGATCGAAGGGTCCGGGCACTACCCGATGGCCGACAACCCGCAGGCCGTCGCCGACGCCCTGCTGCCCTTCCTCGCCGAACTCGCCTGAACCCCGCCCGTACGGAGAGAACGAAGCCATGCCCCGCGTAGGACTGACCCCCGACCAGGTCGTCGACCACGCCCTCGCCCTCATCGACGACCAGGGCGGTGAAGCCCTCACCCTCGCCTCCGTCGCCACCCGGGCCGGCGTCGCCACCCCCTCGCTGTACAAGCACGTCAGTGGCGGACTCGGCGAGTTGCGGCGCCTCATCGCGGTCCGGGTCACCGAGGAGCTCGCCGACCGGCTCGCGGACGCCGCCGTCGGCCGCAGCGGGGACGACGCCGTCACCGCCGTCCTCCGCGCCTACCAGGCCTACGCCACCGCACACCCCCACCGCTACGCCGCCCTCCCCCAGGCCCCCCAGCCCGACGACGACCTCACCCGCGCCGCCACCCGGCTCGTCGGCGTCATCGTCGCCGTCCTCCGCGGCTACGGCCTCGACGGCCCCGAAGCCATCCACGCCGCCCGCACCGTCCGCTCCCTCGCCCACGGCTTCGCCTCCCTCTCCATCGCCGGCGCCTTCCAACTCGCCGAGGACCCCACCACCACCCACGACCGCCTCATCACCACCCTCACCACCGCCCTCCACACCTGGCCCGGGACGGCCACCGCCTAGAACACGCCCCGCGGCTCAGGCCGGGCCGGCGACGCTCCCCCAGCCTTCGGCCGGGAGGTGCCCCCACCGCAGAGACCCCCGGCCGAAACCCGGGCAGCACCCCGTGAGAAAGGGGCCACCGGGCGCCCGGTGGGTGCGCCAGAAGTCGGCCCCATCGACTTCTGGCGCGAGGCAGGCCGAGAAGGGGCCTTCCGGCGCGGGCAACCGGGGCGCTGGAAAAGCGCGGCCCCACCAGGCGGGCGCCTCCGCGAGGGAAGTCGGCCCAGCCGACTTCCTGATACGCAGAAACGGCGGAGGGAGCACGGAGCTACGGGCCTCGGCGGGTGGCGGCGCCTACTGGGCTCGGGCGCGCGTCAGAAGTCGGGCGGACCGACTTCTGGTGACCGCAGGCCCAGAACGGGCCTGGCGGTGACGACCGGAACGCAGCAGCACGCAGACCAGGCAGAGGAGAACGGGCTGCGGGGCGGCAGGTGTCGGCGGGCGGGCAAGCCGGGAAGTGCCCAGGAAGTCGGCCCGGCCGACTTCTCGCGCAGCACCCCGTGGGAAAGAGGCCACCGGGCGACCGGCCGCGACTCTCTGGCCGCAGAGAAACGCGGCGGCGGCAGTGAGCGCGCCAGAAGTCGACCCCATGGACCTCTCGCGCGAGGCAGACCGAGAAGAAACCTTCCGGCAGAGGTAGCCGGGCCATTGAAAGAGTGCGGCCCCACCGATCGACGAGATCAGGCGGGCGGCCCCTCTGCGAGGAGGCCGACTCTCCCACGGGCGGGGGCTGCGCGCGAGAAGTCGGGCCGGCCGACTTCCTGTCACGCGGAAACGGCGGAGGGAGCACGGGGCTTCGGCGGAGGGCGGCGCCTACTCGGCGCGGGCGGCCGGGGCTCGGGCGCGCACCAAAAGTCGAGCGGGCCGACTTCTGGTGACCGCAGGACCAGAACAGGCCTGCCGGAGACGGCCGGAACGCAGCAGCACGCAGACCGGGCACAGGAGAACGGGCTGCGGGGCGGCAGGTGTCGGCGGGCGGGCAAGCCGGGAAGTGCCCAGGAAGTCGGGCCGGCCAACTTCCTGTTACGCGGAAACGGCGGGGGAAGCACGGGGCTCCGGCAGATGGCGGCGCCTACTCGGCGCGGGCGGCCGGGGCTCGGGCGCGCACCAGAAGTCGGGCGGGCCGACTTCTGGCGTCAGCGGGCCACCTGCCCCGAACCGTCGGGGCGAGGACACGCAGCAAGGAAACGCAGCAGCATCGGCGAACGGGGCTCGGGCGCGCACCAGAAGTCGAGCGGGCCGACTTCTGGTACTGCAGGCCCAGAACAGGCCTGGCGGAGACGGCCGGAACGCAGCAGCACGCAGACCGGGCACAGGAGAACAGGCTGCGGGGCGGCGGGGCGTGGGCGGACAAGCCGGGAAGTGCCCAGGAAGTCGGGCCGGCCGACTTCCTGTTACGCGAAACGGCGGAGGGAGAACGGAGCTACGGGCTTCGGCAGATGGCAAGCGCCTACTGGGCGCGGGCGGCCGGGGCTCGGGCGCGCGTCAGAAGTCGGGCGGGGTGACTTCTGGTGACCGCAGGTCCGGAACGGGCTTGGCGGAGACGGGCGGGGCGCAGCAGCAAGGAGACCGGGCAGGGAAGGAAAACGGGCTGCGGGGCGGCAGGCGGGGGGCTGCGCGCGGGAAGTCGGGCTGGCCGGCTTGCTGTTGCGCGGGAGCGGTGGGGGAGCACGGGGCTTCGGCAGGCGGGCGGGGCTCGGGCGCGCACCAGAAGTCGGGCGGGGGACACGGGGCTTCGGCGGACGGCCGGGGCGCAGCAGCAGGCGGACCGGGCGGGGGAGAAGGGGCTGCGGGGCGGGAGGTGGGAGGGGTTAGTGTGGCCGGGCTGACTGGTGGTCATGACAGGGGACCGCCCACGCCTTCGCGGAGGTCCCGGGTGCCCGCACTGATAGCGAGGGTGCGGCGGTGGTACGGCCGGTTGCTGGACGGGGACGTCCGGGCCGGGCGGGTGGCGCTGGGGGTGCTGCTCGGGGTGACGGCGGTGCTGGGGGTGTTGCCGGTCCTGTTGCCGTACGGGTGGCCGCCGTCGGCGCTGGTGCTGCCGGTGGTGGGTGGCGGGTTGGTGCTGCGGCGCGGGCAGTTGCGGGTGCTGGTGTGCGCGGCGCTGGCGGGCGGTCTGCTGGGGGCGGTGGTGCAGGACCCGCACGGGGTGCGGCTGGGGGTGACGGTGGTGGTGGCGGCGACGGGGGCGACGGTGCTGACCGCGAACCGCTTCCGGGACCGGCTGGGGCTGCGCGGCACCCAGGGCGATTCGATGCTGCTGGAGCTGGCGGAGCACAACCGGGCCCTGGCCCGGCTGCCGGAGCGGCTGCTGGACTGGCACTTCGACAGTGCGCTGGCCCCGGCGGGCGGCGCGTCGTTCTCCGGGGACTTCCTGCTGTGCGCCCACCGGCCGGAGGAGGACCTGCTGGAACTGGTGCTGGTGGACGTGTCGGGCAAGGGCACCCGGGCGGCGGCCCGGTCGACGCACCTGTCGGGGGCGTTCGCGATGCTGCTGGGCCGGGTGCCGCCGGAGGCGTTCCTGCCGGCGGCCAACGACCACCTGGTGCGGATGGGCTGGGAGGACGACTTCGCCACGGCCGTGCACCTGGCGCTGCACCCGGCGACGGGCCGCTACCGCCTGTTCAACGCGGGCCATCCGCCGCCGGTGCGGTTCTGCCGCCGGTCGGGCTGGGTGCCGTCGGAGCACGGCGGTCCGGCGCTGGGGCTGGTGCCGGGGGCGCCGTACCCGGGGGTGCCGGGACGGCTGGCGCACGGGGATTCGCTGCTGCTGTTCAGCGACGGCCTGGTGGAGGTGCCGGGCCGGGACCTGGACGAGGGGGTGGGCCGGCTGCTGGCGGCGGCCGAGCCGGAGGTGCGCACCCACCGGACCCAGCAGCAGCTGGTGCGGGGTGCGGCGGGGCGGCTGGTGCGCACGGTGGCGCAGGACGTGGCGGACGACCGGACGCTGGTGCTGGTGCGACGGCTGGGCACGGCCGCGACCGGATGAGGCTCCGGGCCGGACTCCGGCCGCGGCTATGGAAATGGGGTATGAAGATTTAGTGCCCATCCCCGAGGACGAGAGCCGGACGCCGGCCGGCAGCCCGGCCGCCCGCGGCCCGGCCACCCGCAGCCCGATGCGCTGCGTGCGCCTGCTGCTCGGCTGCACCAGCGCCGCCGAGCTGCTCGGCACCGTCCTCGCCGAGGGCCCGAACTGGATCACCGGCGAAGGCTCCGCGCTGTACCTGCTGGACCCCGCCGGGATGCTCCGGCTGACCGCCTCGCACGGGCTGCCGGACTGGGCGCACGAGCGCTACGGCCTGGTCGACCCGGCCGGCGAGCTGCCCGCCGCGATGGCGCTGCGGCTGCGCCGCCCGTACCTGCTCGGCCCGGAGCACACCAGCGTCGAGTACCCGAAGCGGAACGCCGGGCTGGGCACCGGGCTGGTCGCCGTGGTCAGCCTGCCGCTGGTGGTGGACGAGCGGCCGATCGGCGTGCTGGCCCTCGCCCTGGCGCACCGGGGCACCGTCCCGGGGCGCGATCTGGACGTGCTGGAGACGATCGCCGGGGCCTGCGCCCACCGGCTGCACCACCTGCTGGACCACACCCTCGACCACACCGCAGGCCACACCGGCGACCGCACCGGAAACCACTCCGGCGACCGCACCGCGCAGCGGCTCGCGCCCACCCCGGACGCCGCCCCGACCCGCCCGCTGCTGTCGCTCGCGGTGCGGGCCGCCGGGCACGGCGCCTTCGAGCGCGACCTGGTCACCGGGGAGAGCTACTGGGACGCGGCCGCCTTCGCGGTGGCCGGCCGACCCGTCGAGCCGGACGGGACCGCCCCGGAGCTGGAGCGGATCGTCCACCCCGAGGACCTGCCGGACGTGCAGGCGGCCCTGGCGGAGGCGCTGGCGAGCGGCGGCCGCTACCGGATCGGCTACCGGCTGCTGCGCCGTGGCGGGAAGGTCGCGCGGGTCGAGGAGTCCGGCGAGGTGATGCTGGACGTGCACGGCCGTCCGGTGCGGATGGCCGGGCTGCTCGCCGACGTGGAGCACCGCCGGGCCCGGGACGCCGAGCCGCCGCACGACCCGGCCGGGGCCAGGACGGCGCTGCTGCTGTCGCTGACCCGGGCGCTGTCCCGGGCGGTGACCGTCCGGGACGTCACCGCCGCCGTCACCGACGTGGCCCGTCCGGCCCTCGGCGCCGCCGGCATCGTGCTGGACCTGGTGGACGAGGGCCGGCTGCTGCCGGTCTCGCACACCGGGTACGGCGGACCACGCCGGGCCGAGCTGACCCGGCTGGCGGACCTCTCCGAGCAGGTCCGCTCCGAGCAGGTCAGCTCCGACCAGGTCCGCCCCGGCCAGGTCCGCTCAGAGCACGCGATCTCCGAGCAGACCGTCTCCGAGCAGGTGAGCCAGCCCTCGCCGCCGGCCCGCTCGGCCCCGCTCTTCAGCGAACCCGGCGCCGGGCCGGTGGGGGCCGACGCCCCGGCCGCCTGGGCGGTGCTGCCGCTGGTCGCCTCCGGCCGGCAGGTCGGCTCCTGCCTGATCACCTTCGCCACCGAGCGCGTGTTCAGCCGCGCGGACCGCACCCTGTACTCGACCTTCGCCGGCATCCTCGCGCAGTCCCTGGAGCGGGCCCGGCTGTACGACACCCACCACCACCGGGCCGGCGAGCTGCAGCGCGCGATGCTCCCGCGCACCCTGCCCCGGCTGCCGGGGATCGCCAGCGCCGCCCGCTACCTGCCCAGCACCGAGGGCATGCAGATCGGCGGCGACTGGTACGACCTGCTGAAACTGCCGGACGGCCGGATCGGGCTGGTGATCGGCGACGTGCAGGGCCACAACGCCGAGGCGACCGCCGTGATGGGCCAGCTGCGCAGCGGCCTGCGGGCGTACGCCACGGACGGGCACGACCCGGCGGCGACCCTGGCCCGGACCAGCCGGCTGCTGTCCGAGCTGGACACCGAGCTGTTCGCGACCTGCCTCTACCTGACCCTGGACCCGGCCGACGGCGGCCTGACCGCGGCCCGGGCCGGGCACCCGGCGCCGGTGCGGATCGCCGCCGACGGCACGGCCGTCGAGCTGGAGCTGCCGGGCGGCCCGCCGCTGGGCGTGGACCCGGGGCAGCCGTACCCGCTGGCCACCGCCCGGCTGGCGGGCGGCGAGACCCTGCTGGCCTACACGGACGGGCTGGTCGAGGACCGCGAGGAGGACTACGACGAGTCGGTGCACCGGATGATCGGCGGGCTGGAGCTGTGGGCCCGGCGGACCGGCCCGGAGCGGATCGGCGCGGCCCCCGCGCTGGAGCAGCTGGCCGACCTGCTCACCCTGAACGTGACCGAGCGCCGCTCCCGGCCGGACGACGTGGCGCTGCTGCTCCTGCACCGGATGCCGCCCGACGCCTGACCGCGCGCTCCTGCACCGGATGCCGCCCGACGCCCGACCGCGCGCTCCTGCACCGGATGCCGCCGGTTCGGCGACACCGTGCACACCGGCCCCACACATCCCGGGACCCGAACCGGCCACCACGCGTCACGTCGAGGGAGGTCAAAAGACCCTGGACGAACGATCGGACGGCTTGTCAGGGCCCCGCGGTCGGGGTCGAACGACGCCGGAACGGCGGCGTATTGACTCGATATTGACGAGATCCGGTCACATGGCGAGATCCGTTCACACCTTCGTAGGATCATCGCCCTAGAATTCGCGGCGTGACGATGACTCAGTGGTGCGCAACGGCTACCGGCGTGCTCGCCGTCCTCGCCCTCGTGGCCGCCGCGCGGTACCGCGCCGTGTCCGTCACCCAGCGCGGCCGGGCCGACCGGCTGGCGGGCGAACTCGCCCGGCTCGAGGAGCAGCTGACCGCCGAACTCTCCCGCCGGGGCGCCGACCTGGCCGCCGTCCAGCAGGAGCAGGAACTCACCGCCTCCAGCCAGCGGGCCTTCCTCAGCGTCGCCCGCCGGATCCTCGTCATGGCCCACGACCAGCAGGCCCTGCTCGACGAGATGGAGCGCACCCACGACGACCCGGCGCTGCTGGAGGGCCTGCTCAAGGCCGACCACGCCGCCGCCCAACAGGCCCGGCTGGCCCAGACCCTGGCCGTGCTGTGCGGCGCCCGGGCCGGGCGGCACTGGCCGGAGCCGGTGTCGCTGGAGGACGTGGTGCGCGGCGCCCAGTCGCGGATCCTGCCGTTCCAGCGGGTGGTCGTCCGCAGCCGGATCGAGACCGCGGTGGTCGGCGCCGCCGCCGAGGCGCTGATCCACGCCATCGCCGAACTGCTGGACAACGCGACCCGCTACTCCCCGCCCAGCACCCAGGTGTTCGTCACCCTGATGCCGGTGCACAACGGCGCGGTCATCGAGATCGACGACGGCGGCGTCGGCATGCCGGAACAGGCCGTCGCCAAGGCCGCCGCCGCCCTCGCCGGGGGCAGCAGCCTGGAGGTCTCCCGGCTCGGCGAGGTACCGCAGCTGGGGCTGGCCGCCGTCGGCCGGCTCGCCGAGAGCTACGGGTTCCGGGTCACCCTCAGCTCGGCGCCCTCCCCGTACGGCGGCGTGCGGGTGGTCGTGCTGCTGCCGAACGCCCTGCTCACCGAGCCGCTGCCGCCCACCGTGCCCGGACTCGGGCCGGACGACCGGGCGTTCTCCCCCGACCCCCGGCCGGCCGTCGGCCCCGACCACCCCGGCGCCGCCCACCCGCTGGTGGAGACCCCGCCCGCCGGCCGGGCCCCGGCGCCCGACTCCCCTCCGCCGCTGCCCCGCCGGAGCCACCGGCGCGACCGCGCGAACCGACCCGCCCAGCACGCCGCTCCCCCGCCCCCGCCCGAGCCGCCGTACCGCTCGGCCCGGGACGCCCAGGCGTTCATGGCGATGTTCCAGGCCGGGACGGCCAGCGGCCGGTCGGCGGCCCGCACCCGGGCCCAGGGCCCGCCCGGCCCGCGCTGAACCCGCCCCGCCCCGCTCCCCCGACCTCCCCCGACTTCCCCATCGCCCCGGAGAGTTCCATGACCACCACCCCCGATCTCGGCTGGCTGCTCGCCGACATCATCGCCGTCCCCCAGGTCCAGCACGCCGTCGTCGTCTCCAACGACGGCCTGGAGATCGGCCGCAGCGCCGACATCGCCCGGGAGGACGCCGAACGGCTCGCCGCCGCCTGCTCCGGGCTCCAGTCGCTGGCCCGCGGCGTCGCGGCGGGCTTCGGCGGCCCCGGCAGCGCCACCCGCCAGATCATCATCGAGTACGGCGGCGGCTACCTGTTCATCGTCGCCGCCGGGGCCGGCGCCCACCTGGCCGTGGTCACCAGCGAGGCGGTCGACGCCGGGCTGGTCGCGTACCAGATGCAGGTCCTGGTCGAACGGATCGGCGCCCACCTCACCAGCCCGCCGCGCGTCGATCACGCGGCGGGGGGCCACCGGTGAACGGGCCGGTCCGGCCCTACGTCATCACCGGTGGGCGCAGCCGCCCCACCCGCGCCGACCTGGCGATCGAGAGCCTGGTCAGCGCCCTGCCCGGACCGTTAGGGCCGGCCGATCCCCCGGAACTGCCCGAGCACGCCCTGCTCAACCGGGAGCACCGGCGCATCCTCGGGCTCTGCCACAGCCTGCTGTCCGTCGCCGAGGTGGCGGCCCACCTGGGGCTGCCGCTCGGCGTCGTCAAGGTGCTGGTCGGCGACCTCTGGGACCTCGGCGCCGTGCAGGTGCTCCCGCCCGTCCCGCAGGCCGAACGCCTGCCCACAACCCTCCTGGAAGAGGTGCTCGTTGGCCTCCGCCAACTCCGCTGAAGCCCCCACCGACGCGCCGGCCGGACCGCAGTACCTGCCGTCCACGGTGCAGGGCGCGGTGAAGATCCTGGTCACCGGCCCGTTCGGGGTCGGCAAGACCACCCTGGTCGGCTCGCTCAGCGAGATCACCCCGCTGCGCACCGAGGAGACCATGACCGCCGCCAGCAGCGGCGTGGACGACCTCACCGGGCGCAGCGGCAAGACCACCACCACGGTCGCGCTGGACTTCGGCCGGATCACGCTCAACTCCCGGCTCGCGCTGTACCTGTTCGGTACGCCGGGGCAGCAGCGCTTCTGGCCGCTGTGGGACGACCTGTCGCGCGGCGCGCTCGGCGCCATCGCGATGGTCGACCTGCGCCGGCCGGACGAGGCCTTCGACGTGCTCGGCCGGCTGGAGGAGCAGCGCATCCCCTTCGCGGTGGCCGTCAACACCTTCCCGGACACGCCGAGTTACCCGGAGGAGGAGCTGCGCTCCGCGCTGGACGTGCTGCCCGAGGTGCCGATCCTGTACTGCGACGCCCGGGACCGGCGGCAGTCCTACGACCTGCTGATCGACTTCGTCGACCACCTGCACCGCAGCTCGCTGCTGGAGCTCCAGCCGTGACCGCCCCCGAGCCCCCGCGGTCCTCGGGCTGCCCGGTCGCGCACGGCGCCGGCGGGCCGCAGGGCACCGGCGGCCCGTACGGCGCCGGCGGCCCGTACGGCGTCGCCGGCGGGTACGGGACCGGAGCCCCGTACGGTGCCCCGCCCGGTGCCGGGCTGCCGGTCGGCGTCCCGCTCACCCCGCTGCACGGGCAGGCCGTCGCCGACGACCCGCACGGCCTGTACGCCCGGCTGCGCGAGCGCCACGGCCCGGTCGCGCCGATCGAGCTGGAGCCCGGGGTGGAGGCCTGGCTCGTCCTCGGCTACGCCGAACTGCTCGAACTCACCCGCAACGAGGCGCTGTTCTCCAAGGACTCGCGGCAGTGGCGGGTGCCCGCCGAGGGCCGGCTGGCCGCCGACTCCCGGCTGCAGCCGATGACCGCCTGGCGGCCCACCCTGCTCAACCTGGACGGCGCCGAGCACCAGCGGCTGCGCGCCGCCGTCTCGGACACCCTGGCCCAGATCGACCACCGGCAGCTGCGGGAGACCACCGAGGCCGCCGCCGACGGGCTGATCGACAGCTGGGGCCCGGACGGCACCGCCGACCTGATCGGCCAGTACGCCCGCGCCCTGCCGCTGCTGGTCTCCACCCAGCTGGTCGGCCTGCCCCCCGGCAGCGGGCCCCGGATGATCGAGCTGATCAGCCACTTCGTCGACAGCGGGCCCGAATCGGTGCGCGCCGCCGGGGAGTTCCAGAACACCCTGACCGAACTGGTCCGGCAGCGCCGTACCGCCCCCAGCGCAGACCTCACCTCCTGGCTGCTCGCCCACCCGGCCGCGCTGACCGACGAGGAGGCGGTGCACCACCTGGTGGTGCTGATGGTCGCGGGCAACGAGACCTGCATCAACTGGATCGGCAACACGCTGCGGCTGCTGCTCACCGACCGCCGTTTCCGGGCCACGCTGACCGGCGGGCGGCTGACCGTCTCCGACGCGCTGGAGGAGGTGCTCTGGCGCGACCCGCCGACCCAGAACTTCCCCGGCCGCTGGGCCACCGGCGACACCGTCCTCGGCGGCCAGTACATCAGCAAGGGCGACATGCTGGTGCTCGGCCTGGCCGCGGCCAACGCCGACCCGGCCGCCCAGGGCGCCTCCTCCGCCGCCCAGGGCTCGCTCGGCGGCAACCGGGCCCACCTCGCCTGGGGTGCGGGCCGGCACGTCTGCCCGGCCCAGCACCCGGCCCGGATCATCGTCGAGACCGCGATCGAGACCCTGCTGCACCGCCTTCCGGACCTCCAACTGGCCGTACCGCCTGGCGAGTTGTCCTGGCGTCCGTCCCCGTGGTCGCGGGCCCTGGTCGCCCTTCCGGTGCTCTACAGCGCCTTCACCCCGCCCCGCCCGCCAGCCCCCGAGAGGCCCGCATGGACACCGCCGACGACCCCCGCGGCCCCCGCCCCGAGCCCGTCCGGCTCGACCCCTACGGACGCGACCAGCACGGCGAGAACGCCCGGCTCCGGGCAGCCGGCCCGGCCGTCCTGGTGGAGCTCCCTGGCGGGGTGGTGGTCTGGGCGGTAACCCACCACGACACCCTCCAGGCGCTGCTCGCCGACCCCCGGGTCGGCAAGAACCCCCGGCTGTGGACCCTCTTCCGGGAGGGCCGGCTGCCCTACGGCTGGCCGCTGCTCAACTTCGTCGCGGTGCCCGGCATGATCACCGCCGACGGCGAGGACCACAAGCGGCTGCGCGGACTGGTCAGCCAGGCCTTCACCCCGCGCCGAATAGCCGCCTTGGCCCCCGCGATCGAGGCCCGGACCGTCGCGCTGCTCGACCGGGTCGCCGAGCTGGAGGGCGAGTTCGACCTGCGCGAGCACTTCGCCTACCCGCTGCCGATGCAGGTGATCGGCGAACTCCTCGGTCTCGCGGCGGAGCAGCAGGACGAACTGCACCACCTCTCCGACACCCTGGTCTCCAGCTCGGCCACCCCCGAGGCGGCGCTCGCCGCCCAGCGGGACCTCAACGCGCTGCTGGCCTCGGTGGTCGCCGCCAAGCGGGCCCGGCCCGGGGACGACCTCACCACCGACCTGATCGCCGTCCGCGAGGCCGGGGACGGGCTCAGCGAGGCCGAACTCGTCGGCACCCTGCTGCTGATGCTGGTGGCCGGGCACGAGACCACGCTCAACCTGATCACCAACGCGGTCCGGGCCCTGCTCGCCCACCCCGACCAGCTGCGACTGGTGCTGGACGGCGCGCAGCCGTGGTCCGCGGTGGTGGAGGAGACGCTGCGGTACGACTCGCCGGTCGGCCAGTTCCCGCTGCGCTACGCGAGCGAGGACATCGAGGTCGGCGACGTGGTGATCCGCCGCGGCGAGGCCCTGCTCGCCTCGTACGCCGCGGCCGGGCGCGACGCCGGGCACTACCCGGACGCCGACCGCTTCGACCTCACCCGGCAGCCCGCCCGGCACCTCTCGCTCGGGCACGGCCCGCACTTCTGCCTCGGCTCGGGGCTGGCCCGGCTGGAGGCGGAGACGGCGCTGCGGCACCTGTTCGCGCGGTTCCCGGCGCTGGCCCTGGCGGAGGGCGAACGGCCGGAGCCGATCGGCTCGTTCGTGAGCAACAGCGTGCGGACGCTGCGGGTGACGGCCGGAGGGGCGGGAGCGGCAGCAGGGTGACGGCCCGAGGGGCGGAAGTGTGACCGGCAGGACGGGTGCGCGATCCGGGGGCGGATCCGGCGGCGGGGGTGACGGTGGCCGCCAGCCGGTTACCTGAGGGCGGCCCGGTCGTTCGGCAGGGCATGAAGAAACTCGCCACCCTCGCCGCCCTCACCATGGCGGGCCTCGCCCTCGCCGCCCCGGCGGCCTCCGCCACCAGCCAGGTCGCCAGCTCGCCGGACGCCACCGGCGGCCTCACCGACGGTCTCAACCTCTCCCCCGCCGACCTCGCCCTGCAGACCGCGGGCAAGCTCCCGGTGGTCGGGCACACGGCCGACGAGGTGGAGGCCATCGGCACCAACCAGATGTCCCACCCGGGGATCAGCGGGCAGATCGGCTGACCCGTCCGTCGCCCCTGACCCGTCCGGCGCCCCGGGCGGCCCGCCGCTCCGGGGCCGCCCGGGCGCACGGTGGAGCGGGCGGCCGACCGACCCCCGTGCGGTCCGCCGCCCGCTCCCGCCTGTCGCCTGCTCCCGTCCGACGCCCGGGCCGGGGCTCAGCCCGTGAACAGGCCGTTGAGCTCCGGGTAGGTCAGCCCGCCGTCCAGGGAGGCGTACGTGCCACTCGCGTACACCTCTTCGGCCGCCCGGCGCACCGCCGCGTAGGCCACCTTGGCCAGGCCCGGGCCCAGGCTGATCCGGGCCACGCCCAGCTTGGCCAGCTCGGCGACCGTGGGTGCGCCCGGCGCCGCCAGCACGTTCAGCGGGGCCGGGACGGCCGCGACCAGGGCGGCGACGGTCTCCGGGTCGGTGACGCCGGGGACGAACACGCCGTCCGCGCCCGCCTCGACGTACGCCCGCAGCCGGCGGACCGCCTCGTCCAGCCGGCCCTCCGGCTCGCCCAGGCCGTGCAGGAAGACGTCGGTCCGGGCGTTCAGGAACAGCGGGACGCCGGCCGCGTCGGCCGCCGCCCGGGCCGCCGCGACCCGTTCCGCGGCCTGCTCCGGGGTGTGGTCCGCGTCCTCCAGGTTCACCCCGACCGCGCCGGTGGCGAGCAGCGCGGTGACGGTCGCGCCGACCCCGGCCGCGGTGTCCGCGTAGCCGCTCTCCAGGTCCGCGGTGACCGGCAGGTCGACCGAGCGGACCACCTCGGCGGTACGCGCCAGCACCTGCTCGCGGTCGGCGCCGCCGCCGTCCGGGCTGCCGAGCGACCAGGACACGCTGGCGCTGGCCGTCGCCAAGGCCCGCGCCCCGGCGCCGGCCACCAGCCGGGCGCTCGCCGCGTCCCACACGTTGGCCAGCACCAGCGGCTCGCCCGGGCGGTGCAGCTCCCGGAGCAGCCGGGCCTTCTCCTGCTGGGTGGTCATGGCGGCCCCGCTCACTTCGCGGCCGGGCTCATGCGGGTGGACACGCCGATCCGGTTCCAGGCGTTGATGGTGGCGATCAGCGCGATCAGCTGGGCCAGTTCGGCCTGCTCGAAGTGCGCGGCGGCCTCGGCGTACACGGCGTCCGGCACGTGCCCCTGGGTGAGCAGGGTGACCGACTCGGTGAGGGCGAGGGCGGCGCGCTCACGGGCGGTGAACCAGGGGGTCTCGCGCCAGGCGGGGAGGGAGACCAGGCGGTGGTCCTGCTCGCCGTTCTTGCGGGCGTCGGTGGCGTGCATGTCGATGCAGAAGGCGCAGCCGTTGATCATCGAGGCGTGCACCTTGACCAGCTCGGCGAGGACCGGGTCCAGGCCCTGCCGGGAGGCCCGGTCCACGGCGATCATGGCCTGGTAGAACTCGGGGGCGAGCCGCCCCAGCTGCAGGCGCAGCTCGGGGGCGGGCACAGGGTCGGCGGCGGTCCGGTGCGTCTCGGTCTGGTGCGTCTCGTTCGTCGTCACGGTCGCCAGCCTAGGGGCCGACTGGCCCGGGCCACTGGTGCATTTGCCGCCCGGATCCTTGGGCCACTTCCGGCACGCGAACGGGCGTGCGAGGATCGCTGGTGGATCTTCGCATCTTCGGAGCGGATCGGACCAGCGGATCGGACCGGCGGATCGGACCAGGGGGACGGGACCGTGTGCACGGCGTTCATCAGCATCGAGCCGGAGGCAGCGGTACAGGTGCTGCTGCTCTCCGTCCGGGACGAGTACCTCGGCCGTGCCTGGCTGCCGCCGGACCACCACTGGCCGCAGCGGCCCGAACTGCTCGGCGGACTGGACCTCGCGGCCGGCGGCACCTGGCTGGCCGTCGACCCGACCCGGCGCACCGCCGCCTGCCTGCTGAACGGCTTCGGCCCGCTCGCCCCCGCCGACAGCCGGCTCAGCCGCGGCGAACTCCCGCTCACCGCGGTCCGCGAGGGCGGGATCGGCCACCTCGACCTCACCCCGTACGACCCCTTCCACCTCGTCCAGGTCCGCCCCGACGGCGCCCGGGTCACCAGTTGGGGCGGCGGCCGGCTCGCCGAGCACGAACTGCCCACCGGGCTCAGCGTGGTGCTCAACGACGGGCTGGAGGGGATGGCCGCCAACCGCACCGCCTCCGAGCGGATCCGCTCGCTGATGGCCGCCCGCGCCGACCACTTCCGGGCTCGGTTCCGCGCCGAACGCCGGCCGAACCCCACCGCCGACGGCCCGACCGAACGGGCCTGGGGCGGCTGGCTGCCGGTCATCACCGGCGACGGGCTGGCGCCGGACGAGGACGCCGCACTGATCCAGCGCCGGGACTTCGGCGACGGGCGGATCTGGGGCTCCTCCTCGATCTCCCTGCTGGCGCTCGGGCCGGACCTGCTGCGCTACGACTTCGCGACCGCCCCGGTGCCCGCCGACGGGTCGGGGTGGCGGCGGGTGGAGGTCTGACGGGACGGACGTGCGTCCTGGTCGGACGTACGTCTTGATCGACCGTCCGATCGTCCGACGCCTGGCCGATACGGACGTCCGTGTCAGACCGACGTCCGTGTCAGACCGATGTCCGAGTCGGACGATCGTCCGCGCCAAGTCCCGGAAAAGAACTTGAAGCTGACGCTGCGGGAGGCTGCATCGTAGGGCTCCGTCGACCCCTCGCCCCAGAAGGAGGCGCCCGATGGGCCGCCCGCCCCGCCTGTCCGCCCTGCTGGCCGTCGCCCTGCCGCTGCTGGGCGTCCCGCTCGCCGCGACCGCCGGTCTGCTGCTCGGCGCCGCCGTGCACCGGAGCGTGCCGTTCGGCAGTCTGCTGGGCACCGTGGTCGGCGCGCTGTTCGGGTGGGACGGGCCCCGGTGACGCCCGGACATACGCTCGATGAACTTCTGGGAGCGGGCCTGCCAGGCGTCTACATGCCCGTAGTAGCTTCGCGGTGGCCACCGGGATCGGGCGGCCGCAGACCCCGAGCGAAGGTGCGCGATGTCCACCCTGACCTACCCGGAAGCGATAGGCGTCGGCCTGCTGCAGGGTGTGACGGAACTCTTCCCGGTCTCCAGCCTGGGCCACAGCATCCTGCTCCCGGCCGTGCTCGGCGGGAAGATCCAGCAGGACCTCGACATGACCGCCGACGGCTCCCCCTACCTCGCCGCGCTGGTCGCCCTGCACCTCGCCACCGCGCTCGCCCTGGTGGTGTTCTTCCGGCGGGACTGGGTCCGGGTGGTCAGCGGCCTGGTCAGTTCGATCCGGTACCGCCGGGTGCAGACCCGGGACGAGAAGCTCACCTGGCTGCTCATCATCTCCACCATCCCGGTCGGCGTGGCCGGACTCGTCCTGGAGAAGGCCCTGCGGCACGCCCTCGGCAAGCCGCTGCCCGCCGCCGTCTTCCTCGCCCTCAACGGCCTGGTGCTGCTCGGCGCCGAACGGCTCAAGCGCGGTGGCAGCGGCCGCCGCCGGGCCGGGTACGCCGCCCCCGTCGACGAGCCCGGCCTCGACCCGGCGATCGCCTCCGACATCCGGCTGACCAGGCTCGGTTACGGCCAGGGCGCCTGGATCGGCGCCGCCCAGATCCTCGCGCTGTTCCCCGGCATCAGCCGCTCCGGCGTCACCATGAGCGCCGGCATCCTGCGCGGACTGCACCACGAGGACGCCGCCCGGTTCTCCTTCCTGCTCGCCACCCCGGTCATCCTGGCCGCCTCGGCACTGAAGGTGCCCGAGCTGTTCAAGCCGGAGAACTCCTCCGTGCTCGGCCCGGTCGCGGCCGGCAGCGTCGCCGCCTTCGTGGCCGGCTACATCTCGGTGCGCTTCCTCACCAAGTACTTCGAGACCCGCAGCCTGACCCCGTTCGCGGTGTACTGCTTCCTGGCCGGCCTCGGCAGCGCGGTCTACCTCTCGGTCTGAGGCCCCTACGCAGATCCGGCACCCGCCCGTGCTGTCCCGCCCGTCCCGTCCGTCCCGCAGAAAACCCGCGCGCCGAACGGCCGCCTCGGCGACCATGTCACCGGCAGGACAAGCGACTTCACGGTGGAGGAACGGTGGCAGGACAGGTGCGCGGGGTGGCCGAGGGCAGGGCGGCGGTCGTCACCGGCGGCTCGCGGGGCATCGGACGGGCGATCGTCGAGCGGCTGGCGCGCGAGGGCGCGGACGTCGTCCTCGGCTACGCCACCGACCGGGCGGCCGCCGAGGCGGTGGTCGACGCGGTCGCGGCGGGCGGCGGACGCGCCTGGGCCGTACCGGCCGACCTCGGCGAGCCGGGCGCCGCCGAGCGGCTGATGGCCGCGGCCGAGGAGCGGCTCGGCGGGCTGGACATCCTGGTGAACAACGCCGCGCGCTCCTTCACCCCCACCCCGCTGGCGGACCTCGACGACACGGCCTTCGACGCCGTGCTGGCCGTCAACACCCGTGCCGTGTTCGCCACCGTCCGCTACGCGGCCCGCCGGATGCGCGACGGCGGACGGATCGTCAACATCTCCAGCGTGAACACCGCCCGCCCCGTCCCCGGCATCGCCGCGTACGCCGCCAGCAAGGGCGCCGTCGAGCAGCTCACCGCCGTCGCCGCGGCCGAGCTCGGCCCGCGCGGCATCACCGTCAACACCGTCTCCCCGGGCGCCACCGACACCGACCTGCTGCGCGCCACCAACCCGCCCGAGGCGCTCGACCGGGTCGCGGGGATGACCCCGCTGCGCCGGCTCGGACAGCCCGAGGACATCGCCGACGTGGTCGCCTTCCTGGCCGGGCCGGACGCCCGCTGGATCACCGGGCAGAACCTCCGCGCGACCGGCGGCCTCGGCTGACCGGCGGCCTGGGCTGATCGACGGTCTGGGCTGACCAGCAGCCTGGGCTGACCGACGGCCGTACCCGATGACCCCCGGGCCGTCCGGCGAACTGCCGTACGGCCCGGGGGAGTTGCCGGACGCGACTCAGGCGCCGAGCCCCAGGGCGCCCAGCCGGGCCGGGTCGGTGAGGATGTCCAGTCCGGTGATCCGGCCGCGGTGGATCGTGAAGGACATGACCGAGAGCGGACGGCCCTCGGCGAAGGACACCACTCCGGGCGAGCCGTTGACCAGCACCAGGTGTCCGTCGGCGGCGAACCGGGCGAAGGCGATCGCCTGGGCGGCGACCTCGGCCGCGCCCCGGCGCAGCGCGCTCGGCACCAGCGTGCCGCCGTCGGACCGGGCCACCACCTCCGGGTCCAGCACCGCGAGCAGGGCGTCGAAGTCGCCGCCCCGGGCGGCGGCCAGGAAGGCCTCCACCACCGCCCGCTTGAGCCCTTCGTCGGTGTCGCCGGCCGGGGTGGCGCCCTGCACCCGGCGGCGGGCGCGGCTGGCCAGTTGGCGGGTCGAGGCGGCGGTCCGGCCGAGCACCTCGGCGATCCCGTCGAAGGGCACGTCGAACATGTCGTGCAGCACGAAGGCCAACCGCTCCGCCGGGGAGAGCGTCTCCAGCACCACCATCAGCGCGATCCCCACCGAGTCCGCGACCAGGATCCCGTGCACCGGGTCCAGCGCCGCCGACCCGGTCACCACCGGGTCCGGCAGCCGCACCCGCCCCTCCTGCTCGGGCAGCGGATCCTCCCGCCGGGAGACCCGGAAACGCAGCTGGTCCAGGCAGATCCGGCCGACCACCGTGGTCAGCCAGGCCCCGAGGTTGCGCAGCTCGCCCGCGTCACTGCGGCTCAGCTTGAGCCACGCCTCCTGGACGGCGTCCTCCGCCTCGGCGACCGACCCCAGCATCCGGTAGGCCACGGAGCGCAGTTGGGTGCGCTCCGCCTCGAACCGTGCGGCCAGCAGCTCCGCTTCGGAGTCTTCCTCGCCCATCTGTCACATCCTCGCCTCGGAATCCGTCGGATCGCTGACGGGAACCGACCGTCCCGACCATCCCACTGGTCCCACCAACCCCGACGACCCCACCCGATTCTGCCGAACCCGAAGGAGGGCGGCCACCGCTTCGAGCACATCGGCACCCGTCGCGACAGGTCAGAATGGGGCCCGTGAACGGCTCCTGGACCTCCTTCGGCGGCGATCTGCACCTGGACCTCACCGAGCGGCGCGCTGCCGGTGCCGGCCTGCGGGCGGCGCTGGAGGACGCGCTGCGCGAGGCGGTGCAGGACGGACGGCTGGCGCCCGGAACGCGCCTGCCGTCCTCGCGGGCGCTCGGGGAGGACCTCGGGATCGCCCGCAACACGGTGGTCGAGGCGTACGGGCAGCTCGCCGCCGAGGGGTGGCTCAGCTCGCGGCAGGGGTCGGGGACCACCGTCGCGCGGCGGGCCGTGCCGGTGCGGGGCGCGCGGTCCGCACCGGCCGGGGGGCGGCCGCGGAGCGTCCGGCACGACCTGATGTCCGGGCGGCCCGACCTCTCGCTGTTCCCCCGCACCGCCTGGCTGGCAGCCGCCCGCCGGGCCCTCGCCACCGCGCCGCACGACGCGTTCGGCTACGGCAGCCCGCTGGGCCGGATCGAACTGCGCGAGGCGCTGACCGACTACCTGGCCCGGGTCCGCGGGGTCCGCACCGACCCGGACCACCTGCTCGTCTGCGGCGGCTTCCAGCAGGGCCTGGGCCTGCTGTGCGCGGCGTTGAAGGAGCGCGGGGCCCGGTCGCTCGCGGTGGAGGCGTACGGGCTGCCGCCGCAGCACGCCGTGGTGCGGGCCGCCGGGCTGGCGACCGTCCCGCTGCCGCTGGACTGCGAGGGTGCGCTGGTCGACCGGCTGGACGCCGGCCCCGCCGCCGTCCTGCTCACCCCGGCCCACCAGTACCCGACCGGCGCGCCGCTGTCCGCCGACCGGCGGGCGGCCGCGGTGCGGTGGGCGCGCGAGCAGGACCGGTACGTGATCGAGGACGACTACGACGGCGAGTTCCGCTACGACCGGCAGCCGCTCGGCGCGATGCAGGCGCTCGACCCGGAACGGGTGGTGTACGCGGGCACCGCCGCCAAGAGCCTGGCCCCGGGCCTGCGGCTGGCCTGGCTGGCCCTGCCGGACGCGCTGGTGGAACCGGTCGCCCGGTTGAAGGCGCTGGCGGACATGATGTCCCCGGTGCTGGACCAGCTGACCCTGGCCGAGCTGATCACCTCGGGGACGTACGACCGGCACGTACGGCGCTGCCGGCTGCACTACCGGCGCCGACGGGACCGGCTGGTCGCCGCGCTCGCCGAGCACGCCCCGCGGGTCGAGGTCACCGGCATCGCGGCCGGACTGCACGCCGTCCTGCAACTCCCGCCCGGTGCAACGCCGGAGGCGGAACTGCTGGCCCGCGCCGAGGCCGCCGGGCTGGCCCTCAGCGGCCTCGCATCGCACCGCGCCGACCCGGCGACGCCGGGGGCGCCGGGGGCGGAGGAGGAGGCCGGGCCCGCGCTGGTGATCGGTTACGCGTCCCCGCCGGAGCACGCCTTCCCGGCGGCCCTGGAGGCCCTCTGCCGGGTGCTCCGCGACGCCTGACTACTTGTTGCGGGTGCCCAGTTCGAACAGCAGGATGATGAACCCGGCGAAGAGGTGGCAGCCCACGGTGTAGATCACCAGGCGGTGGTAGACCCGCTTGTTCGCCCACTTGCCGGCGTCGATGGTCTTCGGGCCGGCGGCGGTGTCGGGGGCCGCGGTGCTGGTGGCAGTGGCGCTGTTGGCAGCGGTGGTGGGATCGGCCATGGTGATCTCCTCCGAGGTGGTCCGACGGCGGGTCAGTGGCTCGCGGCGGGGCCGCCGCCGAGGCAGAGTTCGCCGCCGGGGCTCTGCAGCAGGGTGTGGACGAAGAGCAGTTCGACGCCGGTGCCGGATTCGGCGGCGATGCAGTGCGGGGTCAGCGAGTCGTAGTGGGCGGAGTCGCCGGGGGCGAGGTGGTGGACGCGGTCGCCGAGGGTGACCCGCAGCTCCCCGCGCAGGACGTACAGCCACTCCTCGCCGGGGTGGACCCGGACCACCGCGTCCTGGACGCCCGGCGGGACGTGCACCCGCAGGGCCTGCATGGCGCGGCCGGGGGCGCCGGCCCGACGGTAGCCCCAGCCGCCGGCCCGGCCGGGCTCGATGGCGCCGCCGCGGACCACCGGGTCCGGTTCGACCAGGGCCTCGCCGAGCAGCCCGGAGACCGAGGTGCCGTAGGCGCGGGCCAGGCCGAGCAGGACGGGCAGCGAGGGCTGCCGGCGACCGGTCTCCAACCGGGACAGATAGGCTGGGGAGAGGCCGATCCGGCCCGCGGCGACCTCCAGGGTGAGCCGGCTGCTGAGCCGGTGCTCGCGGAGGCGGGCGGCGAGGCCGGCGACCTCCTGGTCGTCGATCCGGCCGTCGTCGGCGGGAGTGCCGGTGGCACCGGTGGTGCTGCTGGTCATGTGAACCAGTGGACACCCGCCCTGCCGCAGCGGCAAGAAATTTGCCTCAGGGGCAAACCGCTACCGCTGGTACGAGGGGCTCACGGCCGGGGGATGTTCCGCAGGTTGCTGCGCGCCAGGTCGACCATCCGCCCGACCCCGCCGGACAGCACCGTCCGCCCGGCCGCCAGCGCGAAGCCCTTGACCTGGGCGGCGGTGATCCGCGGCGGGATGGACAGCGCGTTGGGGTCGGTGACCACGTCCACCAGGGCCGGCCCGGGCCGCTCCAGCGCCTCCGCCAGCACCTCCCGGACCCTGGCCGGCTCGGTGACCCGCTTGGCCGGGATGCCCATCGCCCGGGCGATGCCCGCGTAGTCCACGTCCCCGTTGTCGATCTCGTACTCCGGGTAGCCGGAGACCAGCATCTCCAGCTTGATCATGCCGAGCGCGCCGTTGTTGAAGACCACCGTCTTCACCGGCAGCCGGTGCTTGGCCACCGTGAGCAGTTCGCCGAGCAGCATGCCGATCCCGCCGTCGCCCGCCATCGCGATCACCTGCCGCCCGGGGCAGGCGAGTTGGGCGCCGATCGCGTGCGGGAGGGCGTTCGCCATCGAGCCGTGCAGGAAGGAGCCGATCACCCGGCGGCTGCCGTTCGGCTGGAGGTAGCGGGCGGCCCAGACGTTGTTCATGCCGGTGTCCACGGTGAACACCGCGTCCTCGGCGGCGACGTCGTCCAGCACCGCGGCGACGTACTCCGGGTGGATCGGCAGGTGCTTCTCGATGTCCCGGGTGTAGGCGCCGATCACGTCCTCCAGCGACTTGCAGTGCTTGCGCAGCAGGCCGTCCAGGAAGGAGCGGTCCGACTTCGCCTCCAGCAGCGGCAGGACGGCCCGCAGGGTGGCCGCGACGTCCCCGTGCACGGCCAGCTCCAGGGCGGTGCGCCGGCCCAGCCTGGTCGCGTCGTGGTCGACCTGGACGGTGTGCGCCTGCGGCAGGAAGGAGTCGTACGGGAAGTCGGTGCCGAGCAGCAGCAGCAGGTCGGCGGAGTGCAGCGCCTCGTGGCAGGCGCCGTAGCCGAGCAGGCCGCTCATCCCGACGTCGTACGGGTTGTCGTACTGGATCCACTCCTTGCCGCGCAGCGAGTGCCCGACCGGCGCGTGCAGCGCCTCCGCGACCGCCATCACCTCGGCGTGCGCCCCGCGCACCCCGGCACCGCAGAACAGGGCGACCCGGCGGGCCTCGTTCAGCAGCCGGGCCAGCTCCTGCACCTGGGACCAGGGCGGCGCGGCCACCGCCTGCTCGGTGAGGAAGTGGCTGCTGCCGGTCGGCCCGGCGGCGGGCAGCGCGGCGACGTCCCCGGGGAAGGCGAGCACCGAGACGCCGTGCGAACCCAGCGCGTGCTGGATGCCGACCCGCAGCAGCCGGGGCAGCTGGGCGGGGGTGGAGAGCATCTCGCACCAGTTGCTGCAGTCGGTGAACACCCGCTCGGGGTGGGTCTCCTGGAAGAAGCCGGTGCCGATCTGCTCGGAGGGGATGTGCGAGGCCAGCGCGAGCACCGGCAGGCCGCTGCGCTGGGCGTCGTACAGGCCCTGGACGAGGTGGGTGTTGCCGGGGCCGCAGGAGCCGGCGCAGACCGCGAGCCGGCCGCTGAGCTCGGCCTCGGCGGCGGCCGCGAAGGCGCCGGCCTCCTCGTTGCGCACGTGCACCCAGCCGATGCCGTCCGCCCGGCGGATCGCGTCGACCACCGGGTTGAGGCTGTCCCCGACCACGCCGTAGACCCGCTCCACCCCGGCCTGCCGGAGCACCTCGACCATCTGTTCGGCCACGGTCGCCACGGGCGCACCCCTTCGCCGGGCGCCGGGCGTCGGCCGGGCGCCGGTTGTCACCGGACGTGCCCACCCTCCGGGGTGGGGGCCCGCCCCGCATCCGGAGCGGGCCCGAACAGGCGAGCGAGCGGCGCGGCTACTCCGCCGCCAGGTGGTCCTGCTGGCCGAGCTTGCCGGTCACCAGGCCCGCCTGGGGCTGGCGGCGGGCCGGCTCGCGGCCCGGCGGCTGGACGCAGCGCTCCTGGGCGGGCGGGACGGTGGTGGGCACGGTGACCGGGGAGCCGGCCTTGACCTGGACCGTCTCGCCGTCGTGCCGCAGGTGGATCACCTCGCCGCGGCGCAGGGTGTAGGTGGTGCCCTCGTGGGTGATCCGGACGCCGAGCAGGTGGCCGCGGACCAGCAGCGAGAAGCTCAGCCGCATCAGCCCGGAGGGCAGCCGGGGCCGGAAGTCCAGCGTCTCGCCGTGGTCGCGCAGCCCGCCGAAGCCGGCCACCAGGGCGATGCAGGCCCCGGCGAGCGAGGCCATGTGCAGGCCGTCGCGGGTGTTGCCGCCGAGGTCGTGGAGGTCCATCAGGGCGGCTTCGGCGGTGTAGTCGTAGGCGAGGTCGAGCTGCCCGACCTCGGCGGCGATCACGGCCTGGGTACAGGCGGAGAGCGAGGAGTCCCGGACGGTGAGCCGCTCGTAGTAGGCGAAGTTGCGGGCCTTCTGCTCGTCGGTGAAGGCGTCGCCGCGGGTCTGCATGGCGAGCACCAGGTCGGCCTGCTTGACCACCTGCTTGCGGTACAGGTCGAAGTACGGGTAGTGCAGCAGCAGCGGGTACTTCTCCGGCGGGGTGCCCTCGAAGTCCCAGACCTGGTGGTGGGTGAAGCCGTCGGCCTGGGGGTGGACGCCGAGGTCCGCGTCGTACGGGACGTACATCGCGGCGGCGGCGTCGCGCCAGGCGGCGGTCTCCTCGGTGTCCACGCCGAGCGCGTCGGCCTCGCGCGGGTGGCGGACGGCGGCCTCGGCGGCGGCGCGCAGGTTCGTCTGCGCCATCAGGTTGGTGTAGACGTTGTTGTCGGCGACGGCGCTGTACTCGTCGGGGCCGGTGACGCCCTCGATCCGGAACCGGCCGGCGCTGTCGTGGTGGCCGAGCGAGCGCCACATCCGGGCGGTCTCCACCAGGAGTTCGAGGCCGTACTCGCGCTCGAACTCCGCGTCCCCGGTGGCCCGGACGTACCGGGCGACGGCGGCGGCGATGTCGGCGCCGATGTGGAAGGCCGCGGTGCCGGCCGGCCAGTACCCGGAGCACTCCTCGCCGCGGATCGTCCGCCAGGGGAACACCGCACCGGCCAGGCCGAGTTGGGCGGCGCGTTCGCGGGCCAGCGGGAGCGTGGTGTGCCGCCAGCGCAGCGCCTGGTTGACGGCGCCGGGCAGGCAGTAGGTGAGCACCGGCAGGACGAAGGTCTCGGTGTCCCAGAAGCTGTGCCCGTCGTAGCCCGGGCCGGTCAACCCCTTGGCGGGGATGGCGCGTTCCTCGCTGCGGGCACCGGCCTGGAGGACGTGGAAGACGGCGAACCGGACGGCCTGCTGGAGTTCGACGTCGCCCTCGATCTCGATGTCGCTGGTCTCCCAGAACTCCATGAGGTAGTCGGCCTGTTCGGCGACCAGGCCGTCCCAGCCGGTGTACCGGGCGGCGTTCAGCGCGGCCTCGACCTGGTCCCGGACGGCGGGCAGCGAGCGGGTGCCGGACCAGCCGTAGGACATGAACTTGACCAGCCGCAGCCGCTGTCCGGGCGCCAGCACGGTGGTGACGCTGATCCGGCAGTGGTCGGCCTCGGCCTCGGCGACGGTGTCCAGCCGCTCCGGGCCCTCGATCACGTGGTCCATCCCGGCGGCGACCCGGATGCCGCTGAACCGGGTGCGGTGCACCAGCACGGCCTTGGTGCCGCTCGCGTGGTGCGCCTCGGCCTGCAGCGGCGCCTCCAGCACGGCGGAGGCCCGCGGGTCGCCCTCGGGACCGCCGGGCAGCTGCTCGTTGGCGACCAGTTCGGACTGGAGCACGATCCGCACCGGCCCGTCCACCGCCTCGACGGTGTACTCCACGGCGGCGATGGCCCGTTGGGTCAGCGAGACCAGCCGGGAGGAGCGCACCCGGATGGTCCGCCCGGCCGGGGAGGTCCATTCGCACTCCCGGTGCAGCACGCCCTCGCGGAAGTCCAACCACCGGGTGTGGCTGACCAGTTCGCCGTAGCGCAGGTCGAAGGGCTCGTCGTCCACCAGCAGTCGGATGATCTTGCCGTTGGTGATGTTGATGACGCTCTGGCTGGACTCCGGATAGCCGTAGCCGCCCTCGCCGTAGGGCAGCGGGCGCAGTTCGAAGACGCCGTTGAGGTAGGTGCCGGGCAGGCCGTGCGGCTCGCCCTCGTCCAGGTTGGCGCGCAGGCCGATGTGGCCGTTGGAGAGCGCGAAGACGGACTCGGCGCGGGCCAAGGAGGCCGGTTCCAGGCCGTGTTCGGTGATCTGCCAGGGATCGATGGTGAAGTTGTCCGCCGGGCTCATGCCTGCTCCCCCTCGTCCTCCGACAGCAGTTCGGCGAGGTCGTCGACGACCACGGTGGCGCCGTCGCGGCGCAGTTCGGCGGCCTGCCCGGTGCGGTTGACGCCGACCACCGCGCCGAAGCCGCCGGCCCGGCCGGAGGCGACCCCGGCCAGCGCGTCCTCGAAGACGGCGGCGTGCGCGGGCTCGACGCCCAGCTCGCGGGCCGCGTACAGGTAGGTGTCCGGGGCGGGCTTGCCGGGCAGGGCCCGCTGCTTGGCGACCACGCCGTCCACGATCACGTCGAACAGGTCCAGGATGCCCGCCGAGCGCAGCACGTCCCGGCAGTTGGCGCTGGAGGAGACCACCGCGCGGGGCAGTCCCAGCTCGCGCAGCCGGTGCACGTACGCGACCGAGCCCTCGTACGGGGCGACGCCCTGCTCGCGGATCAGCCGCAGCACGGTGTCGTTCTTGGCCCGGCTGACGCCCTGCAGGGTGCGGGTGTTCGGCGGGTCGTCCTCGGTGCCCTCCGGCAGGTCGATTCCCCGGCTCCGCAGGAAGGCCCGGGTGCCGTCCAGGCGCGGGCGGCCGTCCACGTAGGTGTCGTAGTCGGTGACGGCGTCGAAGGGGACGAACGGCCCGCCGGTGCGGGCGGCTTCGGCGCGCAGGAAGGCGTCGAAGGTGTCCTTCCAGGCCGCGGCGTGCACGGTTGCGGTCCGGGTGAGCACCCCGTCGAGGTCGAAGAGGAAAGCACGGATGTCGTCCGGTAGCCCCAGCATGGGTGCAGTCTGCCCCGGGAACGCGGGGGATGCCGCCCATTCCCGGCGGCGCGTCGCCGGAAGGGCGGCATCCGGTCGCCCGCCGCGTCCAGGGGCGACGGTTACGGCGAGTCCGGCAGCTGCGCCTCGGGCAGCTGGACGACGACGAACAGCGCGCCCTGCGGGTCCCTGACCACGGCCATCCGGCCGGACTGCATGTCGAACGGCGGCTGGAGCACCGAACCGCCGGCCTTGACCAGGGCGTCCACCGTGGAGTCGGTGTCGTCCACCGAGAAGTACGTCATCCAGTGCGAGGGGGTGCTGGGCTCCAGGTACCCGGGGATCGCCTGCATGCCGCCCACCGTGCGGTCACCGACGTTCAGCGAGTAGTAGCCGTCCATGCCCTGGACGGTGGCCGGGCGCAGTCCGAGGGCCGACCGGTAGAAGCGGCCGGCCGCCTCGGTGTCGGCGGTGTTCAGCTCGTTCCAGAGCAGCGCGCCGGGCTCGTTGACGACGCCCGCACCGATGAAGTCCATCGCCTGCCAGACCCCGAACCTCGCGCCGACCGGGTCGGCGGCGACCAGCATCCGGCCCATCGTGCCGACGTCCATCGGCGAGTAGACCATCGTGCCGCCGGCCCCGGTGATGGCGGCACCGGCCGCCTCGACGTCGTCCGAGGCCAGGTAGGTGGTCCAGCCGACCGGCGGCAGCGGCTCGCCCTCGGGCGCGGACTGCTGCATGATCCCGGCGACCGGGCGGTCGTTGAGGGTGCACACGGAGTAACCGCCGAACTCGGCCGGGCCGAGCTCGCCCTGCCAGCCGAACAGGTCGCGGTAGAAGGTGAGCGCGGCCTGCTGGTCGCTCGCCATCAGGTCGATCCAGCACGGGGTGCCTGGCTGGTACGGATCGGTCACTAGGGGCATCGCGGGGCCTCCCGGAGGCGGTGGTGGGCGGCTGGGTCGTCGGACGGGCGGGCGGACGGCCCGTACAACGGCGGTACGACGGCGGTACACCGCCCACCCTCGGGCCGGCACCGGCTTCCCGCCACCGGACGGCGCCCTGGTGGGCGACCGGTGGCGGGGCGGTGGCGGGACAGTGGCGGGGTGGTGGGCGACCGGTGCCCGGGCCGTGGCCGGGCGGTCACTCCTCGTCGTGGCGCAGGGCGGTGACGAAGAGCGGCTGCGCCTTGCCGCTCTGCGCGTAGTCCTTGAGCCGGACCAGCAGTTCGGCCCAGGTGCCGGCCACCATCGGGACGCCCTCCTCGCTGCCCGGCTGCCAGCCGCCGTGCCGGAACAGCAGCCGGGTGCGGCCGGGGGCGTCGGGCTGGTCGGAGAGCTCCCAGCTGATCCAGGTGCCGGCCCAGTGCGGCGGGAAGGCCCCGGCGTTGGCCCACAGCACCCGGTCCCGGTCGGCCCGCTCGCGGCGCAGCCGGAACGGCTCGGGGACCCCGGGGAAGTCGAGCAGCAGCACCTCGCCCTCGCGGTCCACCCCGGTGGTCCACCAGCCGGTCAGGCCGTCGTGGGTGTTGAGCGCGGCGAGGACGGCGTCCCGGGACGCGGCGATGTCGAACTGCATGGCGATCTCGGGCATGGGGTCCGCCCTTTCGGTGCCGTGGCCGGTGGGTCCCCCGCTACCGCCACCATGGCACGACCCCCGGAGCCACGCGCTCCGGGGGTCGTGCGGTCGGTCGTCCGGCGGGCGGGATCAGCCGCCGCTGCCGTAGGTGGTGTTGGCGCAGATGTCGTCGTCCGCCGAGCGGGCGTCGTTGGTGACGGTGGTGGGCAGCGGCTGCGCGGGCGTCTGGGCACCGGCGGTGGCGGGCGCGCTGGACGCGCCGGCCCCCATGCCGTTGGCCGCGGCGAAGTCCTGGCCGACGATCAACGAGATGCCGCGCGAGCTGCCGGGCTCCAGGCTGGCGCCCGGGAACAGCGCGGCGAGCTTCTCTGCGTTCGCCTTCTGGCTGGAGCTGTACTCGATGGTGGTCGTCCGGTACTTGGTGTTCGCCGCCTGGCCCGCGGTGCTGGCCGTGTACTTGGCGCCCTTGAGCAGGTCGGTCGCCTTGCCGGCCAGGCCGTTGACCAGCGTGCCGTTGTAGACCGCGACCTTGACCGAGGCGTTGGAGGCGTCCGCGGCCGCCGCGGCGGGCGTGCTGGGGGTGGTCGGCTGGGGGGCGGCGCTCGGGCTGGCGGCGGCGTCCGGCTGCTGGCCGGTGGCGTTCTGGCCGTCGATGGTCTGGTCGGCCTTGAGGGTCTCCCAGAGCTTGTTGGCGTCCGGCTGGACCAGGTCGATGTTGGCGTCCTGGGTGCGGTAGCGCCAGGGCGCCGTCACGAACTTGAGGTCGTGCATGTCGATGTTCTTCAACGACAGGCCGAAGGAGAGCAGCTTGTCCGCGGAGTCCAGCCCCGGGTCGACGGTCAGCGACTTGGTGGCCGCGTCGGCCAGCGGCAGCAGGTTGGTGGGGCTGAGCCCGTCCTTCTTCATCTTGCTGGCGAGCGAGCTCATGAAGGCCTGCTGGCGCTTCATCCGGCCGATGTCGGAGCCGTCGCCGATGCCGTGCCGCAGGCGGACGTAGTCGAGCGCCTGCTGCCCCTGGACGGTCTGCTTGCCCTGCGGGAGGACGAGGTTGCCCTTCTTGTGCAGGTTGGGGTTGATGTCCCCCTCGTAGATCGGCTTCGGCAGGCAGACGTCCACGCCGTTGACGGCCTTGGTCATCGCGGAGAAGCCGTTGAAGTCGACCACGATGGTGTGGTCGACCCGGATGCCGGTGACCTTCTCCACCGTGTTCTGGGTGCAGGCCGGGTTGCCGTCGTCGCTGCCGCCGACCGAGAAGGCGGCGTTGAACAGGTCGTTGCCGCCCTTGGTCCACTTGCCGTTGGGGAGCTTGCAGGACGGGATCGGCACGATCGTGTTGCGCGGGATCGAGATGCCCACGGCGTGCTTGTGGTCGGCGTAGACGTGCAGCAGGATCGTGGTGTCCGAGCGGGCGCCGCCGTCCTCGCCGCCGCCGAGGTCGGCGTTGTTCTTGCCGCGGCTGTCGGAGCCGATCAGCAGCACGTTCACCGGCTTGTTGCCGTCCGCGTCGGCCTTGGCCTCGGGCGGGCGGTCGGTGGCTATCGCGTCGGCGTCGAAGGACTTGATGTTGGCGTTCAGCTTGTAGTAGATCGCGCCGCCGGCGCCCGCGATCAGCACCAGCACGCCGGCCGCGGACCAGGCGACGATCTTCTTCACGTTCTTCTTGGGCTTGGCGCCGCGCCGCGCCGCCGCCCGTCCGCCGGTGCCGCCGCCGGGGGTGCCGGAGCCTCCGGAGCCGCTGTCCGCCCGGCCGCCGCCCTTGCCCTGGGCGGCGCGGCGGGCCTCGGCCCGGCCGCCGGAGCGCGGTCCGGGCACGCCGCCCGCCGCACCGTCCGCCGGGAGTGCCCCGGGCGCGTCCTCGCCCCGAGCCGGGCTCTCGCCCCTGCGACCTGCCATGCGCGTACCTTTCACCGACGGAAGCGACGCCCCGGACGATCTGGCGCACCGCACCCAGGGAGACGACCCGAACCGCTCCCTGGTTGTACGTACGAAGGTCAGTACAGACCGACCATCGTGGCTTCCGATCATATGGAGATCGAAGGTGATCACCGACCCCCGGTGCACCACCCACCCCGGCGGCCACGGGACGATCCCGTCACAGACCATCCGAAAAGGGCTGATTCCGGCGGACCGCGGCGCCGGCCCTGGAGGGGCTGGACCGGGGCCGGGACGGGCGCCGGAAGGGGGCCGGGAGCCGGGTCAGAACACGCAGGGAATGCCGCCGTCGGCCTGGGCGTCGACCATCGGGCCCTGCTGGGCCACGTTGGTGCCGGGGTCGGTCGGGGCACCGGTGGGGCGGTCGGAGGCGACGCCGGTGAACCCGGTACCGAGGGTGACGACCACCTTGTCCGGGCCGGCCGAGGCGGACTCGGTGGCGGTGACGCCGTAGCGGGCGGCGATCTGGTCGGCGGCCTCCTTGGCGCCCTTGCCGTAACCGACCGTGGTGGTCTTCGGCCTGGTGCCGGCCGGGCCGGTCCGGCCCTCCTTGAAGCCCATCCCGACCAGCACCTTGGCCTCGTTGGCGGAGGACACCCCGGCGGCGGAGGAGGCGTTCAGCACATCCACGGTGACGGCCTTGGCGGCCGTCGGCGCCGCACTCGCGGTCGACTGGGCGGGGGCCGGAGTGGTGGCGGTGGCCCCGGGGGTCGGATCGGCCGGGGCGGGGCCGGGGGCGGCATCCGCGTAGCCGAAGAGCTGCTTGACGATCTTCTGGATCTGGGCGGGGTTGACGCCGTTGACGTCCTCGCCGTTGACCTGCTTGAGCTCGGCCACCGGGAGGGTGCGGAACTCGGCGTTGCCTCCGGTCAGGTTGGGGGCCTGCTGGGCGAAGTCCAGGACGTTCCACTGGTTGTCGATGACCAGGTCCTCCTGCACCACGCCCATCAGCTCCCGCATCTTGCCGAGGTCGCCGATGATGCCCTTCTGCTTGAGGTTGTGGACGACGTAGGAGATGAAGGCCTGCTGGCGGTGGGTGCGGGCGAAGTCGTCGGCGTTGCCGTGGCCGTCGTCCAGGTTGTGCCGCTGGCGGACGAAGGAGAGCGCCTGGGCGGCGTCGAGCCTGCTGTGTCCGGCGGGGAGCTTGAGGCCGGTGCCGCCGCCGGCCTTGGTGGCCGTCCGGGCGATGATCGGGTCGTCCACCGGGTGGGTCAGGCAGACCTCGATCGGCTGGAGGGCCTTGGCGATGTCGAAGAAGCCCTTGAGGTTGACCTCGGCGACGTGGTCGACGGGCTGGTCCAGGAAGGTCTGGACGGTGCGGATGGTGGCCGCCCGGCCGACGTCCCGGCCGGCCTTCTCCAGCTCGGGGCCCTTGAGGCCCTTGGCCTTCGGGCTGTTGTCGAACTGGTCCTTGGCGTTGCCGTAGGCCTGCTTGATCTTGGCCATGCCCAGCTTGGTGCCGTCGCCCTTGTACGTCATGACGTAGTCGTCGCGCGGGATCGACACCGCCTGCACCTTGCCGCCGCCGGCCGGTATGTGCAGCAGGATCAGCGAGTTGGTGTTGTAGCCGCCGATCTCGGAGTCGTGGCCGGCGTGCAGGTCGTTCTCGACGATCGCCGGGTCGAGGTCCGAACCGTCCATGGCCTTGCGGCTGTCCAGGCCGATCAGCAGCAGGTTGATCGAGTTGTCGAGGTGCTTGGGGGCGTCCTTCTTGGTCTCGTCCAGGGCCTTGGAGACGGTCATCCCGTCGGTGAGGGACGTGTACTCGTACCAGACCACCCCGCTGGCCGCGAACACCGCGAAGCCCACCGTGCAGGCCACCACCCGGCCCGCGATCACCAGCGCGGAGCGACCGCCGCCGCCTCCCCTGCGGGCGGCCGCCCGGCCGGGCCGGGGCGGCTGCCCGGGCGGTTCGGCGGGACCGGCCGGCCCGGCGTGTTCGGTGTACTCGGTGTCTTCGGTGCGCTCGCCGTGTTCGGCCATGGTGTGTCCCCCGGCTCCCGGACCGTTCGGTCGGTGTTCGACAGGCATGGAGCGGCCAGCGAAACACAGAATCGGATCAGGCCAAAACGATTCGACGTCAAACCGGCGGCAGCGCGGGCGGTTTGACGTCGAATGCCCGGACTTGGGGCGGAGGCGGGTGGCGCGGTCCGGACGCGACGGGCTCAGAGCCAGCCGCGCCGGCCGGCGAGCAGGCCGGCCTCGAAGCGGCTGCGGGCGCCGAGGCGGTCCATCAGGTCGGCCATCATCCGTCGGGTGGTGCGCAGCGAGATGCCGAGGTGCTTGCCGGCCGCCTCGTCGGTGTAGCCCTGGCCGAGCAGGCGCAGCAGTTCCTGCTCCTGGCGGGTGAGGCCCTCCTCGTCGCGCTCGGTCGGGGTGCCGAAGGGGGTGGCGTCGGACCAGGTCTGGTCGAAGAGCGAGACCAGGGCGGCGAGCACGCCGGGTGACGAGATCTGGACGGCGCCCTTGAGGGTGTTGGCGGGGTCGATCGGGACGAGGGCGACCCGCCGGTCGATGACCAGCATCCGCAGCGGCAGCGCGGGCACGGTGCGCACCTCGCAGCCGAGGCCGGTGAGCCACTCGGCGTGCTGGACGGTGGCCCGGTCCTTGCGCACCGCGTCCAGGTAGACGGTGCGCATCGACACCCCGCGGGCGAGCAGCTCCTCGTTGTCGGGGCGGCTGGCCTGGAGGGAGGCGGCGGGCCGGGCCCGGCCGGGGGCGAAGGTGAGCAGTTCGTCGCGGACGGAGCTGACCAGTTCCTCCATCCGGGCCTGCACGGTGGCCATGCCGAGCAGTCGCTCCAGCTGGCTGTCCTCGGCCGACTCGTCGCGGAACTGGGCGAGCATGCCGGAGATCTCGGCCTGGCGCCGCTCGAACTCCAGCTGGGCGCGCTGCTGCACGGATTCGTAGTACCGCAGCAGGGCCGGGAGTCCGACCCTCGGGTCGACCGGCCGCAGGGCGCCGGAGGGCGTGCCCGGGGCCTCGACCTCGGAGGGCCGGAGCAGGCGCAGGTCGGCGAGCTGGTCGAGGGCGGCGCGGACCTGCGCCCCGGTGAGGCCGAGCTTGCCGGCCAACCCCTCGACATCCAGTTGAGGATCCGTCAGCATCAATCGATAGACCGCTTGCGCGGCATCGTCGATCCCCCGCGTCATCGGCGCACCACTCCCCCGCAGCCGGTTACCGATTTCCGGCACTTGGCCGGACAAGTCCGCTGCCCGATCATGCCAGGACGGACAGGTCAGGGACAACTGCGGAAGCGTTTCTTTCGGGCCCCCGCATCGACCGGCCGGGATAAAGGTAATGAGAAGGTAATGGCACCAAGGTGCCACCGCGATCTTCCTGCCGCCCCGAACACCTTCCGGCAGCCCTCGACATCCTCCAGACTTTCGGTTGTCGGGGAGCCGCGAGCTCCCCGGCCGGGCCCGCCGATGATTACGGACCGTCATCACCGACGGCCGACCGATCAGGTCGGTGAATTGGCCGGCACCCGCTTCCGAATCGCACTTTGTCCTGGGGGACCCTCATGCTGCTTTCGTACCGCAAGCTCGCCTGTACCGCCGCCGTCGCCGCCGTCGCCGCCGCCTTCGCCAGCGGCGTGCTGACCGGCGCCGCGTACGCCACGCCGGGCTCCGCCCCGGCCGTCGGCCCGGCCACCGCCTCGGTGCAGCAGTTCACGAACGGCCTGACCACCCACCTCCGCGCGTCCCAGCTGGAGATGCTGCACGGTGCCGCGACCCCGGCCGACTGGCACTGGAACTGACGGCCGCTTCCGCAGGCCACGACAGCTGACGCCACCCCCGCCACGACCGACCGACGGGCAGTACGGCCGGGCGGCGGGGAAGGCCCGTCGGCGGAACTCCGGACCGCCGCATAAATTGAATGTGCAACAATCCGCCAGGAGCGACAGTGCCGGTTATCGAACCGATCGTGCTGGACTTCTTCGGCTCGGAGATCGCCCTCGTCCGGGCCGACCGTGACGAGATCTCGTTCCATTTCGGGCCGCACCTCACCGGGATTTCCCGGGACCCCGACCAACTGCGGGTGGAATTCTCCCGCACCCCGGGGAAGGACGCGCCCGGCGATTTCCTGGTGCGCCGCAGTGACGGAACGCCATTGCTGCGCCGCACCTTCCGGGGCTGGGGGAACCTCCCCGGCGCGGTGCCGCCGTTCGCGGCCCTCCAGGAGCGGTTCTGCCTGACCCCCGCCGTGGTGCTGGCCAAGGGCGACGCCACCGTGGCACTGGTCGGCGGACCGTACTCGGAGCAGGCCAACGTCGGCGCCGCGCTGGCGCAGCGCTCCTGGGCGTTCGTCTCCGGACGACTGCTGGTGCTGGACCGCCGCACCGGGCACGTCCTGCCCTACCTCGCACCGCTGGAGGCGCGCGGGCCGGCCGCGGCCCGGCTGCGCGGCGCCGGGCTGCCGGACGGCACCTGGCGCACCGTCACCTCGCCGGTCGGCGGCGAGGTGCTGCTGGTGCGGCCGGAGAGCCTCGGCCCGGTCGTCCCGGTCCGGGCCCGGCTGGCCCCGCCCGCGCTGGTCCGGCTGTGTCGCAGCGTCGACGAGGAAGTACGGCTGGCACCATGGGAGTTCACCACCAGGACCTGGCCGGCCGGGTCCTCGGGACTGCTCGCCGACGCACCGACCCACTGCCTGCACCTGCCCGGCGTGAGCGGGGCGGAGGAGGCCGCCGGACTGATCGATCACGCCATGACCCACGCCATGACCAAGGAGAAGGACGACTCGTGCCTCGACGTACCAGCTATGCCATCGGCGCACCGTGCTGGGCTGACTGCATCACTCCCGATCTGAGCGGCAGCCGGGAGTTCTACTCGGCGCTGCTGGGCTGGGAGTTCGTCACCGAGTCGCCGGACTACCAACTGGCCGTGCTGGGCGGGGAGGTCATCGGCGGCTTCGGCGCCGCACCGGTCGGGCTGCCGCCGCAGGCCGCGTGGAACGTCTACCTGGCGACCAAGGACGCGGAGCACTGCTGCGTGCAGGTCGGCCGGCTGGGCGGACGCGTGGTGATGCCCCCGGTGCCCGCCGGGGAGAACGGCCGGCTGCTGCTCGCCGTCGACTCCTCCGGGGTCACGGTCGGCTTCTGGGAGGGGGCCCGGGCCGAGGGCGTGGTGCTCGCCGACGAGCCGGGCGCGATCTGCGGCCACGAGCTGCGGGTGCCGTCCGCGACCCAGGCCGAGGCCTTCTACGGGCCGCTGTTCGGCTACCGGCTCGGCGCGGAGGGGGAGTTCACGCTGGACGGCTTCGTGCACGCCCGCGTGGTGGAGAGCGACCAGGGCCGTCCGTGCTGGCTGCCGCACTTCGGCGCGGTCGACCCGGCGGACGCCGTCCACCGGGCGGTCCGGCTGGGAGCCCGGTTGATGCGGCCCGGCACGGACGAGCCGCCGGTGCTGCGCGACCCGTGGGGCGCGGAGTTCGGACTCGTGGCGGCGGTCTGAGCCGCACGCGCCTCCCAAGACGGACGCGCGTGTCACAACGCCTTGACCGCGGCCCCCAGTTCGGGCCGGCCCTTGATCGCCAGCTTGCGGTAGATCCGGCCCAGGTGGGTGTCCACCGTGCGCTTGCTGAGGCAGAGCCGCTCGGCGACCTCCAGGTTGCTCAGGCCCTGCAGCACCAGCTCGGTGACCCTGCGTTCGCTCGGGGTCAGCCGGACCGGACCGGCGTCCCGGGTGCCGATCGCCGGGCCGCCGCGCTCCTCGACCGGGCGCGGCCGGGCGTCACCGCCGGGCAGCGGGTCGGCCGCGATGGTCCGGGCGGCGGCGTGCTCGCCGAGCGCCTGGTAGGCCTGGGCCGCGTGGGCGCGCCACGGCACGCAGGCCGGGTCGGCCACGCCGCGGGCGGCCAACTGGTGCCCGCACTCCAGGAAGAGCCGCAGCGCCTGCTGGTGGTCGCCGCGGTGCGCGGCGACCAGGCCGCGGGCCTCCAACAGCACCGCGCGCAGCAGCGGGTGCGCCTCGGCGGGCAGCTCGACCCCGGCCAGTGCGGCGGCGTCCACCGGCAGGCCGCGGCGCAGCCGGGCCCGTACGGCCAGCGCCTGCGCGGCGCCCGCGAGGTCCTCGGCCCGGATCTGCCGGGCCAGCTCGGCGGCCTGCTCGGCGTCGGCGAGCGCGGCGTCGGGCCGGCCCTGCCGGTGGGCGATGTCGGAGCGGGCCAGCAGGGCGAGGGCGAGTTCGCCGCGGTGGTTCCAGCGCTGGGCGGAGCGGACCGCCCGCCCGGCCCAGGCCGCCGCCTCGTCCAGCCGCCCGGTCCAGGCGTAGGCCATCGCGGCGCCCAGCACCTCCGTACCGGCTTCGGCGGGCGAGACCCGGCGCACGCAGCGCCCGGCCAGCCGCACCGCCGTACGGGGCTGGCCCCCGGCGGCGGCCAGCGCGGCCAGCGCCCCGAGCAGGGCGGTGCCGGCGGGCTCGGCCGGTTCGGCGCGCAGGGCCGCCAGGGCGGGCCGCAGGGCGGTGCGCCGGCCGGTGAGGGCGGCCTGGGCGGCGAGCGGCAGCAGCAGTTCGGCCGGGGGGCCGGGGGTGGCGGCGAGCGCCGCGGCGGCCTCGGCGAACGGGACGGCGGCGGCGCCGGCCGCGCTGAGGGCGAGCACCGGCCCGGCGAACGGCCGTAGCAGCCGGGCTCGTTCGGCCGGGTCGGGGGTGGCGGCGAGGCCGGCGGCGCAGCGGGCGGCGGCGGCCACGTCGCGGTGGAGTTCGACGGTGCCGAGCTGCCGGGTGAGCGAGCGGACCAGCTCCGGGTCGGCGGCGTCGGCGAGGGCGCGCTGGAGGTAGCGGGCGGCGTCGTCCCAGTGGCCGTCGGCGGCGGCGTCCCGGGCGGCGGTGCGCAGGACGGGGACGGCCCAGTCCAGCCCGGTGGTGCCGGAGGACATCAGGTGTTCGGCGGTGCGGGCGGCGGGGGCGCCGAGCCGGGCGAGCAGGGCGGCGGCCCGCTCGTGCAGGGCGACCAGGACGCGCGGGTCGGTGCGGGCCAGCACGGCGGTGCGGACCAGCTCGTGCCGGAAGGTCTCCGGCGGGCCGGGTTCGATCAGGTCGGTGCGGTGCAGCGCCTCCCGAGCCTCGTCGGCGAGGAGTTCGCCCTGGCCGGTCAGCAGGGCGGCGGTGGCGAGGTCGGCGCCGGTGCCCAGGACGGCGAGGCCGGTGAGCAGTTCGGCGGCCCGGGGGTGGCTCTGCCGCAGCCAGCTGAGGGTGGTGTCGGCGAGGGTGCCGGCGCCGATCCGCAGGACCGTGTCGAGGTCGGGCGAGCCGGGGTTGATCCGGGCGGCGGCCAGCCGGGCGGTGAGCTCCTCGACCACCAGCGGGTTGCCGCGGGAGAGGTCGTGGCAGACGGCGGCGAGTTCCGGGTCGACCGGGGCGTCGAACTCCTCGGCGACCCGCTCGGCCACGCAGCTGTCGCAGAGCGGGCCGGGGGTGAGGGTGCGGGCGTGGCGCAGGGCGGCGAGTTCGGCGGCGAGCGGGTCGGCGGCCTCGTCGGCGGTGCTGGCGAGCAGGGCGACGGGCAGGCCGTCGAGCCGGCGGGCGAGGTAGGAGAACCACTGCCGGGACTCCTCGTCGGCCAGGTGGAGGTCGTCCACGGCCATCACGACGGGGGTCCGGGCGGTGAGTGAACGGGCCGCGTGGAAAAGGTCGTTCAGCACCCTTTCGCGCCCGTTGCCGGTGTTTTCGGAACCTGCCGGGAGGGCTCTTCCGAGGGCGTCCGGAAGATCTCCGCCGAGGGCCGTCGCAGGGAATTCCCGGGGTGTTTCGCCCGGGAATTGCGGAGCCGGCGCCGGATCTGTTGTCATGCGCATGAAGGGATCGAAGAGCTGGCGCACCACGCCGTACGGAAAGTCCCGCTCGTTGTCGTGACATCGGGCCCGCAGCACCACCGCGCCCTCCGGCAACCGGGCCAGCGCGGCCCGCAGCAGCGCACTCTTCCCCGTCCCGCGCGCGCCCCTGACCAGCACGACAGCGGAACGGCCGGCGGCCGCCCCGGCCACCGCGCGCGCCAGCTCCGCCAGCTCCGTTTCCCGGTGCAGCAAAACTCCAGTCGGCACCGCAACCCCCCGTCGTACCCGCGTGCGGACACACCAGTATCGCCTGTCGCACCCCCCTGTCAACGCACCGGGCGAATACGTACCGGGATACGTACCGGCCGAGCGGAATACGCAATTCCAGGCGATGCGTAACTCGACGGCGCCGACGGATATGCAGTATGTACAGCCCAATTGGCGCCGTGCTCGAATACTCGCGACGAACTTGTGAACACAGGGGGATGACTTATGGAGCGACCGCGGCTCAAGGCCCATTTCCTCACCGAGACGGTGGGCGAAAAGGTCTTCCTGCTCGGAGAGGGGCAGGACTACCTCGTCCCGGGGGCCGCCGCGGTGCGCCTCCTGCCCTACCTGGACGGACGGCGCACCGTCGCCGAGATCCTCCAGGAACTGGGCGGCGAGGTCCCGCTCGGCCAGGCGCTGACCGCACTGCGCCGCTACGAGGCCGCCGGGCACCTCGCCGAGGGCCGGCCCGACCTGCCGGACCACGTGCTCGCCTACTGGGACGCCCAGGGCGTCGACCCGGCCGTCGCCCTGGAGGCCGCCCGGGCCACCGAGCTGCTGGTGCTCGCCCTCGGCGCCGCCGAGGCCGCCCCGCTGGTCGAGGCGCTCACCGCCACCGGCCTGCGCGCCCGCGCCGTCACCGAGGACCAGGCCGTCGAGGGCGGCCCGGACACCATGGTCGTCGTCCTCACCGACGACTACCTGGCCCCCGCCCTGGAGCGGCTGAACACCGCCCGGCTGGCCGACCGGCGCCCCTGGCTGCTCGCCAAGCCCACCGGCACCTCCCCCTGGCTCGGCCCGCTGCTGCGCCCCGACGAGACCGGCTGCTGGACCTGCCTCGCCCAGCGGATCAGCGGCAACCGCCAGGTCGAGCGCTACCTGGCCGGCAAGCGCGGCGAGACCGTGCCGCTGCACCCCACCCGCGCCGCCATCCCGGCCGGCCCGGCGATGACCGCCCAGCTGCTCGCCACCGAGACCGCGCGCATCCTCGCCGACGAGTGCTGCTCCGCCCTCTCCGGCACCATGGTCAGCCTCGACCTCAACACCCTGCAGACCACCGAGCACACCCTGGTCCGTCAGCCCCAGTGCCCCAGCTGCGGCGACCCGGCGCTGCTCACCGAGCGCAGCCCCAAGGTCGTCCTCCAGCCCAGCCCGGCCCGGCACACCACCGACGGCGGCTACCGCGTCCAGGCCCCGCAGTTCACCTACGACCGGCTCAAGCACCACATCAGCCCGCACCTGGGCGCGATCACCCGGCTCGGCGCGCACGACGACACCGGCAACGGCATCACCTACAGCTTCACCGCCGGCCACAACTTCGCCATGGTGAACGACAACATGGACCTGCTACGCCGCAACATGCGCGGCCAGAGCGGCGGCAAGGGCCGCTCCGAGATCCAGGCCAAGGTCAGCGCGATCTGCGAGGCGATCGAGCGCTACTCGGCGGTCTGGCGCGGCGAGGAGCCGGTGGTGCGCGCCGCCTACCGCGACCTCGACCCGGCCGTCGCCGTCCACATGGACGCCCTGCTCCAGTTCTCCGACGCCCAGTTCGCGAACCGCGCCGAGTGGAACGCCGACCCCAAGCACCGGCTGCACCTGGTGCCCGACCCGTTCCCGGTCGACGCCGAACTGGACTGGACCCGCGCCTGGTCGCTCACCCACGACGAGGAGCGGCTCATCCCCTCCGGCTACGCCTGGTACGGCCACCCCGACCTCCAGCAGCACTTCTACTGCGTCGGCGACTCCAACGGCTGCGCCAGCGGCAACACCCTGGAGGAGGCGATCCTCCAGGGCTTCTGCGAGGTCGTCGAGCGCGACGCGGTCGCCCTGTGGTGGTACAACCGCACCTCCCAGCCCGAGTTCGACCTCGACTCGCTGAACGACCCGTACGTGGACACCATGCGCGCCTTCTACGCCTCGGTGGACCGCGAGCTGTGGGTGCTCGACCTCACCTCCGACCTCGGCGTGCCGGTGTTCGCCGCCGTCTCCCGGCGCCTCCACGAGGTCGAGGACATCATGGTCGGCTTCGGCGCCCACCCGGACCCGCGGATCGCCGCGATCCGCGCGCTCACCGAGGTCAACCAGTTCCTCCCGTTCATCGACCGGCGGGACGAGAACGGCAACACCCTCTACCGCACCGACGACCTGGAGACCCTGGAGTGGTGCAGGACGGCGACCGTCGCGGACGAGCCCTGGCTGCTGCCGGGCCGCGAGCTCGCCGCCACCACCCTCGCCGACTTCGCCCCGCTCGAAGGTGACGACCTCGCCGGACACGTCCGGGACTGCGTCGAGCGCGCCCGCACCGCCGGCGTCGAGGTGATCGTGCTCGACCAGAGCCGCCCCGACCTCGACCTGGCCGTGGTCAAGGTGATCGCCCCCGGCATGCGCCACTTCTGGCGCCGCCTCGCCCCCGGCCGGCTCTACGACGTGCCGGTCCGCCAGGGCCGACTGGCCGCTCCGCGGACCGAGGAGCAGCTCAACCCGAAGAACGTCTTCTTCTAGGAACGGCCGGGTACCGACGCGATGACCACCGCCCTTGACCGGATCCACCTGCCCGCCGCCGCCCGTACGGTGCGCCGGCTGCGGCTGCGCCCCGACGGCGCGTTCGCCCCGCTCGGCCCGAAGGCCGTCCGGTTGACCGCTCCGGTCGGTGCGCTCAACCTGCCCGACCTGGCGCCCGGCGCCCGGGAGGCGGTGGCCGCGCTGGCCGCCGGGGAGCACACCGAGGAGGAACTGGCCGCCCTGGTCGCGGCCCGGGACGGCGACGCCGGGCTGCTGCGCTGGCAGCTGACCCGCCGCCGGCTCGGCACGGCCGGGATGCTGGAGCACTCCGTCCACCTGGCCGTGGACGGCCCGGACGGCACCGCCGGCACCGACGAGCCGCTGGCCCGGCTGCGCCCGGTCGGCCGGGGCGCGGCCGAGCCCGGCCCCACCCCGGACCCGACCGGGCAGGTGAAGCTGTCCCGCTTCGCCACCGCCGCGGTCGAGGACGGCGCGCTGCTGGTGCGCTCCCCGGGCAGCCCGCTGGCCGTCCAGCTGACCACCCGGGCGGCCGGCCTGCTGGCCGCCCTGGCCGGCTGGACCAGCCCCGCCGCACTCGCCCAACTCCCGGGCGCCCTGCCGCTGGACGCCGTCCGGCAGACCCTGCGGCTGTTCGCCGCCGCCGGGCTGCTGGCCTACGGCGCCCCCGGCGCCGAGCCCGAGGCCGAGGAGCAGCGGTTCGCCCAGTGGACCGCCGCCGACCTGGCCTTCCACTCCCGCACCCGGCGGCCCACCAGCGTGGCCGGCTACGGCGGCACCTACCGGTTCGGCGACCGCTTCGCCCCCGAGCCCGCCTCGCCCGCGCCGTTCGCGGGCGAGAAGGTCGCCCTGCCCGTCCCCGACCTGGACGAACTCGCCCGCACCGACCGGCCGTTCACCGAGGTGCTGGAGCAGCGCCGCTCGGTGCGCGACCACGACGAGCAGGCGCCGATCACCCTGGAGCAGCTCGGCGGGCTGCTCTACCGCAGCGCCCGCCGGCGGCAGACCTTCACCGGCGGGGACGGCCAGGAGCTGGCCGACCGGCCGTACCCGAGCGGCGGCGCGGTGCACGAGCTGGAGCTGTACCCGCTGGTGACCTCCTGCGCGGGCCTGGAGCCCGGGCTGTGGCACTACGCGACGGACCGGCACGAGCTGGAGCTGGTCAGCGCGCCGAGCCCGGCCACCGCCCAACTGGTCAGGAGCGCCCGCGAGTCCTGCCTGATGCAGACCGACCCGCAGGTGGTGCTGCTGGTCACCGCGCGGTTCGGCCGGGTGATGTGGAAGTACGAGACGGTCGCCTACCCGCTGATCCTCAAGCACGTCGGCGCGCTCTACCAGACCCTCTACCTGGTCGGCACCGCGATGGACCTCGCGGTCTGCGGCCTCGGCGGCGGCGACGCGGCCGACTTCGCCGCGGCCAGCGGCCTCGACTACTTCACCGAGGGCACCGTCGGTGAGCTGGTGATCGGCAGCCGACCGCCGACGCTGCGCCAGGACGTCGGCGTCCCACGGAGAGAAGCCAGAAGATGAAGTTCCGTTTCAAGGCGCTGCAGCGGATGCGCGAGCCGGACGAGCTCGACTCGCCGACGCTGCTCGCCGCACCGCGGGGCTGGATCGCCCTGTTCGTCGTGATGATCACCATGGCCGCCGCGCTGCTGTGGACCTTCGCCGGGACGATCCCGATCACCGTCGACGCCCCCGGCCTGCTCACCCACCCGCACGGCACCGCGATGATCCAGAGCCCGTACGGCGGGATGGTCCGCACCGTCCTCGCCAAGCCCTCCGACCAGGTCCGGCAGGGCCAGTCCGTGGCCCGGGTCGAGGACACCGAGGGCCACAGCCGGGAGATCACCAGCCCGTTCGGCGGACGGGTGGTCGGCCTGTCGGTCACCGACGGCCAGGTCGTCGCCCCCGGCTCGCCGGTCGCCTCGGTCGAACGGGTCGACGACCCGCAGGAGCGGACGGTCGCGATGGTCTTCGTGCCGGCCACCCGCGCCGTCGGGCTGGAGCCCGGCGACCAGGTCGACCTCAACGTGTCCACCACCCCGGCCGGCGCCTTCGGCCTGCTGCGCGGCACCGTCAGCTCGGTCAGCCCGTACGCGCTCACCCGGGAGGCCGTCTCCGGCCTGGTCGGCGGCGACCTCGCCGCCCAGCGCTACCTCGGCAAGGACGCGCCCCGGCTGGTCGTCGTCGACCTCACGCCCGACCCGAACACCCCGAGCGGCTTCGCGTGGACCTCCCAGAGCGGCCCGCCGAACCCGCTGGGCACCCAGGTCGCCGTCACCGCCACCATCAACGTCGGCAAGCAGACCCCGTTCAACCTGATCCTCGGCCGCTGAGAGGAGGCACCGATGACCGCCACCGTCCCGGAGAGCACCCGGGCCTCCGCCCCCGTGCCGGAGCCGGACCCGAACAAGCCGGAGAAGTCGAAGCGCCGCCGCGGCCGCCCCACCCGGGCGGCCGCGCCGCGGCGCTGGCGGCACGCCGTCCCCACCGTCCTGCAGATGGAGTCGGTGGAGTGCGGCGCCGCCAGCCTCGCCATGATCCTCGGCTACCACGGCCGCTGGGTCCCGCTGGAGGACCTGCGCGGCGTCTGCGGGGTCTCCCGCGACGGCGCCCGCGCCTCCACCCTGCTGAACGCCGCCCGCACGTACGGGCTCACCGCCCGCGGCTACCAGACCGAGGCCGAGAAGCTCCGCGACCTCGACGGCCCGGTCATCATCTTCTGGGCCTTCCAGCACTTCATGGTCGTCGAGGGCATCCGCACCCGGTACGGCCGCACCGTCGTCGCCGTCAACGACCCGGCCAGCGGCCCCCGGCTGATGGAGTGGGACGAGTTCGACTCCGGCTTCACCGGCATCGTGCTCTCCTTCGAGAAGGGCCCCGACTTCCAGCCCGGCGGCGACAAGGGCGGCATCGGCCGCGCCCTGCTGGAGCGCCGGCTCCCGACCGGGCGCGCCATGCCGCTGGTGCTGCTCGCCAGCCTGCTGCTGGTGCTGCCCGGCATCGCGATCCCCGCCTACACCCGGGTGTTCATCGACCGGGTCCTGGCCGGCAGCGGGAGCGGCTACCTCCTCCCGCTGCTGGCCGCCATGACCGGCACCGCCGTCGTCGTCTTCGTGCTGACCTCCGTCCAGCGGCACTACCTGCTGCGGATCGAGATCCGGATGGGGCTGGTCAGTTCGGCCCGGTTCTTCCGCCACCTGCTGCGGCTGCCGGTCGACTTCTTCCTCCAGCGCCGCCCGGCCGAGGTCGCCAAGCGGGTGTCCGGCAACGACGTGGTCGCCGAGATCCTCTCCCGGGACCTCGCGCTCACCGTGATCAACCTCGGCCTGGTGCTGTTCTACGCGGCCGTGCTGATCCGCTACGACATCCTGCTCGGCGTCGTCGGCGTCGGCATGGCGCTGCTCAACGTGGTCGTGCTGCAGGCCGTCGCCCGGGCCCGCACCGACGCCGTGGCCGCGCTGCGCACCGACCGCGGCAACCTCACCGCGACCACCTTCACCACCCTCTCGCTGATCGAGACCGTCAAGGCCACCGGCGCCGAGCAGGACGCCTTCGGCCGCTGGGCCGGCTTCCTCGCCAAGGTCGTCACCGCCAAGCAGAAGCTCGGTATCCCGAGCGCCGTGCTCACCGTCGTGCCGCCGATGCTCGCCGCGCTCAACAGCGGGCTGATCCTGCTGGTCGGCGGCCAGCGGGTGGTGGACGGCGCGATGAGCGTCGGCATCCTGGTCTCCTTCCAGACCCTGCTGGCCGCGCTCAGCCGACCCGTCACCCAGCTCACCAACCTGGGCGGCCGGCTCCAGGACGTCACCGCCGACATCAAGCGGCTGTACGACGTCGAGCGCTACCCCGTGGCCGCCGCCTTCGCCCGGCCCGAACCGCCCGCCGGGCCCAAGCTCGACGGCACCCTGGAGTTCGAGTCCGTCCGCTTCGGCTACAGCCCGCTCTCCGAGCCGATCATCAAGGACCTCAGCCTGACCGTCGTCCCCGGCCGCCGGGTCGCCGTGGTCGGCGGCTCCGGCAGCGGCAAGTCCACCCTGGGCCGGCTGCTCACCGGCCTGTACGCCCCGTGGTCCGGCCGGATCCTGCTCGACGGGCGCCCGCGCGAGGAGATCTCCCGTACCGTGCTGGCCTCCTCCCTGGCCTACGTCGACCAGGACATCTCGCTGTTCGAGGGCACCGTCCGGGACAACCTGACGCTCTGGAACGACGACGTCCCGGACGAGGCGGTCACCGCCGCGCTGCGCGACGCCGCCGTCTTCGACACCGTGATGACCCGCCCCGGCGGCATCCACAGCCCGGTCCTGGAGGGCGGCCGCAACTTCAGCGGCGGCCAGCGCCAGCGGCTGGAGCTGGCCCGGGCGCTGGCCGGCGAGCCGACCCTGCTGGTGCTCGACGAGGCGACCAGCGCGCTCGACCCGGAGACCGAGCGGGTGATCATGGACAACCTGCGCCGCCGCGGCTGCGCCTGCCTGATCATCGCCCACCGGCTCTCCACCGTCCGCGACGCCGACGAGATCATCGTGCTGCACGAGGGATCGATCGTCGAACGCGGCACCCACGACGAGCTGTTGGCGCTCGGCGGGCACTACACGGCGCTGATCGAGTCCGCGCGCCGCGAGGAGGAGGACGAACTGTGAGTCTGTCCACCGAGGCGTTCTCGCCCGCCCTCACCGAGGCGGCCGAGGCGCGGTCCGAACGCTACCTCGTGCTGGACGACCCCGGGCAGCTGCTGCTGGTCCGCTCCGGGGCCGTCGACCTGTTCGCCGTCCGGCTCGACTCCGGTGCGCCCCAGGGGCGTTGGCACTTCCTCTGCCGGATCGAGGCGGGCACCCTGGTACCCGGCGCGGCCGCCGACGGGGCCCGCCGGGGCATCGTCGCCCGCCCGGTGCTCGGCGCCGACGCGGCCTTCCTCCCCGCCTCCCGGGTCGAGACGCCGGCCGCCGACCGGAGCCGGGAGCAGGACGGACCGCGGCTCGCCGCCGACCAGTTCCTGGCCGGCCTGGCCCGCGGCCTCACCGCGCTGGCCGGCGCGCTGCGCGACACCCTGCCGCCGCGCGAGTTCACCCCGCTCGACCCGGCCGGGCCGACCGCCCTCAAGAAGGGCCAGGCCCTGCGCTCGGTGGACGGCCTCCAGTGGGTGCGGGTCGAGCAGGGCACCGTCGAGGCGCCCGAGGGCGCGACCGGCGAACTCACCGAGGGCGCCGAGGTCCTGCTGACCGAACGGGACTGGCTGGTCGCCGCCGGCCCGGCCACCGTCCGGGCCCGCTCCCCGCGCGAACTGCTCGACCAGGGCGGACTTTGGGAGCGCCTGGCCGCCCACTGCGGGCGGCTGCTGGACACCGTCGACCGCCGGATCGAGGGCCGCCGCGACACCGAGACCGAGCAGATCGCCGCCCGCCAGGAGCGCGACGCCGGCACCCTCGCCGACTCCGCGCGCGGTTTCGAGACCATCCTGCGCGACACCTCCTCCCGGCTGCGGATCGGCGACGCCACCGGCGACGAGCCCACCCTGGCCGCCGCCCGGCTGGTCGCCGCCCACGAGGGCTTCGGCGTCACCGCCCCGGTGGCCGGCACCGGCCACCACCACCGGCTGGACCGGCTCCAGGCGATCGCCCTGGCCTCGCACGTGCGCACCCGTTCCGTCCGGCTGGACGGCACCTGGTGGCGGGACGACCTCGGCGCGATGGTCGGCTACCGCAAGACCGGCGCCCCCGTCGCCCTGCTGCCGCTCGGCACCGGCTACGTGCTCGCCGAGGGCGGCAGCGTCACCCCGCTGACCCCGAAGCTCGCCGCCGAACTGCAGAACAAGGCCACCGTCCTCTACCGGCCGCTGCCCTCCGCCGTGCGCTCCGTCTCCGCCCTGCTCCGCTTCGGCCTGCGCAACAACCGGCAGGACCTGTGGATGTTCACCGGGATGGCCGCCCTGGTCGCGCTGATCGGGCTGCTCGTCCCGATCATGACCGGCGAGGTGCTGGGCACCTTCGTCGCCCACGCCCAGCGCAACCTGATCACCGAGGGCGCCCTGGTCGTCATCGGCTCCGCGATGGCCGTCGCCGCCCTCTCCATCGTGCAGAACATCGCCGTGCTGCGGATCGAGAGCCGCTCCACCGCCGCGATGCAGGTCGGCGTCTGGACCAGGCTGCTCTCGCTGCCCGCGCCGTTCTTCGCCAACTACTCCACCGGTGAGCTCGGCACCACCGTGCTCGGCGTCAGCGCCGCCCAGGAGACCCTCTCCGGGATGATGACCACGGCGACCCTGGGGCTGCTGACCGGCCTGGCCAACCTCGTCCTGGTCTACTTCTACGACCTGCGGCTGGCCGGCCTGGCCACCCTGCTGGTGCTGGTCGGCGTGGGCGTCGGCCTGGCCGCCGGCCGGCTGGAGGTCCGCTGGCAGCGCCGGCTGTACTCCCACGAGCAGGCCATGTCCGCCCGGGTCTTCCAACTCCTCACCGCCGTGCCCAAGTTGCGGGTCACGGCGGCCGAGGACCGGGTGTTCGGGGTGTGGGCCGCCGAACTCGGCAAGGGCCGCGGCCTGGCCGCCTCCTCCCGCCGGGTGCAGAACGCCGTCACCACCTTCAACGCGGGCTTCCCGCTGGTCTGTTCGGTGGTGGTGTTCGGCGTGATCGCCGGGCCGCTGGAGGGCGACGTCCCGGTGCCGGTCTTCCTCTCCTTCTTCACCGCCTTCAACCTGCTGATCGCCTCCAGCCTCCAGTTCACCTCCGCGGCCGTCACCGCGATGGGCGTGGTGCCGATGCTGGAGCGGCTGCGGCCGATCCTGGAGGAGAAGCCCGAGGTCGACGACAGCAAGGCCGACCCGGGCGACCTCTCCGGCCGCCTCGGCCTCAGCCATGTGACCTTCCGCTACGGCGAGGACGGCCCGGCCGCCCTCCAGGACGTCACCCTGAGCATCGAGCCCGGCGAGTTCGTCGCCGTGGTCGGGCCGTCCGGCAGCGGCAAGTCCACCGTGCTGCGGCTGCTGCTCGGCTTCGAGCGCCCGGAGAGCGGCACCGTGCTCTACGACGGCCAGGACCTCGGCGAGCTGGAGGTCTCCGCGGTCCGGCGCCAGTGCGGGGTGGTCCTGCAGAACGGCGCCCTGCTCGCCGGGGACATCAAGGCCAACATCGTCGGCTCCACCAACCACACCCTGGACGACGCCTGGGCCGCCGCCGAGATGGCCGGCATCGACAAGGACATCGCCGCCATGCCGATGGGCATGAACACCGTGCTGTCCGAGGGCACCAGCACCCTCAGCGGCGGCCAGCGCCAGCGCCTGATGATCGCCCGGGCCCTCGTCTCCCGGCCCCGCATCGTCTTCTTCGACGAGGCCACCAGCGCCCTGGACAACCCCACCCAGCGGCTCGTCACCGAATCCACCCGAAGACTCAACGCCACCCGGGTGGTGATCGCCCACCGACTGTCCACCGTCGCCGAGGCCGACCGGATCATCGTGATGGACCAGGGCCGGGTGGTGCAGCAGGGCCGGTACGAGGAGCTGTTGGCCGACCGGGACGGGCTCTTCGCCCGGCTGGCGAGCCGACAGATGTAGCAGCTGGACGGAGAAGAGGGAACGATGGAATACACCCTGCTCATTCACGGCGACGAGCGGGTCTGGAACGGACTGGGCGAGGCCGAGCAGGCCGAACTCGACGCCGCCCACGCGCGGTTCGGACGGGCGCTGCACGAGGCCGGCGTCACCGTCCGCTACGGCGGCGGCCTGCGCCGCAGTTGCAGCGCCCGTCTGGTGGTGCCCGGCGGCATCCCGGGCGGCGCGCAGACCCCGGTCTCGGACGGCCCCTACCGCGAGGGCCACGAACACCTCGGCGGTCTCTGGGTGATCGACGTGGCCGACGAGGCCGAGGCCGTCGCCTGGGCCCGCTGGATGCCGGCCGCGCCCGGCGACCTGGTCGAGGTCCGCCCGGTCCGGGTGACCTGATCCCCTTCCGCCCCGGTTCGTACCGCGCCCCGACGAGCAACTGCCGCCGGGGCGCGGCCCGTTGGTGGCTCGGACGGTTCGTCAAGACGTGCACTCGACCGTGCAATGGCTTGGCCAACCTTCCCCCTGATCCTCTTGCCCCGGTCATGACAGTCGGCTCAAGCTGTACTGCCACCCGTCAACGGCCGCCCCCAAGGCCATCGTTGGCGCGTGCGCTCCTGTTCGTCCCCTCACGAAGGAGCCACCATGCGCAGATTCCTGGTCCGCGTCGTCACCCTCGCGGCGGCCGCCACCTCGCTGGCCGCCCCCGCCGCCCCCAGCACCGCGGCAGCCGTCCAGGGGCTCGCCTTCCGCCCCCTCTCGTACAACACCAACGGCTACAACTGGGGCGGTTACGCCGCCCAGGGCAGCGGTTTCAGCTCGGTCTCGGCGTCCTGGACCGAGCCCGCCGCGACCTGCAACTCCACCAACGACCTCTACGCCCCGTGGGTCGGCATCGACGGGTACGGCTCCTCCAGCGTGGAGCAGACCGGGGTGGCCACCGACTGCTCCAGCGGCAGCCCGGTCAACCAGGCCTGGTACGAGATGTACCCGGCGGCCCCGGTCTACCTGAGCCTCAGTTCGTACCCGGTGTCGGCCGGCGACCACATCAGCGCCTCGGTGACCTACGCCGGCAGCAGCCGGTACACCCTCAAGCTGACCGACTCCTCCAAGGGCTGGACCTACACCACCACCAAGTCCACCAGCGCCCAGCGGACCAGCGCCGAGGTCATCATCGAGTCGCCGACCGGCGCCTACCCCGACTTCGGGACGTTGAACTTCACCTCGGCCACCGTCAACGGCAAGTCCCTCGGCTCGTTCAGCCCGGTCGCCCTCGACCCCAGCTCCAGCAGTGGCTACGAGGCCACCACCAGTGGCCTCGGCTCCGGCGGCACCAGCTTCAGCGAGACCTTCCTCCAGGAGTAGCGCCCCCGGTTCCGGAGCGGGAAGTCGGTGGGGCCGACTTCCCGCTCCTCGGGCCTTCAGGCGGTGGCCTTTCCGGGGGTGGCGCTGACGGACCGCGAGCCGACCTGCGCCACCACCGCGGCGAGGAGCGCGACGCACCCGCCGACCACCAGCACCGCGGACGGCGAGGAGGCGTCGACGACCGCGCCACCGACCAGGGCGCCGAGCGAGATGGTGGCCTGGAAGGAGGAGGTGAACACCACCGTGGCCGCCTCCGGGGCGTGCGGGGCCGCGCGGACGAACCAGGCCTGCACGCAGACCGGGACGGCGCCGTACGCGAGGCCCCAGGTGACGAGCAGCAGCACCGCACCCGGCCGGGACGCCCCGAGGACCGGGAGCAGCAGGACCGAGGCCGCGAGCAGGCCGATCGCGAGGGTGAGGGCGCCGCGGCGCCGACCGGCCCACAGCCCGCCCGCGAAGTTGCCCGCGACGCCGGCGGCCCCGTAGACCAGCAGGAGCACGGAGACGGCGTCCGGCCCGGCGTGCGTCACGTCCTCCAGGAAGGGCGTGACATAGGTGTACGTGCCGAAGTGGGCGGTCACCAGCAGCAGGGTGACGACCAGGCCGGCCCGGACCGGCCCGGTGCGCAGCAGCCCGCGCAGGACGGCGAGGCGGGTGGGGGCCTGCGGCGGCAGCGCGGGCAGGGTCACGGCGAGGGCGGCGGCCACGGCGAGGCTCAGCAGCGCCATCGCCGCGAAGGCGGCCCGCCACCCGGCCAGGTGGCCGAGCAGGACCCCGGCGGGTACACCGAGGACCGAGCCCAGCGGTACCGCCGAGAAGATGACGGAGTTGGCCCGCGCCTGCCGCTCGGCGCCGACCAGACGCGGGGCGAGCCCGGCGCCGAGCGACCAGAACGCGCCGATGACGACCCCGAGCACGATCCGGGCGGTGAGCACCGCCCAGTAGCCGGGGGCGAGCGCGTTGAGGAGGTCGGCGAGCGCGAGGGCGAGCATCAGGCCGCAGAGCACGGCGCGCCGGTCGGCCCGCCGCACGGCGACCGTCACGGCGGGGGCGGCGACCGCCGCGACGGCGCCCGGCAGGGTCATCATCAGCCCGGCGGTGCCGTCCGAGATCCGGAAGGTGGCGCCGATCGGGGTGAGCAGGCCGATCGGCAGGATCTCGGTGGTGACGATGGCGAAGATCCCCGCCATGACGGAGCCGACGGCCGGCCAACCCCGGCCTGGCGTACGGTCGGTGGCGGGTGAGGTGGGGCGGAGGGTGGTGGACACCCGTCCAGTGCAGCAGCGGCCCGGCCCCGGCGCTGGCGTGAATGCGACCTGGACGGCCCGGGGCTCGGGCGAGGTGGACGGCCCCGGGCTCAGGCGAGGTGGTCCGCGAGCAACTCGGCGCAGGCGTCTGGGCGTTCGAGGAGCGGCAGGTGGCCGGTCTCCGGCAGGGTCGTCAGCCGGCAGTCCGGGACGGTGTCGCGGAGCAGCTCGGCGTTGCGGGTGAAGGCGGGCATGTCCTCCTCGCCCAGGACGACCAGGGTGCGGGCGGTGATCCGGCGCAGGTCGTCCACCGTGTGCCGGTGGGCGGTGAGGGCGTCCATGGCGCGGTTGCCGAGCTCGGCCCAGCTGTGCCGGGCGACCACCTCCCGGAGGGCGGCGCGCAGTTCGGGGTGGCGCCGGGTGCCGGTGAAGATGTCCGGCGGGGACTGCATCCAGAGGTCGGCGAGCTGTTCGCCGGGGCCGACCATGCGGTGGAGCATGGTCAGCTGCTGGTAGCGGACCCGGGCGGAGTCCTCGTTGGGGGTGCCGGCCAGGGTGGGGGCGGCGAGGACCAGCCGGTCGAGCGCTCCGGGCTGCTGGATCGCGAGCTGGAGGGCCGAGACGGAGCCGAAGGAGAGGCCGACCAGTCGGCGGGCGCCGGTCTCCTTCGCCACCTCGGCCAGCTGCCCGGCCAGGGCGGGGAGTGTCAGCCCCGGGGGGAGCGGGGCGGAGCCGCCGTGGCCGGGCAGGTCGACGCCGATGTGGGTGAAGCCGGGGAGGCGGTCCCACAGCGGCTGCCAGGTGGTGGAGTCCATGGTGTAGCCGTGGATCCACAGCACGGCCGGGCCCTCGCCCTGGCGGCGGAGGTGCAGGTCAGTCGTCAAGTCGGGCTCCGAAGTCGGCGCAGAAGCGGCGGAAGGCGAGCACCGGCTCGTCGCGGGCGTCGTAGCGCGGGGTCATGGTGTGGTCCAGGTGCTCCCAGACCACCTTGTCCTCGGCGAGCGCCTTCTCGCTGCCGCCGAGCAGGGCCGGCAGCGCCGACCGCTGGTCCTCGCGGACGCCGATGGCGACCCGGGCGACGCAGCCGCCGTCCCCGGTCGGGACGGAGCCGGTGACGATCACCTGCCGGGTCTCGGGCGGGCCGAACTCGGTGACCACCACGTTGGGGCTGAACGCCTGGGCGTGGAAGCGCGGCTTGAAGTCCCAGCGGACCCGGCCGGTGCGCACCGCCTCCCAGCGGATCTCCTCCAGCGTGCGGGCGTCCTGCCAGGGCGAGGTCTGCATCAGGAACTCGCCCTCGATGACGAGCTCGCCGTGCTCACCCGCCCGGGTGGCCATCCCCCGGTTGCCGGGGACGCCGTGGACGGCCTTGAAGTGGTCCGGGTCGAAGGCGTTCTCGACGACGTACTCGGACGGCACCGCGACCGGCAGGGCGACGGCCGCGACCAGCGGGTACTCCTCCTGCCAGCCCTGGACCGACCGCTCGAAGCCGCGGTCGCCGTCCGGGTGCTGGGAGAGCCGGACGAACACGGCGTCGCCCCACTCCAGCACCCGGTGCTCGGCGACGGACCAGTGCTTGGACGGGTCGCCGAGGCCGATCCGCTTGCCGTGGAAGGGGCAGACCACGCAGTCGCCCTCGCGCCGCCCGCCGTAGCCCAGGTGGGCGCCGCGGTGCGGGCAGTTGGCGTCCAGGACGCGGACCCGCCCGCCGTCGCGGACGGCGATCAGGCGGCGCGGACCGATCGCCAACGGGGTGATGTCGTCGGCCAGTTCGGATCGGAAGGCCAGCAGGTACCAGCCGTGGTGCACGGTCATCGGGCTCACGTTCATCGGAGGGCGTTCATCGGCGGGCGTTCATCGGCGGGCGATCATCGGAGAGCGTTCGTCGGAGCGCCTTGAGGACTTGTTCGGCGGCCCGCTCGCCGCTCGCCAGGGCGCCCTGCACCCAGGGCAGTTGCTCGCCCGCGACCGTCGCCTCCCCGGCGAAGAAGAGGGTGTCGTCGACCGGCTCGGCCCACTGCCCGGCAGCGTCCTCCAACCCGGCCCGGGGGGCGGTGAACGCCCCGCGCGCGTACGGGTCCTGGCCCCAGTCGGCGACCGCGACGTCCAGCACGGTGGCACCGGAGGTCCAGGGCAGGGCGGTGGCCAGCAGCTCGGCCAGCGCCGTACGGTCGGACGGCGCCGTACGGTCGGTGACGGCCGCGCGCAGCGAGGCGGCGGCGCCCGCCTTGGCGACCACCAGCACCTCGGGGTGCCCGGCGGCGCAGCGGGTGAAGCCGGTGCGGCCGTCCACGTCGAAGACGATCACGGTGTCGGGCGCGGGCCGGTCCAGGGTGACCACCGCGCAGCAGCCGTCCCCGGCGGGCAGGTCGGCGGCGGCCGCCAGCTTCCACGCGGGCAGGCCGGGCATCGCCACGGCCGGCGGGACGGTGAGCACGACAGCGCGGGCGACCGCGCTCCCGGCGTCCGTCCGTACCGTGACCTGCCCCGGCTCGTACGACAACTCCCGGACCACCGAGCCGAGCCGGACGTCCAGCCCCTCGGCCAGCCGCTCGGGCAGCCGGGCCAAGCCGCCGTCGACGGCGAACTCGCCCTCGCCGACGGCGTCCCCGCGGTGTGCGGCGGCGACTCCGGCGGCGCTCAGCTGCTCCGGGTCGGTGGCCCAGTTCTGCCGGAACCACTCGGTGGCGGCCGCGGCCTCGGCGCCGGTGCTGCCGCAGGCGCGCAGCCAGCTGCCGACGGACAGGCCGGTGACACCGGGCGTGCGCAGCAGCGCGGCCTCCAGCTGCCAGGGGGCGCGGCGGCCGGTGCTCAGCGCGCCCATCGACCGCTCGGCGCCGTCCTCGACGATCCGGGCGGTGACCCGGCGCGGGACGGCCGCGGTACGGCCGGGGCCGAGCAGGTCGTGCACCGGGTTGTGCTCCCCGTGCACGACCTGGGCGCCGAGTTCCAGCGGCGGGCCGCCGTCGGAGGGCCGGAAGGTGTGGATCCGCCCGCCGAGCCGCTCCCGGGCCTCGTGCACCACGACCCGCAGGCCCTCCCGGGCCAGCAGTCGGGCGCAGTTGAGCCCGGACGCTCCGGCGCCGACCACGATCACGTCGTAGGTGGTCACAGCCCACCCCCGAGCTCGATCGGGAGGGCCCGCAGCCGGCGGGGGACGAGGCACTGGTCCCAGTCCGGGGCGCCGTCCGGGCCGCGCAGGGCCGGGAAGCGGCGGACCAGCCGGGGCAGCAGCAGGGCCGCGGTCTGCCGGACCAGCGGGGCGGCCAGGCAGAAGTGCGGGCCGCCGCCGAAGCCGAGGTGGGGGTTGGGGCTGCGGTCGAGGCGCAGCGCGTCCGGGTCGGCGAAGACCTCCGGGTCGCGGTTGGCGGCGGTGAGCACCGCGAGGACCCGGGCGCCGGGCGGCAGCACGCCGCCGGCCAGTTCGACCCGGTCGGTGGTGACCCGGGCGGTGAACGGGATCGGGGCCTCCAGCCGGAGCAGTTCGTCCACCGCGAGGCGGGCGAGGTCCTCGTCGGCGGCGGCGAGCCGGGCGACGGCCGCGCGGTCGGGCAGCAGCAGGTGCAGCCCGTTGCCGATGAACTCGGCGAGCGGCTGCCAGCCGCCGATCACGGCGAGGTTGAGGACGCCGAGCATCTCGGCGCGGCTGAGCCGGTCGTCGGCGGCGAGGGCGGCCAGCGGGACGTCCCGGCCCTCGACCCGGGCGGTGTGGCCGTCCAGGTAGTGGGTGAGCGCGGTGGCGGCGCTGCGGCCGAGGGCGGCGCGGGCCGGGGGCACCATCGGGTCGAGGTTGACGGAGGCGGCCCGGGCGAGCGCCTCGAAGCGCTTCAACTCGGCTGCGGGCAGGCCGAACAGCCGCGCGTACACGGCGGTGGCGAGCGGCCGGCCGAGGTCGGCGACGGCGTCCACCCGCCCGCCGTCCGGCAGCCGGTCGAGCAGCGCGTCCACGTCCGCGGCGAGCCCGTCGGCGAGGGAGCGGACGGCCGCCGGCCCCAGGAGCAGCGCCCCCGGGGCCCGGAGCCGCTGGTGGTCCGGCGGGTCGGTGGTGAGCATGGACGGCGGCAGGGCGTCCTCGCGGGCGCGCTCCCGCTGGCCCTGGGCGGCGGAGAAGCGCGGGTCGCGCAGCACCGTCGCGCAGTCGGCGTGCGCGGTGACCAGCCAGAGCCGGGACGCGGGGTCGTGGTGGACCGGGTCGTTGGCCCGGAGCCACCGGTACGCCGGGTGCGGGTTCGCCCGCCCGGCGGGGGCGAACGGGTGGATCAGGTGCTCCGGCAGGCGCACCGGTGCCGTCGTCATGTTCCAGCTCCGAGGAGGTCTCAGCGGACCCGGGGTCCGCGCCAGCGGAAGGAGAAGGCGGTCAGCACCAGGCCGGCCAGCGACCAGGCGACCAGGACCATGGCGATGTGGCCCAGTTCCCAGTTCCCGGCGGGCTCCACGGCGGTGAAGGAGTCCGGCAGGAAGACCGAGCGGAAGCCCTGGGCCATCCACTTGACCGGGAAGAACGCCGCCACCGTCTGCATCCAGGCGGGGAGTTGGCCGAACGGGAAGAACACGCCGGAGATGAACTGCAGCACCATGAAGACCGGGGTGACGATCGCCGCCGCGGACCGGCTGTTGGGGATCAGCGCCGAGTAGGCGGCGCCGGCCATCGCACAGGCGACGGTGCCGAGCGCGAGGTCCCAGCCGAGGGTGAACCAGCGTTCCGGGGTGCTGGGCAGCGGCAGCCCGAACAGGGCCAGCGCGATGCCGATCAGCAGCACGGCCTCCAGCGCGGTGGTGACGATGACCCGCACCAGCTTGCCGACGAAGTACGCCGACTTGGGCATCGGGGTCATCGCGAGCCGCCGGACGGTGCCGGTGTCGCGCTCAATCGCGATGTTGATCGCGAGGCCGGAGAAGGAGGTGCTCATCACGCCGGCGGCGATGATGCCGGCCATGAACACCTGCTTGAGGTCGGTGTCGGTGCCGGCCACCTTCCCGGAGAAGATCGAGCCGAAGACGACCAGCAGGATCACCGGGAACATCAGGGTGAAGACCAGCGACTGCTTGTTCCGGAAGAACGCGCGCAGTTCGACCTTCGAGCGGGCCGCGCCGGCCCGCCAGATGCCGGGCAGCCGGCCGGTGTGCCGGGCCGCCCGGGGGGTGCCGGTGACCGGGGCGGTCGTGCTGGGCTGGGTGAGGGTCATCGCGTGCCCGCCTCGGAGATGAGCTGGGTGGTGTCGGCGCCGCGGTCGGTGCCGTCGGCGTGCTCCCTGATCAGGTCCAGGTACACGTCCTCCAGGGTCGGCCGGTGCACCCGCAGTTCGGGCAGCTCGCCCACCCCCGCCTGGTGCGCCCACGGGACCAGCGCCGCGAGCAGCGCGGTCGGGGCGTGGGTGCCGATCCTGAGCACGCCGTCCGCGCCCACCGGGGCCGGGTCGGCCCCGGGTGGCAACGACGGCAGCGTGCGGCCGGCCAGCTCCGGCGGAATCCGGAAGGAGACCGTGGTCGGAGTCTGCGTTCGGCCGCCGAACTCGGCCAGCGGCCCGCACTGGACCACCCGGCCGGCGACGATCACCGCGGCGCGCTCGCACAGCGCCTCGGCCTCGTCGAGGTAGTGCGTGGTGAGCACGGTGGTACGACCGCGCTCGGAGAAGTAGCGGACCAGGTCCCAGGCCTCCCGGCGAGCCACCGGGTCCAACCCGGTGGTGGGTTCGTCGAGGAAGATCAGGTCCGGGTCGCCGACGATGCCCACCGCGACGTCGAGCCGACGGGCCTGTCCCCCGGAGAGGTCGGTGCTCTGCTTCTTCTCGTGCTTGCCCAGTCCGACCATGTCGATGACCTGGCCGACCGGGAGCGGGTTCGGGTAGAACGCCGCGAAGTGCTCGACCACCTCACGGACCGTCAGGTCCGAGTAGGCGCCGGTGGTCTGCGGGACCACCCCGATCCTGGCGCGCCAGTCGCGCCGGTCCTCGGCTGGGTCGCAGCCGAGGACCCGCACGTCACCGCCGGTTCGCTGGCGGACTCCTTCCAGGATTTCGACGGTCGTCGTCTTGCCCGCGCCGTTCGGCCCGAGCAGGGCGAAGACCTCACCCTGGTGGATGTCCAGATCCAGACCCTGGACCGCGTGCCAGTCGCCGTAGCTCTTGCGAAGGCCGCGGACTGAGACGGGGTGTTCCCCGACGGCAGTCGCCACTGTGGATCGCTCCTTGGTGGGGTGATCAGGTCGGCCTGGTCATCAGGTCGACCGGCCGGGCGCCTTGCCCGGCTTGCGGGTTTCCCGGCTGGATCAGGTGCAGCAGCAGCACGGGCAGCAGCAGGAGTTGCCGCCGGCCGCGATGTCCGACAGGTCGCCCTCGCTGAGCTCGGCGGTGTCGATCTGCGGGGTCTCCGGGATGTGGAACTCGTAACGGCCGGTCGCCAGACCGATCTCGTACAGCTCGACCTGCACCTCGAGGTTGCCCTCCTGCTCGCCCTCGGCGGCAGTCTGGACGATGACGATCTCGGCGTCGGCCGGGAGCTCCAGGCCGGCCTCGGCGAGGGCGGCGCGGGCGTCGGTACGCAGGCGGGCCGCGTACTCCTCGCTCGACCAGGCGCTGATCAGGGCGCGGGTGTAGCCGTTGACGAACTCGGCCCGCTTCCTCTGGTCCAAAGCCATGAGAATTTCCTTTTCTCTGGTTTCCGGTTGGCCGTCGGCCGGCCTCGGCACTTTCGTGCTTCCCGGCGCTGCCGACGAATGAAGAATGACACGGCCGCAATTGGCCGCCAAGACCTCACTTCCGGTGCCCGGACTAAGTATTGAGCACGTGCGGCCGGTGCGGTAGATTTCAGGCGTCCCGCGCCCTTGAATACGCATCAGAATACGTATCGACATACGCATCCGAATGCGTACCGGGAAATCGACGGGAAATGCGTACGTACGTGTTCGCCGGGCGCGTACGCATTCCGGAAGTCCCGGGTGAGCACCGAGAGGAAACACGGGGGTGGTCCGCACCGTGCCTACGCACACCGTCCCGCCAGGCCCTGCCGACGACATCGACATGGCGCTGATGAGGGAGTCGCCGCTCGACTTCATCACCGGCCTGGCCCGCAGCTACGGCGACGTCACCCGGCACCGTGCCGACGGCGACACCGTCTACCTGCTCAACCGGCCCGAGTACGCCCGGCACGTCCTCAAGGACAACGGCGCCAACTACACCAAGGAGGGCACCCCGGACGACGCCATGCTGCGCCCGCTGCTCGGCAACGGGCTGCTGACCAGCAACGGCGCCGACTGGGCCCGCCAGCGGCACCTCACCGCGCCCGCGTTCCGCCCCACCGCCGTCCGCACCTTCGACGGCATCGTCACCGACGCCACCGCCGGGATGCTGGAGCGCTGGCGGCCCGCCATCGAGGCCGGCACCCCGCTGGAGGTGGACCAGCACCTCACCGCGCTCACCCTCGGCATCCTCACCCACGCCATCCTGGGCGCCGACCTCGACGGCATCGGCGAGGGCTTCGCCCGTGCGGTGGACGCCGTCAACCGCTGCATCGGCCACTACGTACCGACCCCGGACCCGGACCCGGCCGACACCGCCCGCCGGTACGCCGACTTCGGCCGCGCCCGGGTGTTCCTCAACACCGTCACCCGCACCCTGATCGCCGCCCGCCGCGCGGGCGGGGGCAGCACGGGCGGGGGCGCGGGCGGGGGCAGCACGGGCGGGGGCACGGGCGGGGGCAGCACGGGCGGGGGCGCCGCCGGAGCGGGCGGCGACCTGCTGGACACCCTGATGTCCAGCCACCACCTGGTCTCCGACGAGGACCTCCGCGACCAGGTGCTGACCATCGTGATGGCCGGCCACGAGACCACCGCCAAGTCCCTGACCTGGACCCTCTACCTGCTCGACCGCCACCCCGAGGAGCTGGCCAAGGTCCGCGAGGAGGTCGACCGCGTCCTCGGCGGCCGCCCGCCGACCGCCGCCGACCTGGCCGCGCTCCCGGCCTGCCGGCGGGCGATCCAGGAGGCCATGCGGCTCTACCCGCCGGTCTGGCTGATCTCCCGCCGGGCCGTCGGGCCGGACGTCATCGGCGGGTACCACGTCGAGCCCGGCACCCTGGTCTGCGTCAGCCAGTGGGTGCTGCACCGCCACCCCGACTACTGGGACCGGCCGGACGCGTACCTCCCGGACCGCTTCGACGGCGCCGACCTGCCCAGCCACCTCTACCTGCCGTTCGGCGGCGGCGACCGGATCTGCGTCGGCCAGCACTTCGCGATGCTGGAGGCCGTCCTGGTGCTCGCCTCCCTGCTCCAGTCCGTCCGGCTGGAGCTGGTCGAGGGCTTCCCGGTCGAACCCGAGGCCCTGGTCACCCTCCGCCCCAAGCACGGCATGACGATGATCGCGAGGCCCCGATGAGCACGTCCGTACGACCGGTCGGCGGTTCCTACGACCCCGCCCGCACCACCGGCGGCGGCCTCGCCGCCGAACTCGACCGGCTGAAGGCGCAGGCCGCGCTCTCCTTCCCCGAGGAGCTGCGCATCCTGCGCGAGCTCGGCCTGTCCTCGGCCCGCACGGTGCTCGAACTCGGCGCCGGGCCGGGCGCGGTGACCCGCCGGCTGCGCGCCGCGCTGCCCGCCGGCACCGAACTGGTCGCCGCCGACATCGACGGCGAACTGCTCGCCCACGCGGCCGGCCCCGGGGTGACCCTGCTGGTCGCCGACGGCGCCGAACTGCCGCTGCCGGACGCGAGCGTGGACTTCGTCCTGCTGCGCTACGTCCTCCAGCACGTGCCCGACCCGGTCGCGGTGCTCGCCGAGGTCCGCCGGGTGCTGCGCCCCGGCGGCACCGTCGCCGTCACCGAGGTCGACTCCGCGCTGTGGGGCGCCGCCGAGCCCTCGTACCCCGAACTCGCGGGCGTGCACGCCAAGATGGCCGCCGCCCAGCGGGCCGACGGCGGCGACCGCTCGATCGGGCGCCGGCTCCCCCGGCTGCTGCGCGCGGCCGGCTTCGAGCGGCCGGTGCTGCGCCCGTTCGCCACCACCAACGACGACCACCCGACCGACGCCTTCGCCCCGCAGCTCGGCCCGCGGCGCCTGGAGCCGCTGGTCGCCCGGGGCGTCCTCTCGCTGGCCGAACTCGCCCTCGCGGCGGACCGCTGGAACCGCTTCCGGTCGGACCCCGACGCCTGGGTGATGCTGCTCGGCCTCACCGCCGCCGCGACCGCACCCGCGGGCCGCGGACCGCAGGAAACCGCCTGACCGCACCACACCCCTCCCGGAAACCGGAAAGGAACACCTCCATGCACCCCAAGGTGAAGATCTTCATCACCATCTTCTGCTACATCAGCGCCGTCGCCGGCCTGGTCACCGCCGTGATGGACGCCAGCCACAAGCCCGCCGACACCACCTCCGCGGTGGTCGCCGGCGTGCTCGGGGTGGCCTTCCTGCTGGGCGGCCTGGCGCTGACCCGGAAGCCGCGCTACTGACGATGGCGCCCGGAGGCTTAGCAGCGGGAACGGGTCGGGGGGTGGGGCTTCGAAAGCCCCACCCCCCGACCCGTTCGGCGACGGCTCAGCGACCTCTGCTCAGCGGCCCTTGCGCAGCGGGTTGATCACCCCGAACGCCCCGGTCAGCGTGGACGGGTCGACGAAGGAGCCGCCCGGCCCGTGGGTGCGGACGAAGTTGTTCACCAGCCCGGAGAACGACGGGTCCACCTTCGCCCGGTACGCCGCCAGCAGGTTCACCCGCTCCGGCGTGGACAGCTCCTGCTCGGCGCGCAGCTGGTGGCTGCGCGAGAGGTGGTACATGCCCTCGACGGTGTAGCCGGCGTCCAGCCAGCCCTGCCACAGCGCGTCGCGGTCCGCCTCCTGCCCGGCGAAGTGCTCCAGCGCCCGCGGCCGCGGCTCGGTCGGGGCCACGGGCGCCGGCACCCCGGCGGTCGGCACCGGCTCGGCCCGCAGCTCGACCCGCCGCCCGCTCAGATAGAGCACCGAAACGCCCTTGCGGACACAGAAGTTGAGCGCCTGCGCGGCCTGGTCGACGACCGCCTCGGCCTTGTCGTTGAGCGAGGTGTTGCACAGGATCGGCACCCCGGTCGCGGCCCGGAAGGCGTCCAGCGCCCGGTGCAGCCGCGGGTTGGACGCCGCGGTGACGGTCTGGTGCCGGGCCGAGCCGTCCAGGTGGACGATCGCGGGCACCAGCTCCCGCACCTGCGGCCGGACCTGCACGGCCTCCAGCATGTACGGCGACTCGCGGTCGGAGGCGAACCAGTCGCCCGCGTGCTCGGCCATCACCATCGGCGCGACCGGCCGCCACCACTGGCGCCGCTTGTACTCGTTCAGCAGGTCCTTGACCTTCGGCGAGCGCGGGTCGCCGAGCAGGCTGCGGTGGCCCAGCGCGCGCGGCCCGAGCTCGGCCCGGCCGTCCACCCAGGCGACCACGCCGTCCGAGACGTCGGCGACGAAGCGCTCGTCCTCGAAGTCCGTCACCGAGACGATCCACGGCGCGAACTCGGCCAGCGCCTCCTCGGTGTCCAGGACGTCCCGGCCGTAGTACGGGGAGGTGATCCGCAGCCCGGAGCCGTCGAGCGCGCCGGCCCCGTACAGGCCGAGCAGGCCCAGGCCGATGCCCTGGCCGGAGTCGTTGGCGCACGGCGGGGTGACCAGGCCGCGGAAGCCGAAGCGGTCCATCAGCAGGGTGTTGGTGGGGCAGTTGAGCGCGTAGCCGCCGGTGGTGGCCAGGTGGGTGTCCTCGGCGCGGATGCCGCCGACCTCCAGCAGCCGCTCCACGTTGCGGATCGCGACGCCCTCGCAGCAGCGCTGGATCACCTTCATCACGGCGCTGCGCAGGTGGTCCTCGCGGCTGAGCGAGTCGTCCAGCTCCGCGTCGGCGAGCTGCTCCTCGGCGGCGTCCACCACCGAGCGCACCAGGTCGTGGGCGGCCTTCCAGGGCTGGGTCGCCGAGCCGCCGAAGAAGGTGACCCCGGCGATCGCGGCCTCGGCGTCGAACTCGATCGCGGCCGTCGAGGCGGAGGCGAGCGCCATCAGCGAGCCCGGCTCCAGCCCGAACACCGTCTCGGCCGCGGTGTACAGCGGCCCGGGGGACTCCACCGGCTCGAAGGTGATCTCGCCCTGCTTCACCACACAGCCCGCGTACCAGTACGGGTTGGGGCGGCTCTCCTGGGCGTAGTCGGGCAGCGCGTCGATCGCCAGGCCGACGATCTGCCCCTCGCGGAACAGCGGGACGTCCCGCAGCACGCCGCTGAACAGGTGCGCCAGGCTGTGCAGCGGGAAGTCCTCGGCCCCGGCCGGCTTGGGCACCGGCTGCGCCTTCGGCAGGCCGGGCGTGCCCCAAGTGGCGGTGACGTCGTCGAGGGTCAGCCCCTCCTCGGCCAGCAGCGCCGACAGGAAGGCCGCCGAGCGGCTCTCGGTGTACAGCGGCCAGAAATGGTGCTTCTGCCCGCTGACCCGCTCCAGTTCCCAGACCCGGACGAGTTCGACGTCCGCCCCGTCCCGGCGCCACAGCGCGACGTTCTGGTCGTGCCGGACCGAGAAGACCGCACCCGGCCCCGGCGGCGTGAGATAGGCGGAAAGGAAATGCTCGGCCACGGTTACCTCTTATTCCTCGGTCTGCCAGGTTCTGTCAGGACGAGGTATTTTCCGGCCCGTGCGCGAAGGGATGTCCCGGGATTTCCGGTACCCCGCCCGGGCCGGCCGCCTGCCCCCGGCACCAGCGACTACCCGGTCATTCGACCACGCGTGCGGAGGCCCGGTACATACTGAAATCCCCGTTTACGCACGGCCCCGGGCCCGGGCGTACGCATGCGCAGCGGGGGCCCGGCGGCCTCCCGGCAGAACGGCCCGGGCCCCGGGCAGTGGCTGATCCACTGCCCGGGGCCCGGGCCATTGGTGGGGAAGTTCCCGGCGCTCCGGGAGGTCAGGCGCCGGCGTTCGCCCTGGCGTCCTGCGCGGCGAAGAACTCGTCGGCGATCGCCCGGGTCCGCGGCAGCTCGGCGACCGGCTCGCCGATCACCCGCCCCGCCAGCTCCGTGGCCAGCCGGATCACGTCCTCCCGCAGCTCGGCCTCGGCCAGCACCCGGTCCGCCGCCAGCTGCACCTGGGCCTCGGCCAGCATCCCGTCCCGCAGCGCCTGCCCCTCGGCCCGCAGCCGCGCGATCAGCGCCGCCCCCTCCTCGGTGGCGGTCTGCCGGATCGCCGCCGCCTCGTGCCGCGCTGCGAGGAGCTCCGCCTGGAACTCCTCGTACACCCGCCGGGCCTCCGCCCGCGCCTCCTCGGCCCGCTCGACACCCCCCTCGGTGGCGTCCCGCCGCTCCCCCAGCACCTTCTCGATCCGCGGCAGCAGCACCGCTCCGAGGATTCCGAATATCAGGAAGAAGCAGACGAGTCCGATCACCAACTGCGCTGGATCAGGCTTCAAAGGTCCCATGGCCTCATGGTAGTTGAGTCTCCCTCACTCAATCCAGATGGGGGCCTTCACCCCGGTCCGCGCTGGTCGGGCGTGCGTCGACGGCGGGGAGCAGCAGCAGCTCGCCCGGGATCAGCACCATGGCGGTGGTCCCTCCGTCGGAGCCCCGCTTCGACGGAGGGACGGGGACGTGGGTGGCAGGTGGCCCGGAGGGGATGTCTCGGGGGCTCTGTCCCCGCTCCGTCCCCGCTCGGGGGCAAAGGGGACAAAATGACGGCAGCACAAGGCTCCGGCACCGGGCACGAGGAAACGGCAACAGCAAAAAGAGCCAGGTCAGTTGAGGTCTGACCTGGCTCCTTCGTCGGTGGGCCACCAGGGGCTCGAACCCTGAACCTACGGATTAAAAGTCCGCAGCTCTGCCAATTGAGCTAGTGGCCCGCGGCCCTGCGCCCCGGAGGATCCCGGGTGGAGAGGGCCACGGCGATCCTACCCGGTGGGCCCCAGGGCTCCGCCAGTGGATTGGGTGGGCGCGCCGGGTGCCGGGGCTGCGGCCCGGGGCGGGGCGTAGTGGGCGGCGCGGACGCGGCGCAGCCAGGCCTCGGCGGGGCGGGGGTCGGGCGCGTCGGGCAGGACGCCGGGGCGGGAGAGCCGGTCCGCGGCCTCGGCGAGCAGCTGTTCGGCGGTGGCGGGGCGATCGGCGATGCGTTCGCCGAGCTCGCGGACGCGCTCGGGGTCGGGCAGCCGGATCAGGTTGCGGCCGGTGCGGTGCAGCCGGACGGCCTGCTCGACCAGCCGGACGAGGTGCCGGGCGTGCTTGGCGGCCCGCCGGCGGGTGGCCGGGTCGGTGGTGTCCCGGGTCAGCAGCTTGCGGAACTGCTGGTCCGCGTAACCGAGATAGGCCCGGCGGACGGCGGGGGCGCTGAGGAAGCTCGACCGGATCGCGACCAGTTCCCGGCCGAGCGGGGTGGCGGTCTCGTACAGCTCCTCGGGCAGCCAGACCAGTTCGGAGGCGGTCGGGTTGCAGGACAGCGCCAGGCGGCACCACTTGGCGGCCTCGTGCAGGGTGACGTCCGGCTCGGTGGTGACGTGCGACTCGGCCGGGCGGTGCAGGCCGTGCAACTCCTCGGTGGGGACGGCGAACAGCCCCAGCCGGTCGACGTCGGAGCCCGCGTGGGCGAAGCCGTAGGCGGTGGAGCCGACGATGCCGGAGAGCAGCACGGTGCCCGAGAGCAGCACAGTGCCGGAGAGCGGCACGGTGCCGGGTGCGTCGGTCATGCGTCCTCCTCTCGATCACCGGTTCCGCCGGGTACCGCATCCTCCCCGGAACGGGCCGCGCCGGGCGAGCGATTTCCGGTCCGGGGCCCGCCCGGCCGCCGATACTGGGCCCATGGAGCACGATCCCCGCCCGGAAGCCGTCGGTGTCGAGAAGCTGCGGGCCTGGTGGTCGCACCGGCAGTGGCTGGACCGCCCGCACCCCGGCGCGTCCGCCGCCGAGGTGCTGGCCGCGACCGGCTGGGCCCGCTCGGTCGGCGGCGCCGCCCCGTACCTGGGCCTGTTCGCCCGGGCCGGGCTGGGGCGGGCGGCCGTGGACGCGGCGGTGGCCGAGCTCTCGGTGCACGAGCTGCCGTCCGCCCGGGGCTGTACGTACCTGCTGCCGGCCGCCGACTTCGCGCTCGGCCTGGCGGTCGGCGCGGCCGCCCCGGAGGGCGAACTGGCGGCCGCGGCGAAGCACCTGGGCGTCGGCCGGGACGAGGTGGAGCAGCTCTGCCTGGCCGTCGAGCGGGCGCTCGCCGACGGCGGGCCGCTGGATCCGGCCACGATCCGGGCGGCGGTCGGCGACGCCGTCCGGGCGCTCGGCGAGCCGGGCCGCAAGCGCGGCCTGGCCACCACCCTGCCGCTCGCCCTCGGACTGCTGCAGTCGCGCGGCCGGATCCGCCGGGTGCCCGTCAACGGCCGCCTGGACCAGCAGCGTTACGGCTACGTCGGCTGGGACCAGCCGGTCGCGGGGGACGCCGTGGACCTCGCCCGCCGCTACTTCTCCTGGGCCGGGCCGGCCACCCTCGGGCACTTCCGCTGGTTCTCCGGCTTCTCCGCGGCCACCGCCCGCCGGGCCGTCGCCGAGGCCGGCCCGGTGCCGGTCGCCCCCGGTTCGGACCTGCTGCTGCCGCCCGAACTCGCCGAGGAGTTCGCCGGGTTCGAGCGGCCGGCCGAACCGCACTACACCCTGCTGGCCGGCATCGACGGCATCCACCTGCTGCACCGCGACCTGTCCCGGCTGCTCGACCCCGCCGACGCCGCCCGCCCGCTGCCCGCCGGCCGGGCCGGGCGCACCTTCGGCGGCGAGACCGACCCGCAGACCCACCTGGTGCTGGACCGCGGCCGGATCGTCGGCCTGTGGGAGTACGACACCGAGCGGGCCGAGATCGTCCACCAGTCCTTCGTCCCGCCGGACGACGCGCTGCGCGCCGCGGTGGCCCGCACCGAGGCGTTCGTCCGGGACGAGCTGGGCGACGCCCGCGGGTTCAGCCTCGACTCGCCGAGGAGCCGCGCCCCCAAGGTCGCCGCGTTGCGGGAGGCCGCCGCGCGGGGGTGGCCGGCCGGGTAGCGTACGGCCCATGTCGAACACCAGCACCGACGAAGTCCTGCTCGTCACCGGCGCCGGCCGCGGCATCGGCGCCGCCACCGCCCTGCTGGCCGCCCGCCGCGGCTACCGGGTGTGCGTCAACTACCGTACGGACGAGGCCTCGGCCGCCGCCGTGGTGGACGCCGTCCGGGCCGGGGGCGGCACCGCGATCGCCGTCCGGGCGGATGTCACCCGAAGCGCCGAGGTGGAGCGGCTGTTCGCCACCGTGGACACCGAACTCGGGCCGCTCACCGGGCTGGTGAACAACGCGGGCACGCTGGAGCGGCAGTGCCGGCTGGAGGAGATCGACGAGGAGCGGCTGAACCGGATCTGGGCGGCGAACATCACCGGCCCGTTCCTGTGCGCGGCCCAGGCCGTCCGCCGGATGTCCACCCGGTACGGCGGCCGCGGCGGCGCGATCGTCAACGTCGGCTCGGCCGCCTCCCGGATCGGCTCGCCGAACGAGTACGTCGACTACGCGGCGGCCAAGGGCGCGGTGGACTCGATGACCCGCGGCCTGGCGCTGGAGGTCGCGGCCGAGGGCATCCGGGTCAACTGCGTGCGCCCGGGCCTGATCCACACCGGCATCCACGCGCTCGGCGGCGAACCGGGCCGGGTCGACCGGGTCGCCCCGGGCCTGCCGATGCGGCGCGGCGGGGAGCCGGAGGAGGTCGCCGAGGCGATCCTGTTCCTGCTCTCCCCGGCCGCCTCGTACACCACGGGGGCGTTCCTGGAGGTCTCCGGCGGGCGTTGACGGCCCCGGCCGGGGGGCGGGGATTCGGCGAACGGTCCTCTCCGGTTTCCTTCCCCCCGCTCCGTCCGCGCCCGTACCGTGGGGCCATGACCGCTGCCTTCATCGACATCGCCGGTGTGCGCAACTTCCGTGACGCGGGCGGGATCGGCGCCCTGCGCCGGGGCGTCCTGTACCGCTCCGGCTCCCTCCACACGCTCACCGAGGAGGGCGCCCGGAAGCTCAAGGAGCTCGGCCTGCGGACGGTGATCGACCTGCGCAGCCCGTTCGAGCTGGAGGTCTGGCCGGACCAGCGGCACGGCCTCGACCACGAGTCCCTCAACCTGCCGACCCTGCCCGCCAACCGCGAGGACCTCGACCGGCCGTGGCCCGAGGACCAGGCCGCGCTCTACACCTTCATGCCCGAGACGGCCGGCCCCTCGCTGGCCGCCGTGATCCGCCGGCTGGCCGCACCGGAGGCCGTCCCGGCGATCGTGCACTGCGCCGTCGGCAAGGACCGCACCGGCCTCACCGTCGCCGTCCTGCAGTCCCTGCTGGGCGCCTCGGACGCCGACATCACCGCCGACTTCCTGCGCTCCAACGCCGGCCTCGGCCTGGAGGACGGCCCCACCCCGTACATCGACGAGACCGGCACCGAGCGGGTCTCCCGCCCGGTCGACGCCGACCTCATCGCCTCCTCCCTCGCCTGGATCCGCACCCACCACGGCACCGTCCCGGCCTACCTCGCCGCCCACGGCACCACCGAGGCCGAGCTCGCCGCCCTCCGGGCCAACCTCTCGGCCTGAGGGCGGCGGCCCCGGGTCAGGCCCCCGGCCCCGGGGCAGGCCCCGGCTCCCCGGGGGTCAGTCCTGGCGCTCGAACCGCCACCACTGGGTCGGGGCGTCGGTGTCCTCCCACTGCTGGACACCGGCGTCCGTGGCGGTCAGCGGCTTGCCGCTGATGAAGCTGGTGACGGTGTAGGTGCCCGGGGCGTCCACGTGGGCCTCCAGCAGCCACTCCTGGGCGCCGAAGGCGTTGGCGGACCACTGCTGGACGGGAACGCCGTCGTCCGGGGAGGCGCCGGTCACGTCCAGGCGCTTGCCGCTGTTGACGTTCTCGATGTGGAAGAGCGCGCCGCCCGGGTGGACGGCGGTGAGCCGCCAGAGCTGGGCGTCGGTGCCGTCGGCCGCGCCGAGGCGGATCCGGGCGCCGCTGCGCCGGGAGGCCTCCGCGACCTCCAGCAGCAGGCCGCTGCCGACGTTGCGGATCCGGTAGCGGCCGTCGGTGACCGCCCGGTCGGCCGTGCTGTCAGGGGCGCTGTCCGTCATGGCCGCAGTCTCGCACCCATGGCTGACAGCCCCGCCCGCACCCACGGCTGACACCCCAGCTCGCACCCGCGGCTGACAGCCCGGCCGGCTGCGCCTATGCTGCGGCGGATGTCCACCCAGAACGTTCCGCCGACCCGTCAGCAGCCCACCCTCCTGGAGGCGGTGGCCGAGCTGGAGGCGGTGGTCGCGGTCGGTGACGACGAGGGCTTCGGCCCGGCCCTGAGCAGGGTCGGCGGGCTGTTCGGCCCGGCCGACCCGGCCGAGCGGCGGGCGGCCGGCCCCCGGCTGGCCGCGCTGCTGCCGGACGCACCGCCGTTCCCCCGAGCGCACCTGGCGATGGTGGTGGGCGCCTGCGTGGAGTCCGGTGCCGATCCGGTGGCCTGTGCCGGCCCGGTGCTGGCCGGTCTGCGCGGGGCGCTGACCGGTGCCCAGCGGCTGGTCGAGCACTGGGCGCGGACCGGCGGCGGGCCGCTGCCGGACCATGAGGCCGACGATCCGGCCGAGGCGCACGCCCGGATCGAGCACCCGGAACACCTAGACCCCCGGCAGGCGCACCTGGCCGTGGTCGCCTGGTGGACGCTGCACCTGTGGCAGCAGGCCGCCTGGGCGGTGTACGCGCACCCGCCCGTCCGGGCCGAGGCCCGCGCCTCGGGCGTCACCGAGGTGCTGCTGGAGCTGTTCGACCGGTACCGCGGCGAGCGGCACGACTTCAAGGGCCTCACCCACCTGGCGCTGGTGCTCGACGACGAACCGCTGCTGGTCCTCGACCGCCCCACCGGGACCGGCTACCTGCTGCGGATGAGCGGCCTGAGCGACACCTTCCAGCTGCACACCCTGCTCGCCGACGTGCTGATCGGCGGCGGCCACCTGCCCGGCCTCCCGCAGGACCCGGAGGTGGTGGCGCTGGCCCGGACGGCGTTCCCGGACGGCCGCCGGCTCACCGCCACCGGCGCCTTCAACCTGGTCGCCCCGGACGGCTCCTGGCTGTGGAACGAGGGCACGCCCAGCGACGTCCCGCTGCTGGACGGCGTGCGCACCCTGGTGCTGGAGCCGCTGCCGTACGAGCGCAGCTGGTCGGCCGGGCGCTTCCTCCCGGAGGTCCCGGGGGACCTCCGGCTGGAGCGGGTGCTCGACCCGGCGGAGGCGGCCCGGCTGCTGGCCCGCACGGTGCCGGGGGTGCCCACCGCGGCGGCCTTCGGCTGAGTCCTCCGGGGCCCCGGCGGGCCGCTCCGTTCACCGGGTTAGGGTCGGAAGCCGACACGTCCTTACGAGCCCCACGAGTGGAGTCGACGATGGCGAAGGTCCCGAACGCGCTCGCATCCGCCGCGCCCGCCGCGCTGACCGCGGCGAGCGGCCTGGTCGGCGGTTACGGCGTGGCCCGCTGGAGCGGCCGGCGCGAGCTGGGCGGCGCGGTGCTGGCGGTGGCCGGGGCCGGCGCGGCCGCGCAGTGGCGCCGCAGCTCGGGCACGGCGGCCGCGGCGGCGCTCACCGGCCTGTACGTGGCGGCCTTCGGCGGTTCGCACCCACTGGCGAAGCGGATCGGCGCCTGGCCGTCCGTGTTCGCCGTCACCGGGGTGGTCGCGGCGGCTTCGACGGCCGCGACGGTGCTCTCCGCGCGCAAGCGCTGAGCCTCTCCGCCCGCAAGCGCTGAGCCGCCCGGCGCGCGAGCGCCGAGCCGCCCGGCCGGTTCAGGACGGGACGACCGCCGGACCGAACCGGGCCTCGAAGGCCGCCCGGTTCGCCGAGACCGGCGCGCGGTCCCACACCGCGAACACCACCCGCTCGAACGCGCCCCCGTACCGGGCCAGCGCGCCCTCGAAGGCCTCGGCGACCTGGGCCGGGTCGTTGCGGAACACCCCGCAGCCCCAGGCGCCGAGCACCAGGGCGCGGATCTCGTGCCGGGCCGCCGCCGCGAGCACCCGGACGGCCCGCTCGGCGAGCACTCCCCGGACGTCCGTACCGGCCGAACGCCGTTCCAGCTGACCGGCGTTGGGGGCGGGCGAGGTCAGGAAGGTGACCGGGTACGGCCGGGCCAGCAGGCCGCCGCGGCCGTCCCGGACCACCGGCACGCCGGGCGAGACGACGACCCGGTGGCTGTACCGCAGGTCCGTCGAGGCCCGGTGCGCCTCGTAGTAGTCCGGCGCCTCCAGCAGGCAGCTGTACAGCAGCGCGCTGCGGCACAGGTCCTCCTCCTGGGCGCGGGCGCCGCGCAGGTACCCGCCGCCGGGGTTGCGGGCGGAGGCGAAGTTCAGCACCCCGACCGGCCCGGCCGCGACCAGCCGCCGGGCCGCCTCGACGCTGCCCTCGGCCGTGACCTCCACCGGCCCGCCTGCGGGCCCCCGCTCCCCGGCGGCCAGCAGCGCGTCCAGCCCCTCCGGGGAGTACGACACCGTGCCGGCCCGGGCGGCCGCCAACTGCTCCCCCACCTGCACGAGTTCGCCCCCGGCCGTCCGGTAGCTCCCCCGCGCGGCGATCTCCTCGTTCTCCCGTGCCACGTCGTGCAGTCTGCTGCTCATGTCCGTGACGCTACGGGACTACCCTCAGCGCGCGCCACAGGTTATTCTCACTTCCAGAACAACACCTCGGGGGGCGAGCGGTAACGAGGTGTGGGGGGTATCGGGGGAACACGAAGGGCCCGCTCCGGGGGACGGAGCGGGCCCTTCGTGTGTGGTTCAGTCAGCCGGCCGGCGGTCGATCACCGACCGGGCCGCACGACCTCGTCCGAGGTCAGTTCTTCCAGCGCGGCTTGCGGTCGTCGCGGTTGAAGCCGCCGCCGTTGAAGCCACCGCGGTCACGGTCACCGAAGCCACCGCGGTCACGGTTGAAGCCACCGCGGTCGGCCTGCGGACGGCCACCGGCGCGGTGGTCGTCGCGGCGCGAGAACGGACGGCTGTTGCTGCCGCCGCGCTCGTCGCGGTCCCGGCCGAAGGACGGGCGGTCGCCGAAGGAGCGGGCCGGACGGTCGCCGAAGCCACCGGTGCGGCCGCCGCGGTCGTCACGGTCACGGTTGAAGCCGCCCGAGCGCTCGCGGTCACCGAAGCCACCGGAACGGCCACCACGGTCATCGCGGTCACGGTTGAAGCCACCCGAGCGGCCGCCACGGTCGTCACGGTCACGGTTGAAGCCACCGGAACGCTCGCGGTCACCGAAGCCACCGGAACGGCCACCACGGTCATCGCGGTCACGGTTGAAGCCACCCGAGCGGCCGCCACGGTCGTCACGGTCACGG